>NC_017219.1:314328-628657 GCF_000269965.1 Bifidobacterium longum subsp. infantis ATCC 15697 = JCM 1222 = DSM 20088
GAGGTTGCCGTTCAGGCAAACCCGGTGGGCTTGCCGACGGCGACGCCTGAGTGAGGCGGCAGCCGAACGAAGGTTGGATCGAGTCCGCGCGTAGCGTGGTCCGTTCTTGCTGGTGGAGCCGTGAACGGCAACTGAGGTTGCCGCTCGGAAGTCCGATGCCTTACCGATAATGATGCGATGATGGGGACCGCGGAGATTATTCCGCGGGCCCCATCGGCGTTTCCGGTGCGTCGATCACGCCACCGCCGGCGAGCTCTCCCGGTAGTGGATCGAGAAATCGACGTAACGCTGCTCGGCTGCGCCGCGCCCGCCGCCGGCCACTTGCTCCAGAATGGCGTCGACCGCGCATTGCGCGATCTGCTCCTTGCCAAGCTCGACGGAGGTCAGCGAGGGAATCGTGTATTGCGCCTCCTCGAGGTTGTCCATGCTGACCACGCGCAGGTCGTCCGGGATGCGCACGCCCATCTCGCGCAGTTGTCGCAACGCACCGAAGGCGAGCAGGTCGTTGTAGCACAGAAGGGCGTCGGCCTTGATGCCTTCCTCGAACATGCGACGCACGATTTCCGAACCGTTGCGTCTGGTGGCGATGCCCCGTCCCACATAGCCTGCGCCGCCGCTGGCATCGTCCTTGGCCTCCTCGTCGGTCTCCCAGGCGGGGATGGGCCTGATGAGCTTGGCATCCACTGGCACGTCGGCCTGTGCCAATGCTTCGAGATATCCCTGCGTACGCAGCGTTTCGGTTGAGGTCCGTCGTCGGTCGAGCGCGCCGCCGATCAGCGCGATGCGCCGGCAACCCGCGTCGAGCAGATGCTGGGTCAGCGCCTTGACCGCGTCGATGTTATGCACGAGGATATGGGGCGCGGGCACGTCAAACAGGCACTCGCCGAGCACGACGAGCGGATAGTCGCCGGCCAGGCGGGCGATGTCGCGGCGTTCCATGAGCAGGGGGCTCAGAATCAACCCGTCACTCATCTTGCGCGCCATGGCGGCGACGCTTTCCAACTCATGTCGCCGACTGAAGGCCGTGGATTCCACGGTTACGCCGTATCCGCGTCGCCGTGCCGCGGCAATCACGCGTTCGGCGAGCTCGGCGAAATATATCTGGGTGAGACTGGGAATGGCCAGGGATATCAGCCCGGTTCTCCCTGAGCGCAGGCTGCGTGCCCGTTCGTCGGTTACATATCCCAGCATCTCGATGGCCTGCCGGATGCGTTCGCGGGTAGTCTGCTTCATATACGGGTAATCGGAAAGATAGTTGGACACCGAGGTCACCGACACCCCGGCGAGCTGCGCGACGTCGCGCATGGTGGGGGTGGGTTTGTCGGCGACGGCCGATGTCGTTCTTTCACTCACAGGTGGCTCTTTTCTCGGGTGGGCGCCCACCGTCCGGCGGTGCGTTTCCTCCCATCATAACGACGGCCGTCCCGTTCTCCCGAAACGTCGAAGGGCTCCGTGTCCGATGCCGGAACGCATCGGACACGGAGCCCTCTCAGTCATTGTGTGGAGCGGATATCCTTACTTTGTCGCCGAGCCAGACGCGGCGGTCTCGGACACCAGATCGGCGGGTGCGGTCTGGTATCCCTCCGCGCCGCGTTCGACCAGGATGCGCTGGTATTCCTTGAACTCGGTCTCGGTGTAGTCGTACTTCGTCAGAATCAGCAGCTTGAGCAGCGCGCCCAGCGCCGGCAGGATCGAGATCACGATGAACAGGCCGTTCAGCGTGCCCGACGTCTGCGCGACGTTCGGCTGATAGCCGAGGAAAGTGAGCGTCAGACCGGTCGTGGCGCCGGCGAGGGCGATGGCCAGCTTGCTGGAGAAGGTCTGGCCGCCGAAGACCACGGCCTCCGCACGGTGCCCGGTCTTGACCTGGCTGTATTCGATAGTCTCGGCCAGCATGGCGGACAGGATCGGGTTGCTCATCGAGTACATGCACCAGGTGATGCCGATGAACACGAAGGTCAATGTCGTGTTCGAGTATCCGACGAAGTAGAAGACCACGCGGAAGGCGATCTCGGCGATGAGCAGCACGCGGACGAGGTTCACCTTCTTGTAGCGGCGGGTCAGCACCGGGATGAGCAGGAAGGTCAGCGCGCTGAAGGTGCCGATCAGGCCGAAGCCACTCATCAGCCCGGCGTTCGACATGTTGTAGGTGAAGAAGTAGATCATCATGTTGTTGACCATTTCCATGAAGAACTTCAGGAAGAAGATCACCAGGATCATCATCATGTACTTGTTCGCCTTGACGGCCTCGAACACCTGCTTGTAGGAGAGCTTCTCCGCCTTGTCGGAGGCGGCGATGCGCTCCTTGGTGAACAGGTAGCCGAACTCCATGATCACGAAGCCCGCGATCATGAGGATCGACACGGAGATCAGATAGCTCATCGACGGAGTGTTGTTCTGCTTGAACTGCGCGAGCATCACCGGCATGATGATGCCGGCCATGGCGATGCCGGCGGACACGCCGATGTTGGCGACGGTCACTAGGTCGGTGCGGGTCTGGCGGTCATGCGACATCACGGTGGACAGCGACCAGAACGGGATGTCGGAGAAGGCGTAGCAGGTGCCCCACAGGATGTAGGTGGTGCCGCAGAAGACGATCTTGCCGGCCACCGGGATGTCCGGGTCGATGAAGCAGGCGATCGTCGCGACGACCACGAAGATCGGGGCGATCTTCATCCACTTGCGGAACTTGCCTTGCTTGCTGGGCTTGCGGGAGTCCATGAACCCGGAGACCAGCGGGTCGAAGACGGCGTCCCACAGGCGGGCGACCAGGAAGATCGCGCTGGCGACCACCGAGGAGATGCCGACCACATCCGTGTAGTAGATCAGGATGAAGCTGCCGATGATGCCGTAGCTGAAGCACTGTCCGAATCCGTAGCAGAAATACGCCACGTATTCCTTGAGGCTCACTTTGTCCGCATTGCTGGATTTGACCGGTGCGGCTGCCGTTGCCGATGTCATATTGTTCCCTTTCTCTATTTATTGGTTCGATTGTGAAGGGTGGCCATATCCGCACCCATGTCGGCGCTCGTTCTCACACCTGCACGTAGCCGTAGGTGTGCTTGCTCAGCAACACCTCTCGTATGCGCTTGGGGTCGAATTTGTATTCGTGGTCGTGGTCGAGCAGGCCGTTGACCTCCTGTTCCACGTCGGAGGTCTGCGTGTAGCAGAAGCCAACGCAATAGTCGATGTCCATCACGGCCCGCGTCAGGGCCGCGATCTGATCAACGACCTTGTCGGGGTCGGTGATACGCTCACCGTAGCCCCACGAATCCTCGGTGTGACCGCCCGGCTCATAGGCCACGCCGCCGTATTCGGTGACCATCACCGGCACGCGCTGCTGTTCGTACCCCTGGCAGAACACGCGGCGGCCGCCCATCGGGGAGGGTGCTCCAGCCAACACTTCGTCGCGACGGCCCTGATAGGTCTCCAGCAGTTCGTCGGCATCGGCGTTGTAGTCGTGGATCGTGGCGATGTCGGTGCGCGTCTGCTCGTAGCCATCGTTGCCGATGACCAGGCGCGAGGGATCGAAGGCCTTCGCCTGATAATAGAGCGAGTTGACGAAGGTGCGCTCCTGCTCGCTGTGGGCGATGTCGAAGACGCCCCACGACTCGTTCATCAGCACATAGGCGAACACCGAGGGGTGGTTGACGTGCTTGCGCAGGTAGGCGGGCAGCTCGCGCTCCACATTGGCGATGAGCTCCGGGCCGAATTCGTAGGCGCTGGGCATCTCGGCCCAGACGATGAAACCGAGCTTGTCGCACAGGTAGAGCATGCGGTTGGACTCGAGCTTCTGATGGATGCGGTTGCCGTTGAAGCCCATGGCCTTCATCTTCTCGATGTCGGCGCGGAACTCGTCGGCGGTGCCCGTCAATCCTCCGCCCGGGTAATAGCCCTGGTTGAGCAGCAGCTTCATGTAGTACTTCTGGTCGTTGAGGAAGATCATCTTCCCGTCGCTGGTTACATCACGCAGACCGAAGTAGCTGGACACCTCGTCGGTGGTCTCGCCGCCGGAGCGCACGGTGAAGTCGATGTCGTAGAGGTCCGGCGTCGAGGGCGTCCATGGATGCGGTTCGGGGGACGGGTCGTAGTTGCGGATCTCGACGGAGAACCGGGCGCGCGCGTTGGTGAAGGAGACGGTGCCGTGCGTGACCGGCTTGCCTTCGAAGGTCACGTTGTAGTCGAGCTCCGCGTCGACGTTGACATTGAGCGAGGCATCCACGTCGAGGCGCGCTTGGTTGGCGTGCGGGGTCATCGTGAAGTCGGTCAGATGCACGTCGCCGGTCTCTTCGAGCCACACGCTCTGCCAGATGCCGATGGTGCGCGTGTACCAGCAGGCGAAGTTGCCGTCCTTCCATGCCTGCTTGCCGAGCGGTTGGTCGGTGCGGTTGAAATCGACGACCTTGACGACCAGTTCGTTTTCCTTGGCCGCGTAAGGCGTCACATCGAAGCGGAAGGGCGTGTGTCCGCCTTGGTGCGAGCCGACGTGTCGGCCGTTGAGCCACACGTCGCAGGCATAGTCGACGGCCTCGAAGTTGAGCAGGTATCGTTTGCCCGGGCGCATGTCGAGGTCGAAGGAGCGGCGGTACCACACGACGGGGTGATACTGCGGTTCGTCCACGCCGGACTTGGGGAAGGTGTAGCTGTAGGGCACCTCGATGGTGCGGTCGAATTCGGGGAAGGCCATCGAGGCCGCGGCTTGGAGGGTCTCGGGTGTGGACTCCATCGCGTTGTTGCCTTGGTTGCCGTTCTTGGTCCCGGCCGGTGCGCCGGGGATCGCGAAGTCCCAGGTGCCGTTGAGATCGACCCAGTTGCGTCGGACGCATTGGGGGTCGGGGTATTGGATTCGCTCCATTGCTTTCCTTTCTCTGTATCGTTTCACAAAAACAATGTCGTTGTCTTTGTGATTGAAAGTACTGTTATCGCACTACTTTGTCGCAGTCACTTCCTTGTTGACGCTTCTATTCTGTAACGTTTCAGAATTGCTGTCAAGTGCGGGACGCCGTTATTGTTGGAATTTGTTCCCATTTATGCTGAAATGTGTCAGCGGTAGCATATTTAACCCTATAGCCGATGGATTTATCAAAAAATCGATGAATGCGGCAAGGTATGACCGTCTTGGCTGACGTAAGCTGAAGCCACAACAGAAGAACGAACCAAGATAAACAGGCCGCACGAAAAGAAAAAGGCCTTTCGCTGTTTGGTGTGGGTGGGAGCCGGTCAGGTGGTGACGGTTCGTAGGTCGAGTCTGCCGCAGGTCAGGTAGATCATCGTGGAGAAGTACTCCATGTTGCGGAAGCCCCGGGCACGGGTCTTGACGTGCCGGATGACGCTGTTCAGGCCCTCGAGGACCGCGTTGGTGCGCCGGTGGTCGAAATAGGCCAGGATGTAGTCCCAATGGCGGCGCAGCTGTCGGGCCAGGGCCTTCATGGGCTCCAGCCGTGAATGCATCATCCACGAGCACAGGGCCCTGAACCCGGCCTCGGCCTCCGCGCGGCTGGCGCTGTCGGCGTAGATGTCCTGCAGGGTCTCGCGCATCCGGCAGGCCCGGGCGGTCTTGAGCCGCTGTTTTTGCAGGCCGCGCTTGGTCTCCAATTGGAGTTCGGTCAGGCTGGACTCGTTCCCGGGCCACAGGTATTTCGTGCGTTTGAGCAGCGCGTTGTGCCCGCCCTCGGCCTTTCTGACCCTGTCGACGGAGCTTGTCAAGTTATTTGTGTTTGGGGTGTGTTTTATAAATAAGGTTCCATTCGTTCGGGGTATGCGGCCGCGAGTTGGGCGAGGGCCTGTTTCCAGTTGGTCGTCATGCGCCCCTCGATGAGCCTTCCCTCGCTTTTGCGCCTGGTTTTGTTGCCGTCTTTGGCGCGTTTGAGGCTGCGTTTGTCCTCGATGTCGCAGATTGCCAGCCAGAACAGCTTGACCACGGCCTGGTCGTTGGGGAACTGGCTGCGGTTGCGGCTGACCTTGCGCGACTGGTAGTCGGGCGATTCGATGCTGTTGGTGGTGTACGCCACCCGGCGGAGCATGGGCGGGAACCGCGGGAACGGGACGAACCGGTCCCACGAGCGTTTCCACGTGGCGGCCACCGACGGGTATCTCCGGCCGAGCTCGCTTTCCGCGAACTCGCCGAGCGCCTTTTCCGCGGCCTGCCCGTTGGGCGCGCGGTACACGCTCCTGAGCGCCGCGCACACCCTCTTCCTGTCGTGGTCGGCGACGAACCTGTTGGCCGCGCGTATCGGGTGCGCCACGCAGGTCCGCGCGATCGCCTTGGGCCACGTGGCCTCCACGGCCTCGGGCAGGCCCTTGAGCCCGTCGCAGCACACGATCAGCGCGTCGGCCATGCCCCGGTTGGCCATCTCGGCGCACACGTGCGCCCGGAAGGAGGCGCCCTCGTTGTCCTGGACCCACATGCCAGGCACATGCTTGAACCCGTCCATGTCGACGCCGATGGCGATGTGCGCCGCCTTGGGCAGCACTCTGCCGTTGTCGCGCACCTTGACCCTGACGGCGTCCAGGTACACGACCGGATAGGACTCGTCCAGCGGCCGCTCCTGCCATTCGAGCACGGCGTCGCTCACCGCGTCGGTGATGTTGGATATCGTCTCGGGGCTCAGGTCCGTGCCGATCGTCTTGGCGAGGTGGTGCTGGATGTCGCGCACCGTCATGCCGCCCGCGTACAGGGATATGATCATCTCGTCCAGTCCGCCCAGCCTCCTGGAATGCTTGGGCGCCAACCTCGGGGTGAACGAGCCGTCCCTGTCGCGGGGAACCTGCACGGCCGCCTCTCCCACCGGCGTGGACGGCGTCTTGGGATACGAGCCGTTGCGCGAGTTCGCATGCCCGCCGCCCGCCTTCGACTCCCTGTCGCCGGGCGCGTAGCCCAGGTGCGACGTCATCTCCGTCTGCAGGCCGCGTTCCAGGGCGGCCCTCGTGAGCTCGCCCGGTAGTCCGCCGTCGCCGGTGAGCTCGATCTGCCCGCCGTCTATCCGTTCGAACAGGGGGTCCAGCGCTCCCGACGCGACCAGCGAGTCCACCAGGGACCGCGAATCCGTCACGGCACCATTGTCGTTCCCGGCCACATCGCCGGCCATAGGCTTCACTGCCTCGGTCACCATGATCGTTTCCTTTCCATCAGATGATCCCATACACAAACAATTAGACACCCTCTCAGAATGACCGGCCGGCGTTTTTCGTCGCCTCCACCGGCAGCCCGGTCTGCCCGAGCATGCCCGGCGTGGTGTTCTGCCGCGTCTGGACGCAGGCTGGGCTTGCGTGGCCGAAAGCCGGCAAACGGCCCAGACCCTATGATTTCCGGCATCGGCTCGCGTTCGCGAACATCGAGCGATGGGCTCGCGACGGCATGGACGTGATGGCGATGCTGCCCTACCTGGCGGCCTACATGGGACACGCCGGCATCGGCAGCACCCCCTACTACGTGCACGCCGGCCCCGATTTCATGGACGGGTACGCGGATATCGTCGCCGACGCCGAACGAGTGGTCCCCGGAAACGGGGGGACCATGAACACGGCAAGACCGATGAACACCAGGCCGGACGAACCGGATTTCTGGCGTGTCGCGCGCGGCTGGCTGCACCACCGGCTTTCCCGCGTGCGCGGCAACTCGCCGAAGACCGTCGAGGCATGCCGCATCGGCCTGGAATCCTACATCCGATGGCTCGAGACCATGGAAGGCGTGGAACGCGACGACATCGGGTTCGGGCATTTCGACCGGGCGCACCTGGGCCGGTGGGTCGAATGGATGCGGGCCGGACGCGGATACTCGGACCGCACCATCATGCTGAGGATGACGACGATGCGCGCATTCCTCGGCCACGCGAGCCTCGAGCATCCGACGTTGACCGCATTGGCCAACGACGCGGCCGGCATACGTGTCAGACCACCCGCGCGAAAACCCGTCGACCACCTCGGGGAGGAGCACACCAAAGCGTTGCTGACCGCATGGGGCACCGGCGACGCCAAATCGCGCAGGAACCGCATGCTCCCGATCCTCATGTACGACACCGCCGCCAGGATCGGCGAACTCGCCGCCCTGACACTCGAGGACGTGAGGATGGACGAGCCGGCCAGGATCACGATCACAGGCAAACGCGGCAAGACACGGATCGTGCCCATGGGAGAAAGGACGCGACGTCACCTGACGTCCTACCTCGACGAATTCCATCCCGACACGGACGGGAGCGACGGAGCCAGACCGTTGTTCCACTCGACGAGGAACGGCACCATCCGCCCGCTCTCCGTGGACCGGATCGACGAGATCCTCAAAACCGCGGCGTCAAAGGCACGCGGGACGTGCCCCTCCATGCCCGGACGTATCCACTGCCGCCTGATACGACGGACCCGTGCCATGGACCTCTACCAACAGGGCGTGCCACTGCCGACCGTCATGCAACTGCTCGGCCACGAAAGCATGAGCACCACCAGCGCGTTCTACGCGTTCGCGACCCTCGACATGATGCGCAAGGCCGTCGACGCGGCCGACCCCGGCCCCGACCCGCCAAGGAGACATGGCTCAGCGAACAACGGCTCCGACAGCTCCGCACCCTCAAATAGCCAGAAAACGTTAAACCGGGAAACAACACGGAATGCGGCACTCCCACCACAATCCCGAACCGTTTCCCGGCTTAACAACAAACCCGGCTTAATCACTGTTAAACCGATATCGGTTTAACAGCGACATGGGATGGCAGTACCAGCACCCATGGTGGCGCGAGGAACTCGAACGACTGAACATCCGCCAGTCGATGAGCCGCAAGGGCAACTGCCTGGACAACGCCGCCACCGAACGGGTGTTCGGCCACTTGAAGGACGAGTTCTACAGGGGACGGGAGTTCGACTCGTACGAGCAATTCAAGGCCGAGCTCGACGCGTACATCGTGCACTGGAACACCAAACGACGCCAGATACGACTCGAGGGACACACTCCGGAGGAATTCCGGAACATGTCCCTCACAGCTTAAACCCTGTATCCTGATATACAACGTCCAACAAACGTCGAGTATCGCACAAGGACTCGAACGGGAGTATTCTCGATATCATGAGCGAAACGAGCAGCGACTGGCAAAAGACCACCATTGATTCCGCCCAAGCGGCGGCTCACCCGGAAACCGCGCAGGCGGTGGCGCGCATCAAAGCGCTGCGCCAAACCATCGATAACATCGATTCGGCGGCCATCGCATTACTGGCCGAGCGGTTCAAGACCACCTCGCAGGTCGGCGTGCTCAAAGCCAACGCCGGATTCGCGCCCGAAGACACCAAGCGTGAGGACTATCAGATCGAGCGCCTCCACCGCATCGCCATCGATGCCGGGCTTGATCCGGAAATTGCCGAAATGTACCGTGAATTCGTGGTTACCGAAGCCAAGAAGCGCCACCAGCGCATAGCCGATGCCGGTGGCGACCCGGGCGTACTCGACGTATTCGCCTGATTCGCCCGCAGCGAATGGGCACCTTTCGGATATTCGTCTATAGGGCAAGTTGCCTGCAGCGACTACATTAATACGGGAATGGAATGCCCATAGTGGCCGACTGTATGAATGGGATACGTAGATGAGATGTGGCACCGCACTGGTCAGTTGCGCATTGTGCGTGGCTTCGATTCTCGGCGGTGCTTGGATGTCTCGTCCGACTCCGGTTGATTACGGTCCGGTGCTCGCTACGGCAAGTGATATGTACGCCGTCACCGATGCCGAAGGGGAGCCGGTCCGTTGGTATGTGGTAGGGAAGGGCGGCGCCGGCAATGGCGCCAGTGCCGATTCCGGCAATAGCGGTTCCACTGATACCGATTCCGCCAATAGTGATTCCGGCACGTCCAAGGTTTCTCGTGTCCCCGCTTCCGCCGCCACCCTGCCATGGAAAGTCAGCGTCACCTACTCGCTTGACGGTCCGAACGTCGAGGCAAACGAGGTTGCCGGCGCGTCTGGACTGATCGGCGTGTATATCGATATTAAGCCGCAAACCAAGGAGGCCAACCGTACGATCCCGGTTGTCGCCTTTACCGTGCCTACGCAGGTAGCCGATGATGTTTCCGCTGACAACTCCATTACGGTGACCATGCAAGGTTCCAATACCGTAGTCGCTGCAGCTGGAAAAGCCGCAACCGGCTTGGAATTCAGCTGCTATATGAACGCCAAAGACTTCTCCATGAGTTCCGTGGCGCTCGCCGTATTGCCTTCCAATTCCAGCAGTCCGGCAGTTGGTGCTAATCCCGATGCCGCGAATGCTGCCGCACAGCCTGCTGCCGATACGGATGTCGCCCAACTCACCGCCTCTGCCGCCACACTGGTCGATGCGCTGACCGACGCCGGTTCCGGTGAACAGCAACAGCTCATCGAGCAGCTTCAAACCCTGCGCGATAACGAGCGTGCGCTGAACAAGTCTGTAGTGGCCGAACGCGAAACCGCCCATAAGCGGACGTTTGAAGACTATATGGCCGCGTATGTGGGCTCATATACCACGCACCTGTCTGGATCGATTGGTACCTCCACCCAGTTGCCGGCGTTGATGGGCACGGCCGGCGAACTATCCGGGGACACGCCTTTGGCTCAAGCCGTACTCGACTTGGCCAACGCGGTGAACAACGTCAGTGCCGCACATCAGCATGCCGGTGCGGTCGATGCGTTGGACGAGGTGATTCGCCGCATCCAGCAGCAAGGCACCAGCGGACTGGTGGATGATCTGACCGCCGAGGCTTCGGAGGAAGCCACTCGAGGCTCCAAACAATACGCCGATGGACAGAGCCAGCTCTCCGCCGCAATGATTCCGTATTCGATGAAATACACGGACTTCTATACGGCCAATTTGAGCGCCCTGACCGGTGGCACGTCCTCGGGCGCCACCGCTTACGAGAGCCAAGCCATCGCCGAAACCAACGGTAGCGATGAACTCGCCGACGCTCAATCCAAGGTCGATGCCGCGATGAGCACGCTTGCCACCGCCTCCGAGCATACGGGCAAAGCCACGGCCTTGCGCCAGATTGTATTGCGATTCTCCGATCAGTTCGAAGGCGGCACGTCCTCGGCTTCCGGCAGTGATGGTGATGGCTCGTCCGGTGATGTCTCTTCCGGTCCGGTGACCGAGGCTCAGGCACTGACTAGCCTGGTCGATTCGCAATCGCAATCGTTCTACGGTAAGACCCGGGCCACCCAAGCCAAGCGTAAGGCCGATGCCGCCCGTAAGCAGGCCAAAGCCGTGCAACAGCAGCAGTCGCAGCATTCCAAGGCCTCACTGGTCGATGACACCATGTCCATGTCTGCTGGCGATGTGATGAACTATGCGGGTGGTCTTACTTCGGCCATCGGTGGTGGTGATAAGTCCGACTCGTCTAAGAGCGCTGGTTCGGGAACGAACGACTCAGCCAAGTCGAGCGATACTGACGATTCCGGCAACAATCTTGACACCGCTCCAGTACTGTTCGGTTTTGGCACTGGCGGCACGCTGCTCAAGCACGATATGAACGCGCTGATTAATGAGACCGTGAAAATCAGTGATGCTGGCACGCTCTTGGCGCAGGCCGTCGCGCAGCTCGACAGCCCCAATACGCAACAGAAAACCGCCGAAACCCGATATCTCATCGTGATTCCGACGGTGTGATGGTGTATGCGGGAAAATCCGCATGGGACAGGTGCCCAATACGCGTAAAGTGCGTTATCGGTGTGGGACGCCGCGTCAAAAACTGGCTTTTTCGATGCGGCGTCCCACACCCTCTTGTAAGTCAGAGCTAACTATAGTTTGAAGAATGGCTAAATTCCAAGGATCTGTTGATTTGGTCTGTGGGACGCCGTGTATATAAAACGTTTGACACGCGTGGTGGCCCACGCTATTGTGGGCCGCCAGCTTACAATGCGGGATATTTGCGTGCCGTCCCACAGTCGTGTCATCCGAACGTCAAAAAACAAAAGAGGGGAACCTCAATAGGAGGTTCCCCTCTTTTGCTGCTGCGCGCAACGCTCAGTGCTTTGGCTTCTTGACTGGTGGCTCACCGAGCTCGCTGGCTTCGACGGCGACCTCGGTTTCGGGCGCGTCTTCGGCGGCGGATTCCTCGGCGTGCTTGGCCACCAAGTCGAACTTGCCGACCACGCGACCGGCCTGCGCGATATCGCCCAAGGCGGCGTGAATCGCGTCCACACCTTCCGAAGCAGCGGACAGCGCCACGGACAGGATCGGGGTCTTCATGGAGACCTTGGCCTCGGACTTGATCTTGCGCAACTGCTCGACGGCCTTGCCCGCCCAAGTCAGCAGCTCGGGGGAAGCACCGGTGGCGGCCTCGACATACGGGTCCACGACCGGCCAGGCGGCGCGATGCACGGAACCGGAACCGGCGTGCATCCAGCTCCACACTTCCTCGGTGGCGTACGGCAGGTACGGGGCCAGCAGACGTGCGAAAGCGTCCAGGCCCAGACCCAGAGCGGTGCGGGCGGACTTCACAGCCTTCTCGGACGGCACATTGCCGTGCTCGTCCGGAGTGCCATAGGCACGGTTCTTGACCAGTTCGATGTAGTCGTCGCAGAACTGCCAGAAGTAGGACTCGATGACTTCCAGCGCCTTGGAATGCTCGTAGGATTCCAGCGCCTCGGTGGCCTGACGCACCACCACGGCCAGCTTGGCCATAGCGGCGCGATCCAGCGGTTCGGTCACATCGGCCGGGTTCCACGCGGCCTCGGCGGCGGCACCCACATGATGGTTCTCGTCCTCGCGGCCGATGGCCAGCGCGAACTTGGTGGCGTTCAGCAGTTTGATGGCCAGTCGACGGCCGATCTTCATCTGGCCGATGTCATACGTGGCGTCCAGGCCTAGGCGGGCGGCGGCGGCCCAGTAACGCACGGCGTCCGCACCGAACTTCTCGATCGGCTCGTTCGGCACCACGACGTTGCCCTTGGACTTCGACATCTTCTTATGGTCGGGGTCCAGGATCCAGCCGGACAGCGTGGCATGGGCCCACGGCAGGCACTTGTTCTCCAGATGCGCGCGATCGACGGTCGAGAACAGCCAGGTGCGGATGATGTCCTGACCCTGTGGGCGCAGATCCATCGGGAAGGTGGACTTGAACAGGGCCTGAGAAGCCTCATCCGGCTCAGCCCAGTGGGTCACGATCTGCGGGGTCAGCGAGGAGGTGGCCCACGTGTCCATGATATCCTTCTCGGCGGTGAAGCCGCCGGGCACATCACGCTGGGACTCGTCGTAGCCCTCCGGCACGTCGATGGTCGGATCGATCGGCAGGCGATCCTCGGACGGAGTGATCGGGTGATCGTAATCCGGCTCGCCGGAAGCGTTCACCGGGTACCACAGCGGGAACGGGACGCCGAAGAAGCGCTGACGGGAGATCAGCCAGTCGCCGTTGAGGCCGTGCACCCAGTTCTCATAACGCACGCGCATGAAGTCGGGGTGGAACTCGAGTTCCTTGCCGCGCTCGATAAGCTCGGCGTTCAGCTTGGCGTCGGTACCGCCGTTCTTCAAATACCACTGGCGGGAAGTGACGATCTCGAGCGGCTTGTCGCCCTTCTCGTAGAAGTTCGTCATACGCTTGGTCGGGGTCGGCTCGCCGTCCAGATCTCCGGACTCGCGCAGCTTGTCGACGATGATCTTGCGGGCGGAGAACGTGGTCTTACCCGCGGTTTCGGCAAAGACCTCGCGGCCGGCCGGGTCCTCGATCCAGTCCGGGGTATCCATCACGATACGGCCGTTGCGCTGGATGATCGGGCGGGTGGGCAGCTTCAGGTCGCGCCACCACTCGACGTCGGTCACATCACCGAACGTACAGCACATGGCGATGCCGGCACCCTTGTCCATTTCGGCGGCCGGGTGCGCCAGAATCGGCACCTTGACCTTGAACAGAGGGGAGTAGACGTACTGGCCGAAGTACTGCTTGTAGCGTTCGTCGTTCGGGTTGGCGATCAGCGAGGTGCAGGCCGCCAGCAGTTCGGGGCGGGTGGTCTCGATGTAGATCGGGGTGCCGTCCTCAAAGCGGAAGGCCACCTTGTGATAGAAGCCGGGGTATTCGCGGGACTCGAGTTCGGCCTGGGCCACGGCGGTCTGGAAGGTCACGTCCCACAGACCGGGGGCGTCCTGCTGGTAGGCCTCGCCACGGGCGAGGTTGCGCAGGAAGGCCTTCTGGGCCACACGCTGCGGGTGCTGGCCGATGGTGTGGTAGGTCTGCGACCAGTCAATGGACAGACCCAGCTTGCGCCACAGGGCCTCAAACAGCTTCTCATCCTGAGCAGTCAGACGCTCGCACAGCTCGATGAAGTTCTTGCGGGAAATCGGCACCTGATCCTTGGCGTCGATCTTCTTGCCATCAGTGCCCTCGAACGGCGGCTTGAAGTCGGGGTCGTAGGGCAACGACACGTCCACGCGCACGCCGTAGTAGTTCTGCACGCGGCGTTCGGTGGGCAGGCCGTTGTCGTCCCAGCCCATCGGGTAGAACACGTCGTAGCCGCGCATGCGCTTGTAGCGTGCGATCACGTCGGTGTGCGTGTAGGAGAACACGTGGCCCACATGCAACGAACCGGAGACGGTGGGCGGCGGGGTGTCGATGGAGTAGACGGCCTTGCGGTCGCGGGTATTGCGGAATTTGTAGGTGCCGTCTTCATCCCAGACGGCTCGCCACTTGTCCTCAAGTCCGTCCACACCGACCTTGTCGGGCAGCGGGGTGAGGTTGGCGTTGATGATGGATTTGCCTTCAGTCATAAAGCCAAAGTTTATGCACGTTGCATGACAAGCCGAACTGTACAGTAAACAGCCCAGTAGGCTGTTCGCAGGCGAGGTACGAACGATCGAACGATAGTGAGCCAAGGACTATCGGGCGTAGCCCGTCCGTGACTGAAGGTTGCCTATTCCACCGTCAACCCGGCCAGCGGCATGCGGCGATTGATCATCGAGGTCGGGTAGCCGGAGACCTTGGTGGACGCCACAGTGAAGCATTTGCGGGTATACAGCCAATCACTGGCCGCATCCTCGCTGATCAGCCGGGCGTACGCCTTCATTCGTGCCTCATAATCGGCGTCATTAGTGGCGGCGCGAGCATCCGCATAGGCCTGTTGCGCTTCGGTATGGTCGTAATGGAACATGGAATCAGGATCGGCGAATATGCCGGCATCATCCGTGCCGTCCATGCTCATCACGGTCAGTTCCCATTTGCCGTCCTTGATTCGTTTGGCATAATCCTCATCGGAGAGCACTTCAAGGTTCACCATGGGGCGCGGCTGCCGCTCGATCTGCTGCTTGATGGTTTCGGCCAACGACCGGTATTCTTCGGGAACCACCAGATTCACCGTAGTCAGATATTGCGCGCCGAAGTAGGAGAACATCTGCCCGGCTTGGTTTTCGTCATGCGGGTACAGTCCGGTCAGATCTTCGTATCCGGGTTCCAGCGGGCTGATGGGGCCGCCCAATGTTCCGGCTGCGTCGGGTTGGGCGGAGGCGATGCCGGCTGCGTCGATTTGATAGCGGAAGGCTTTACGCGCCTGTTCGTCGGAGAGCAGCGAATCGGTACCGTTGTTGTAGGCCAGCAGCACCTTATCCGTAGTGGCCCCCTCCTTGACGGTCAGGCCATCCTTGCCGTTCAAACCGGTGGCCGTCGAAGCCGAAACCGGTGCCGCCATATCGAGACTGCCGTCGGTCAGGGCCTTGCTGAGCGCATCGGCGTCGGAGTATTGCATAAATTCAATGGCCTGGCTGACCGTTTTGGTGCCATGGTAGGTATCGCTGCGCGCCAGCTTCAGGGAATGGCCAGGCTGGAAATCGGCCACGATGAATGGTCCGGAACCTATGGCCTTGCGTTGATAATCGGCACTGGACGACTCGGAATCGTAGACAATGCCGAGTCTGCCGGACAGCGCTCGCAACAGCGTCGGATTGGGTTTGGCAAGCGTGATGACCACCGTGGCGGCGTTCGGATTGGTGACCGACGCCAGATCGCCCAATTCGTCGACGTCCGCCACCTTGTTGGTCACGTTCTGTTGCAACGACCACACGGCGTCCGAGGCGTCCAACGTATGACCGTTCGAGAAGGTGACGCCCGATTGCAGTGTCAGGGTGACGGTCAGTCCGTCATCGGAAGTCTTCCAGCTTGTCGCCAGTCCCGGCTGAAGCTTGTTGTCTTGATCGACGGTCACTAATGTCTCATACACATTGTCGATGAGCAGACGTTCGGCTGCCGCAGAGGAATCGGACCGAATATCCAAGGATTGCGGCATATCGCCGATGCCAATGGTCACATCGGCATCGAGAGGCGATCCCGGCTGGAACCGGTTTTGCATGAACGTCCATCCCACAACCACGAGTGTGCCGAGTGCCACGGCGACTCCGAGAAAAATCCCCCACTTGGACCATGTATTGTTCCGCTTGCTGTGCTGCATGGTCTTCAGTCTAGCGGTGGACTCAGCCTAGAATCCGCAATTCACCATGATGGGCATGAGCTAGTGCTTGGACGTGCTCTTGCCGGCGGGCGGCGCATAGCTAGGGCAGGTGTCGGACAGCGGGCAGTTGGCGCAGTCAGGGGTACGTGCATGGCATGTGGCCCGGCCGAACAGAATCAGTCGGTGGCTGAGATTCGTCCACTCTTCGGGCGGAAAACAGGCGGTGATTTCCTTCTCGATTTTCACGGGATCAGGGTGCGCGGACCGCCAATCCGACCGCCAACGCAGTCGTCCGGTTACGCGCATCACATGCGTATCGACCGGGAATCCGGGGATATCGAATGCGTTGCCGAGCACGACGTTCGCGGTTTTGCGGCCGACCCCCGGCAAGCTGGTCAGTCCATCCATCGTGCGCGGCACCACGCCGCCGAACCGTTCGTCCAGTGCCGTGGCCAGTCCGATGAGATGCTGGGTTTTCGAACGATAGAACCCCAGTGGATGAATGATGTCTTCGACTTGGGCCGGATTCGCGGCCGCCAAGTCACGAGCGGTGGGGAAGGTGGCGAAGAGTTCGGGGGTGACCGTGTTGACGCGCTTGTCGGTAGTCTGGGCGCTGAGCACGGTGGCGATCAGCAATTCGAGCGGATTCGAGAAATGCAGTGCACAAGCTGGTGCCGGAATCACTTGGCGCAGAATGTCGTATTCGTCATGCATGCGCGTGAGACGCGCGGATTTGGTTTCTCTCATCGTATGGATCTAAGCGGCGTAGTGTCGATGATTGATAGTTTGCAGCGCTGCTGGTCTGTCAGGCGGCGGTGTTGAGATCGGGAGTATCGTCATCGATGTCGATGGCGGCAGAGGATGCTTTGGCGGCCTGCTGTGCGGCGGCAGTTTCCTTATCCGTCTCCGGCGGGTCGAATCGGTAGCCCACGTTGCGCACGGTGCCGATGAGGTGTTCGTATTCACCGCCGAGCTTGGCGCGCAGACGACGGATATGCACGTCGACCGTACGAGTGCCACCGTAGTAGTCGTAGCCCCATACTTCCTGCAGCAACTGGGCGCGCGTGAACACGCGGCCGGGGTGCTGGACCAAGTACTTGAGGAGTTCGAACTCCTTGTATGCCAAATCGATGGGGCGTCCATGCAGGGAGGCGGTATAGCCGTTGGTGTCCACGATGAGGTCGCCGGAGCGAATCTGGCCATCTTCCACCGTGGTGGTGGATTCGGCGGGAGAACCGGCTGCTGCGGCTGTGGGAGCGTTGCCGCGCTCGGAGACCAATCGCAATCGGCCCTCGACTTCAGCCGGGGAAGCGGTGGTGACCACCACATCCGCAATGCCCCACTGGGAGTTGACCACGGTGAAGCCGCCTTCAGTCAGCACCAGTACGATCGGCGTGGATAGGCCGGAAGCGTGGATGAGGCGGCACAAGGTTTTGGCGGTCGCCAGATCATCGCGTGCATCCAGAAACAGAATGGTGTTCTCCGGCATCTTCACCAAGCTGGCTGCATCCATCGGCAGTACACGGACGCGATGAGAAAGCAGGGCGAGTGATGGCAAAACGGTGGCGGGGTCGCTGGCGAAAGTCATCAACGTAAGATCCGTCACGCTAATCCCCCTTTATCCTGCAATGTGTTACGCAATTGCTTGGTGTGGCCGTACGAGTCGTCAGCGGCGTTATGCCGCTTTCGCAAAGTTTTCATTATTCTACGCGCTTGTAGTGGACACATAGGTTACAAGTTTGCGGAATATGGAACGGCGGACGTCCATCAACCGATGATACGGCCGAGCACCAGTGCGGTTGCGGCGATGGTCACGCCCATCAGCATCACCGGCATCAGGCCGGTGCCGATCCACGGATAGCGGATATCCGGGTCCGGATCGGCGTCGCGCACCCACAACGTGGAGGCCACGGCCAAGGCCAGTCCCAAAACGATGAGGATGATCAGGGCAACGGTTCCCGCAACGGTGCCCTTGGCAAGCATTGCGCCCAAATCAGGCAGGAAGCACCAGCCGGCCACGGCGAGAGCCGCCACGCCGGAAGTCACGGCGTGGGACAGGGCACGGATGAGATGGTCCCGCTTCTCGCGGGCCATCTGACGTCCGAACGAGAAGACCACCAGCATGACCAGCAGCAGGCCCATGGCCAACGCCCACGAATACCACGGAAGCGTCGAACCATCCGCGGCGGTCTGGTCCGGCGGCACCTTGCCGGCGGGGAACGGCACGGTGACGAACATCAGGGAGGCCGCGCCGAACAGCAAGGTGACGACGCGATCCAGCATCGTGCCGCGCAACGGCCAGAAGACAAGGAACACGACCAGCGTCAGGCATGCGACGACCCGGGGGGCGGTGGGGTCGGCGCCGGGCAGGGTGACGGCCGCGGCCGCGATGAGCAATGCGTAGGCCGACAGCTGGACCAGCAGCATGCGCAGAACCTTGTTCTTGCATTCCTTCCAGGTGATTTCTGTCATGGTACGCCTCTCAGATAATCGAATCGCTACGTCAATCCTACGTCGGGCGTTGGAACGGTGCCGTCGAGCATTGATGGCCATCCGTGGCGACGAGATGCGTGACGGCAAGTCAGAACGCGATGACGCCCAGATGCTCCAACAGCACTTTGACGCCGATCAGAATCAACACCACACCGCCTGCGATCTGCGCGGGTTTCTGCCAGTGAGCGCCGAAGGCGCGCCCGATGTACAAGCCCGCCGCGGAGAAGAGGCCGGTCACCACGCTGATGCAGAGGATGGCGAACGGCACGCTGGTTGCCATGAACGCCAGACTCACGCCCACGGCGAAGGCGTCGATGCTGCACGCCACGGCGAGCGGCAGCATGTGCTTCCAGTCGAATTGCGCGGTCTCCTTGGCGTTCTCCGCGTCCTCCTCGTATGCCTCATGCACCATGTTGCCGCCGATGAACGCCAGCAAACCGAAGATGATCCAATGATCGAATGCGGTTACATACGCGCTGAATGCGGAGGCCGCGTAATGCCCCAGTATGAGGAAGAGGGCCTGGGAGCCGCCGAACCAGAGCGCCGATCTGACGGCATCCCCGGGTCTTACGCGGGAGACGGTGAGCCCCTTGCCGATGGAGACGGCGAACGCATCCATGGCGACGGAGACGGAAATGAGCAGGGTCTGAACGATTATCGCAATCATGATGTGATGGAAGGTTCATCGCCCGAACTCCAGACGATGGGCCTCGACCAGCGTTCCCACACGCCGCCTACGCCTAGCTGAAAAATACACCAGCACTATATCACGCGATGCACGTCGAACCAAAAAGGCGGGAGACCTCCGGAGAGGTCTCCCGCCGACGATTCGGAATCGAATCACTTGCCTTCGTTCGCGAGACGCTCACGCGCGGCAATGATTTCCTTTTCGGCGGCGTCAGCACCGGTCCAGTAGTCGCCCGGCAGGACTTCCTTGCCCGGCTCCAGAGCCTTGTACTGCTCGAAGAAGTGCTTGATTTCGGCCTTGTGGTACTCGTTGACGTCGTCGATGTCCTTGATGTCATCGAAACGAACGTCGGCGGGCACGCACAGCACCTTGTCGTCGCCGCCGGCCTCGTCGACCATGTGGTACAGGCCCACGGCGCGGCACTCGACCACGCAGCCCGGGAACACGGAGTTCGGAATCATCACGAGAGCGTCCAGCGGATCGCCGTCCTCGCCCAGGGTGCCGTCGATGTAGCCGTAGTCATCCGGGTAACCCATTGCGGTGAACAGGGTACGGTCCAGGAAGACGCGACCGGTCTCGTGATCGACTTCGTACTTGTTCTTGGAGCCGCGCGGAATTTCCACAACGACGTTGAAGGTTTCTGCCATGTCATTTCTCCTTGAAAATCGACAGTTACGTTATCGTCTCACCACAATACCCTGTTTGCGCCTGCAAAACAGGTGCGGAACTCAAGAAACCGTGCTGAGATTATGCCGACACTATGTCTAAACAGACGAAATCCTCCCGTTGAGGGGAGGATTTCTAGCGGTTTACACGCACGATATACCCGTGCGCGTAAACCGCATCACTGTTGCATTACCGTTGCACTACCGCATCACTGCACGGACAGGATGTGAGCCACATCCGCCCAAGGCGCCAGAGACACGTAGTTGTCCCAACCCCACTGGAATTCGCGGCCGGTCAGCTCGTCGCGCACGTTGAGCGGGCGGTCGGTGGGCAGACCCAGCTCGCCGAGTTCCAGGTGAATCATCGACTGGTGTGCGTTGTGTCCATCGAGGTTCACGACCACAATCAGCGTGTCCGCTTGGCCGGTGCCGGTCAGTTCGGCCGGCGTGTGGCGTGCGAAAGCCAGAATATTCGGGTCGGACGTAGGCAGCACGGTGAGGTTGTGGTAGCTCAACGCGGCCGGGTGGGCGCGACGAATCTTGTTGAGCGCGGTGAGCATCTCGGCCACGCCGTACTGCTTGGCCTTGCTCCAATCGCGAACCTTGACCTCGTACTTCTCGTTGTCGATCTGCTCTTCGAAGCCGGGGCGCTGCTTGTTCTCGATGAGTTCGTAACCGTTGTAGATACCCCAGGACGGCGAGCCCATGGCTGCCAGCACCGCACGCACGCAGTGGCCGGCTACGCCGTTGTCTCGCATGTAAGCGGTGAGAATATCCGGCGTGGTGGGCCAGAAGGTGTTGTGCTGGTAGTAGCCGTCGTCGCCATTGGTGACCGGCAGATACTCTTCCAGTTCGTCCTTGGTGTTGCGCCACGGGAAGTAGCAGTGGGACTGGGTGAAGCCCACGTAGCTCAGGGCGCGCATCATGCCTGGGCGGGTGAATGCCTCGGCCAGGAACAACACCTCGGGGTGCTTCTTCGTGACCGCGGCGATCACATCCTGCCAGAAACGCACCGGCTTGGTGTGCGGATTATCGACCCGGAAGATCGTCACGCCCGCCTTGATCCACAGGTCCATGACGCGCTCGACTTCCTTTTCGATGCCCGCCATGTCGGCGTTGAAGTCGATCGGATATATATCCTGATACTTCTTCGGCGGGTTTTCGGCGAACGCGATGGAGCCGTCCGGCTTGTGCCGGAACCAGTTCGGATGAGCCTTGACCCACGGGTGATCGGGCGAGCACTGCAGGGCGAAATCGAGCGCTACCTCCAGTCCGAGTTCGTGCGCACGCCGGCATAGGGCCTTGAAATCGTCCATGGTGCCGAGCAGCGGGTCCACGGTGTCGTGGCCGCCCAGCTCGGAGCCGATGCCGAACGGTGAGCCCGGGTCATCGGGGCCGGCGACCAGCGTGTTGTTGCGGCCCTTGCGGTTGGTCACGCCAATCGGGAAGACCGGCGGCAGGTAGACGATGTCGAAGCCCTCGGCAGCGGCGCGTTCGAGACCAGCCATCGAGGTCTTCAGCGTACCCTGAATGATCTTGCCGGTGTTCGGATCGATGGTGGCGCCTTCGGAACGCGGGAAGAACTGGTACCAAGCCGCGAAGCTGGACTTCGGGCGTTCCACCTTGAAACGCTGGGGCTGACTGGGGGAGATACCGTCGCGCAGCGGGTGAGTCTCGTGCAGGGCGGCGATGGTCGGGTTGTCGCCGGCGGCGAGACGATCCTCGGCGCTCAGCGTCTGATCGGCCATGGTCTCAGCGGCCTTCTCCAAGGTCTTGCGATCGCGTGCGGTCAGGCCGGCGTCCGGGGTTGCGGACCAACGGGCCAGCAGCTCGGCACCGGAATTGAGTGCGTTGTCCACGTCGTCCATCACACGCACCTTGATACGGGCGTCATGCAGCCAAGAAACGTACGTGTCTTCCCAACCTTCGATGGTCACGGTCCATTCGCCGAGCTGACGCTTGACGGCCGCGTAGCCATCCTCCCAAGGCTTCAGATCGCTGTGCTCGCCGCACTTGACCATCACGGTCCAACGATCGAGGCCGGGATTTATACAGGTCATGGCCTGGCGCATGGTTTCCTTGCCGCGCGGGTTGCGCACGATGGCGGTGGCACCCACCTTGGTGCGGCCTTCGATGAACACTTGGGCGGTCATCTCAAACGGTTCGCCGAGTTCCACGCGGGCGGGGAAGATGCCACGCTCCTCGGCGGGAGTGATGTCCATGACATTGATGCGGCCGAACTGGCCGGGCTCGTTTGCTTCGATGGACGGTGCGGGGGCTTCGACAGCCAGGCCTTTCAGCACTGCTGCGGCGCGTGCCGTTTCGGCGCTGACTCTCTTGCGCTTGGTTGCGGGGCTCTTTCGGGCAGAAGTCGCCTTTGACTTCGTCTTCGTGGTGTTGTTATCGGTATTACTAGTGCGCGTGGTCGCGCGATGTTGTACTGCTGCCATAAGGCCCTATTCTAGAGGCTTTTGAACATATGTTGCACATTGTGGATAACTTGCAGGTAAACGTTCGGTCAACCGCATGAGGTGGATAACTCGGCGGAAGAGTTATCCACAACTCGCCGGCAAACGGCAAGCTCGGACCACATAGGCCGAAAAACCGGCTGTAGCGAATGAAAATCTGCCATGATCGTGGCCTACCCGCACACAGTGCAGTATGCGGGGAACGTACCAGGAAAGGACGAATGATGATAACGACATGGCGGCAACGGGGCATGGCCATCGTAGCGATGCTGACCGGTCTGATAATAATGGTGGGAGTGGTGTTCGGCTCGGCGAATACGGCGTATGCCGCGACGTTGACGCCCGCCGACGAAAGATATCACGTGACGTTTCCATACAACGATATGGAATATTACGTCGGTGTCGCGGGGCTGGACGCTTCGGGCAACAAATACTACTGCATCGAAGCGGGGAAACTGAGCGACTATGTGATAGGCCCCACCACGGTGCTTGCCTCCGATGAGAACGCCCGGCGTATGGCATGGATCCTTGACCGGTACCGCGACACGGATGCCGCCACCCATGCGGCGATCGGCATCATCGTGCAGGATCACTTCGGGCGCGATCGGGACGAGTGGGCGAGACAGATGGCGGTCATTCAAGGCCGGTATCCCGAGATCGTGGCGAAGGCGGCCCAGATATGGGATCAATCGGCCGGCATGACGCCTGCGGGCACGACGGTGGAACGCACCGATGCCGAGGCTTTGCGCAGCGGTTCCATCTTGGTGAAAGTGGTGAACCGCGTCGGTGACGCGATCGCGGGAGTGCCGTTCACCGTCACCTTGCAGGGGCCGGCGCGGTTCGTCCAAGGCGGCAACACGTTCTCGGGGGTGTCGACGAGCGCCGGATCCTCGATCGCGTGGGAGGCGACCGGTGCCGGCGAGGTGACGGCGAACACCACATACGAGTATGGGCGGATGCACGTCATGGACAGCACTCAGGACATGCTGGCCTTCGATTCGATGGCTTCCGTCGGCGGTTCGTCGTCGACGTTCCAGGTGCGCAAGGATTTCGTTCCGTCGGTGTCCACGCAAGTGTCCGATAAGGTGCTTGATGCGGCTTCGCCGGTGTTCGATGATGTGACCAGCGGCGTGGGGGACGAGGGCAGTCATTGGGTGCCCGGTCTGAAGCTGCAGGCGCGTGGATACTATTTCGACGGGCTCGGCAAGGACGATCTGGGCAAGGTCATCGCGCCGAACGCACGGGAGAGCGCGGACGCTTTTCTCGCCCGGTTGGCGTCCTCGGGTCATAAGCCGAGTGCTTATGGCGAGGCGTCCTTCACCGGTGTGGGGCAACGGGTTCGTGTGCAGGCCATGACCAAGCCGGACGGTGACGCCGCCTATCTGACTCCGAAGACCGGCGGCTTTGGCACCTGGGTGTGGGTGTTCCGGCGGAGCGAGCAAAGCAAACGGGCGCAGGAATACCTTACCGGCGACTGGGTGAGCCCGTTCATGGAGGCTTCGGAAAGCAACGTGGGGCGCGGGAAGGTCGAAGTCATGTCGACGGTTACCGAACATTCAGCGGATATCGGCGCCGAACTCAGCGACACCATCACCGTATCGGGGTTCCCGGCGGACCACGGCCAGTTCATGGGCGATGAAACCTATGGTTTCACGGCGGATCAGCCGTATGCGACGGTGAGTGTATGGTGGTCCGGCGATCCCGACAATCCCTCCAACGATGAGGCGTACAAGCCGTCCGGGGGAGAGGTTCCCACGGAAGACGACAACCACCGGTTGCTGGCCACCTGGGAGATTCCCGCGATGAACGGCACGTTCAAAATCGGCGCCGGGGCGTTGGACGCGCATGGCGCTCCCATGCATCTGACCGCCGAACGGCATGGGTGGTACGTGTTCGTCTGGCGGTTCGAGGGGGATGACCGTGTTTCCCCGGCGTCCAGCCGGTATGACGATGCCTGGGAGCGTGTGCGGGTGCTTCCCCCATGCGAGCCGGAGAAACCGTGCGAACCGGAGAAACCCGAGACGCCGCCGGCGCCGGCGGAGACAACCACGCCCAACCCTCGCCCGTCACTGCCCGTCACGGGTGGCGATGTGTCGCTTGCCTCGGTTCTGGCCGTGTCGGTCCTGGCGATAGGCGCCATACTGTCCATCGTCGTTCGGTGGCGTCGTCGCTATGACCGATTCAACTGATTTTGCCGAGGATTCCCCCGCCTCTTAGCGGAAGCGTGGGCGGGGGATGAATCGGCTTTCCTTTTATGCTATACCGGCATTCAGTCGTACCTATCGGAAGCGAGGTGTTTGCTGTGAAACTCGAATCGAATCATCATTCGGTGTTCCTCATGCATTATCATCTCATACTCGTCGTGAAATACCGGCGCGAAGTGTTCGACGACACCATAAATAACATTATATTGTAGTGCTTACTTTTGCAATAATACTATTTCCAAGGAGATGCTATATGGAAAGAAATTTAATTTTGATTGATTCTATACCAACTGTCGTTTGGGGCAAAGAATCAGAAAAAATATATATTTATGTTCATGGAAAAAACGGGAACAAAGAAGAAGCTCTTTTTTTCGCCAATATTGCTGAAAGAAAAGGTTATCAAACTATTAGTTTTGATTTACCATCTCATGGTGAGAGAAAAAATAAAGATATTGAATGTAATATATGGAATGGAATACATGACTTAGAATGTATCTGGAAATATGTTCAACGTAACTGGGATAAAATTTATTTATATGCTTGCAGCATAGGCGCATATTTCAGTCTGCACGCTTATAAGAGCAGAAATATTGAAAAATGTCTTTTTCTTTCGCCGATACTAGATATGGATTATTTAATACATAATATGTTTTCATGGTTTGATGTAAGCGAGAATGAATTAAAGGAAAGACAAAAAATCGAAACACCGATTGAAACTTTATCATGGAAATACTACCAATATGTAAAAGAGAATCCTGTTCAACACTGGGGTATACCAACAGCTATTATGTATGGCAGCAAAGATATATTGCAATCAATAGAAATTGTTCGTCATTTTTCAATGAAATTTAATTGCCAATTATACATATCAAAAGAAAGCGAGCATTCATTTATGAGTGATTCTGATAGAAAAATTGTAACTGATTGGATAGAGGGAAGTATTTGAATCTCTTATTTTGTATAAATCTAAACCAATCTAATGCAGTCTAAGGTAAATATGGAGCTATCATCATCTATCAAGACAACGCTCACCGATGGTCTTTGCCGTTCATGCGGTCAGCGCGGTGGCTTGCACGGCGGCCCTGAGCCGGTCCTCGGGCATGGCTTCGGCCGCGCCGCCCAAGGGGAACTGTGCGGCCCCATGGGATCGCGACAGGGAGGCGTGCAAGGGTCGGAAACATGGTCGAACGCGTCTTCAACCGCATGAAGCACTACAGCAAGGCCGCCACCCGCCACGACGGGCTCGACGAGGCCTTTCTCGCCGACCCCCGGTCCATCCTCAGCCCCATCCCACCTGAAAAAACGCGGCCAAAAACCCAACTAGTGTAAACATAGGGGAGAAGCCCGTCATTTCTCATAGGCAATTCCCTCCATTTCCCGTTGTAGCTGCCGCAGGGTACGCCGGATATGGTAGCCTGCTGTGGTTCTGAATCGTCCGTAATGTCTGCCGATTTCTTCCTGTGTGTACTTCTTAAAAAATCCAGGTAAATCATTTCCCGTTTCTTCTCTGGCAACCGGAACATGGCAGCAACAAGGGAAGCGTTACAAAAGGTTACTGTCTGCCCGCAGATTGTGACGGGATATTCCGTGTCCGGTTCCGGGGAGGGAAAATATTCATCATCTGTGCTTAAAGGATAGTGCTTTTCATCAAAGAAATATTCAAGGAATATTTCTTTTCCCGTCTTTTGCACCTTTGCCGTCCTGCGTCAATTGCTGCATGGCGTATGACAATCTTACAGTAGGCGTTGAACGTATACTCGATATATTCCCGGTATGCTTCTGTATCGGTCGTGGAAATTCCCTCCCCTTCCTCCTAAAAGGGTGGTACTTGGTTTAAAAGTTTTTGTATGATAGAGAGGGGCGGCAGCACTTTTTGCTGTCGCCCCTTGACTGCCCATAAGCGAAAACAGGCGAGATTGTCAACGGCGGCTCGCAGAGCCGTTTATCTTGACCGTTGACTGGCTCGACTGGTTTTGCTAACCGTTCGACAAACTGGAAATTATCAAACAGGGGCTGTCAATTCAATATGATTCCCCTCTGAATCAATAAACTCTACTACCCAATTAGTGTTTATTTGCGTCAACGGAAAACATAGTTCTAAATCTTCAATTTTATTTCTAAGAATTTCTAAATCTGCAACATCAATACTGGGTAAGCAATTACTACCAAAACTGTGATTCTCATTCATCTTTTCAAAAGCAAATAAACCGAAACGAAATCCGTTTATATCAAAAACACTATAAATTTCGTTTTTTATAGTCACTTCTTTTTCAAAGAAACTCTCATAAAAACGGATTGCTCTCTCCATGTTCTTAACGCATAGATATAGTGACTTAATATGACAGTCCAATATTTCCTCCTCTCAGAACCCTGATTTGTCTTTTGGTTTCTGGTTTTATTTTATCGCATAAATATTAACTTCTCTATGAATTTTCCCTTATATTTTTCGGAATAGAGGGATAGCTGCCTATCAGATTTTAGTGTGTTACTTTACCGCACATGAGCATTGGAACCTGGGTTGTCCGATCCATAGCCCTCCAGCAGATTGACAACGCCCCACACGCCAAGTCCAGCGCCGAGGGCTACAACAAGAGCCTGCGAAGTATCAATAGCGGAAGTGAAAAACTACATAGAGCCTCCTTTTCTCCGGGATATTCCCGGCCATGAAAAAAGCCGCCATTTCTGGCGGCAGGTTACATACTTCGGGTGTGATGTCTTGGGGCATAGTTGACGGGTCTCCTGAGGCATGCTTCACATCTGTCGTGGGGCATCGTTGACATCGTTCGCCGGCTTGCGGTATTGGTGTTCGCGGGTGGCGTCGAGCGTCTGGCCGGCGAGGATCTCGCCGGTCTCCGGGTCGGCGAAGCTGCTGGACTACGTGCATGGCGGCGGCAAGGTCATCGGCACGTACATGTCGATGGACAACGGCTGCGACGAGACCAATCCGCTGTACGGCAACAGGATGCTGGGCGATTCCTATTGGGATCGGGATTTCATCATGCCGAACGACGAGGTCGGGGCGCGTCTGCCCAAAGAGGAGTTCGTCATGTACGAGCGTGGCGCGCGGGTGAGGACGGCGGGATCGCGGGTGCTGCTGGATTCGGTCGAACCCTACTTCAATCGTGAGGGGAGGTATTTCTGCTCCCACCTGCATGCCCCCTCGACCGGGAGGGTCGGGTTCCCCGCGGCGACGCGGTACGGCGACGTCGTCTATTTCTCCCACCCGTTGTTCCGCATCTACAAGGATTTCGCCCCGTCGTGGGTCAAGGCGATATTCGCCGACGTCCTCGATCTGCTGATGCCGAGGCAGCTGGTGCGCAAGGAGGACGGGCATACGGTCAGCGGGCTGGAGGTGCAGCTGCGCCGTTCGGGTTCGCGCAATTCGTTGATGCTGCATTGCCTGTACTACCCCTGCAAGAAGTCGGCCGCCAACCTGTACACGATCGACGAGAAGGTTCCGCTGTTCGACCAGCGCGTGCGCGTGTATGTGGGCGACGCCGAGATCGAGTCGGTCCGCGCGATCCGTCAGGGCGAGGTGATCTCCGAACGGGACTACACCGTGGCCGACGGGTATGTCGATCTGAACATTCCCAAGATCGACGGGTACGAGATCATCGAGTTGTCGCTGAAATGACGCACCGACTCAGAATCCCGGTCTAACGGCCGACATGGGGGTCTGGAATCGTCTCTAAGCCTTTGCCGAAGGCTCAGAGACATTGAATGTGGCTGCAGGGTGCGGGAGTTCCCTTGATTCCTTTGTACCATGGAACGCAAGAGGCCACCAGCCTTGTTGGCTGGCGGCCTCTTGCATGATTAGTAGCGGGGCATGGATTTGAACCATGGACCTCTGGGTTATGAGCCCACGTTTTCTTATATTGTTCTAGTTTGTTATTGTCTATTGTATAGTGCGACAATGGTTCGAAATACGGCGTTTTGTTTGTTTCATATTGGTTGTGATTGGCGAGTTTGTCCAACTTTTGTCCAGATTATTTGTGTCCAGATTTGTCCAAATCTGGTAGCATATAACCAACTGTTGAAGGAGTAGCTGATATGACGAAGCGGGAAACGTCCGGACAGATCACCGAACTGGAGCGAGGACGGAAGTATTCGATTCGCGTCCGTCTCGCTCCAGACAATGAACATAAGTCTTGGCATTGGTCAAAGTCGCGTAAGGTCTACGGGAACAAAGCCGAGGCCACGGCAGCGATGGTTGCCTACAAACAAGAACTCGAGGATGAGCGTTCCGGCAAGAACGTGACGGTGGCGGAATACGCTGACATGTTCCAATCCAACCGCAAGGCTCTCGGCACGGTTTCCGTGCTCACCATTGAGCGGGACCAACATGAGATTGACCACATCAAGAAATATCTTGGAGAGACAAGAGTAATCGACCTTACCTCGCAGCAGATCGAGAACGCCTATTTACGCATGTCGGAACAGGATGGAGCTTCGCCAGATGCCATTCACAAGGTCCATATGAAATTATCCCAGATCATGCGCAAGGCTTTCTTGGATGAGCTGATTAACCGCAACCCATGTGATGCGGTGGAAGGCGTCAGGCGCCCAAAGGTGAGCCAACAGAAGCGCAGGGAAACACGAATCACAAAGGAACAGGCACTCGCATTCGTTCACAAGATACGGCAGGAACCTCAAGACGGGCGAATTGTAGCGGTCTGGTTGGGCGTGGCCACGGGTCTTCGCCGTGGCGAAGCACTGGCGCTGGTGTGGGAAGACGTGGACCTAGACAACGCGCGATTGCGCATTCGTAAGCAGCTCGGCAAGGAGAAGATTCTGAAGGATCCCAAGACCGCCAAGTCTCGACGCACCATTTCCATCGACAGGCAGACAGTTGAATTTCTGAAGCAGTGGAAAACTCGCCAACATAATCTATTCCGCGCCGCAGGTGTTGAACAGCAAGATGATTCACCAGTATGCAGCAACGAATTATGCGGATTCTTGGACCCCGACAACTTCAGCCGTTGGCGTCGAAAGTTTTACGTCAAAGAAGGTCTGGCGCACTATACCAATGAGACTCGGTACGTTGATAAGCGCGGAGTCGAAAGGGTGAAACAGACTGGCTACGTCGGTCCTAATTTCCATGCGCTTCGTCGTGCTCAGGCCACACTACTCGTTGCTGGAGGCGTGGATCCTAAAACGGTTCAGGCTCGTCTTGGACACGAGAGCCTGAACACGACGTTGAATATCTATGCTGAGGAGGTAGGAGAAAACGACCGCAAGGCAGCTGACTTTATGGGAGAGCTGCTTCGCAGCTAATGTTAGTGGCCTATTCTCCGTATGGTCCCATGAAACGGGATCCGTTGAAGTGCATCATATGATCTGGTGTGTCGGCGCACCATGCTTCGGTTTCCCATGCTAGTAGGGCGAGGTATTTTTGCATGGTCTTGCGATCAGGAAAGCATGAGACCAATACGATTTTGTCCCACTGCTCGGAGAACAGTTCGTGCAGTTCATTCTTTCTGGTCACGTCAACCGGGCCGTGAGTACTTGCAGCTTCCATGAGAAATAGCCAGCCACGTTTTGCATCCCAAGCGATGACGTCTGGCGCCTTCTCGCGAGCCTTAAGACTGATTCCAAGTTCATCCAACAATGCGGGGTCTACGGCACCATGCTTATGGTCAGTATCGTCGATATAAGCGACTTGGCATCCGGGAGCAAAGCGTGGCAGCATATTTCCTCCACCATTGCTTTAATCAGAAGAGACTGACCACTTGGAGATAGACTCAGGGCAGCACCTGAAGGAAGAATCACAGGTGTTTTTGGCATATTCTTCCGTTCCTCTGCAAGAGATTGATAGGATTCATGCTGCTCGAGGAATCTCTTGAGAATCAATTCGAACTCGGACTCGCCGCGATGCAGCAGCATATTCAACGTGTCATTTGTTATACGGTAGTTCCATTTTGGAGAATTGATTGGGCGATCGGGTCGATCGGCATTCTCCTCCACTAATTCGGCGATTACGAATTGATGGAGCGTAAACCTGCGGATGGTTTCACGGGTATTTGGTTTGTAGTCCACTTCATAGTAGTCTCTAATCCAATCCATGATGGCGCGGGTTCCCAACATGGGATTGGTAGCCTGCTGCCAGTTGTCTCCGGGCTTGAGCTGAAGTAAGGCGAGCAATGTCATTGCGCTACGCTCATTTTGTTGGTCCTTGCCAACTCCAAGTTCGCGCAATGTGTCAATGGCATCAGCAATCAGCTGGCTTTTGTCCATGAAAAACAGATACTAAATTGAGAAAAGCCGCGTAAATACAGTATCTATCAGCAAAAAACCAAAAAGAAAATAAGGAAAATTACAACGAAATTACAACAAATGAAAGAGCCTGATGTAACGACTTATGCAAAGAAATACAGAGTTATGAAAAAATAACATTTGAAAAAGAGTGTCTTTTTCTATGCAGTGTAACAGCAACTATTTCATTTCTGCTTGATTACTCTAAAACTTATTAGTCTATGGTTTGTCAAGGGCTTGTTGCGTAAGCAATGCTGAACAGCACCCTTTACAAAATATAGGCTAATAAGTAGTTTTTCAAAAGCAGAAAAGAAATGACAACGCTTATAACAGCATGATTTAATGCAGATAAAGGCAAAATTGAAAGTTATGGAGGTAACGGAAATGAAAATGAAAAATCCTATGCTGGTGGTAACAGATATAGAGAAATCAGTTGAGTTTTATAAAAAGGTTTTTGGGCTTCATGTGATTATGGATTTCGGAGCAAATAAAACTTTAACTGGCGGTTTGGCTTTGCAGACAGTTGAAACATATAAAGACTTTATTGGGAAAAGCGATATTTCTTTTGGTGGCAATAACTTTGGAATTTATTTTGAAGAAGATAATTTTGATGAATTTGCGGATAAGCTGAAAGAATGTGATGTTGAATATGTCCACCCTATTGTAGAACATTCATGGGGACAGCGTGTTGTTCGTTTTTATGACCCAGATAAACATATTATCGAAGTTGGAGAGAATATGAAAATAGTATGCAAGCGTTTCTTAAACAGTGGAATGACGCCGGAACAAGTAGCGGAACGCATGGACGTACCTATGAAATTTGTCAATGCTCGTATGCGATAAATTAGAATTTGTGGAGATGATAGAATGGAATTTAACAAACTAATACCAGAATTAACAGTTAAAGATATAAAAAGAACGAGGGAATTTTACCTTAATATATTACAATTTAAAATTGAATATGAACGAGTAGAAGATAAGTTCATGTTTCTATCATTTGAAGATTCACAGTTTATGTTTGAAGAATTACGAGATGATGGCTGGAATGTTGCTGAAATGGCATATCCTTTTGGTAGAGGAGTTAATTTTTCTATTGAAGTAAATGATATTGATAAAGTATATCAACAGCTTATTCGCTCTCAATATCCGTTGTTTAGAGAAATGATGTTGAATAAATACGAATCTAATGGAGAACTTATTGAACAAAAAGAGTTTTTAGTGCAAGATCCAGATGGTTATTTATTAAGATTTACACACGAATAATACAAATCCCAGTTTGTGTGGGAGATACGCTCCAAATCTCGCAAACCGACGGAGTGATCCGCCAGCGGTGGCGGTCGTAAGACATAGCGCCACGCCAGCTTGCTGGCGAGCGGGCGGTTCACTTCGGCGGTTTGGCGAGCGCAGCGAGCCTTAGAAAGCCCCCGTTATCTAACAAGGGGGGCACAAAAAACAAGAAACAATATACACTACTAAGCGGAAAACGCTGTATTTATAAGGTAAAACCGCTTATGACAAGATGTTAACTAAAAAAGCACTCATTTAACACATAAAAATTGAATAAGGCATAGGAAAGACAGTTGATTTCAAATAAGGAATTGATTGTCTTTTTCTTTTAGGAAAAATTTAAGTAGAGGTAATTATCAGTAAATGGTAGTTGTTTTTTTGATTGGAGGAATTAAAGAATGAATGATAAAAATTTTATTGAAGAATTAAAACATAAACGGAATGAATATGGGGTATCTCAAAGAAGATTTGCCGTTGCCTGTGGTATCAGTCGTACATATTTTAATCAAATAGAGAACGGTAGTGTTGTTCCCTCTGATGAACTAAAACAAACAATGCAAAAACAGATTGAGCGTTTTAATCCGCAAGAACCATTATTCTTATTGATTGATTACTTTCGTGTCCGCTTTCCTACTACGGACGCATTAAAGATTATTCGTGATGTGTTGCAATTAAAATCTGATTATATGCTTTATGAAGATTTTGGCAAGTACGGATATGAAAGCAAATATGTTTTAGGCGACATCAACATCATGTGTTCCATGCAAGAGCATTTAGGTGTTTTATTAGAACTAAAAGGCAGAGGGTGTCGGCAAATGGAAAGTTATCTATTGGCACAGGAACGCTCATGGTATGACTTTATGCTTGATTGTTTAACGGCAGGTGGTAAGATGAAACGGCTTGACTTGGCAATCAATGATAAAGCAGGAATATTAGATATTCCAAATTAATGGATGACCTTTGTCCTATCGCAAACTTGGGCGAGAGAGAGCTCGGAAGCAGAAGCGAGCTTGTCGTCCTGTTCAATGGCTAAGACGCTGCTGCCGGGGGCTGCTTGACGTGCAGTCACCGCTCCTAAGATGCCGGTGCCGGAACCAAGATCGAGTATGTGAACGGGCTTATCAGAGTGAGTGAAGAGACTCGTGGCTTGTTCGGCAACTGGCATGGGAGTAAGAAACTGTTCCCATTGCTGCTGCTGTTCTGGAGAAAGCAGAGTGGCGGCTTTGTTGCGTATTTCGGCGATGGTTTCACTCATGTGGTTAAGAATAACCGGTCCCGTCGTCGTGCGCAGAAAGGCCCGGCCTCCTTCTGGCTATTTGCCTAAGAAGAAAACCGGGCCGAAGTTTTATCGGCGGCGCTTGGGCCAGCTGATGGGAATGCCGCCATTGGCGGTGAGGTAGTCGTTCAGGGCCTTCTGACTGATGTAGTCCTTGTTTCCCACTCGGATTGATGGCAGCGCGTCCATCATTAGACGAGCTTTGGAACGGCCAACTTTGAACATGCTTTGGAGAGCTGCGACATCGAGGAACTGGAGCTGAGTGTCTGGTTCAGGCTTTTCCATGACGTTCCTCCTTCGGCAAAGCGAAATACGAATTCCAGTAGCTCCAAATGACTTCTCGACAGAAAGTGACTTGTTTAGTCGCGAATTCGAGAAGGTCGGGGTGGTCAGCCTCACAGGCCTTCAGAAGATCGAAATATCCGTGAATGCGCTCTTCCTCCACCAGTTTGACAATGGACATGGCGTCGGATTGATTGCCTTCAACCAGTGCGATTTTTTTTCCAGTCCGCACCGTTGAACTCGAGCACGTCTTCGGGACTGTATGGAGCCTTATCCGGATCATCCATGTGGATCAGGTATCGAGCCATGCCACGGGGATTCTCCAATCGCAGGATCATCTTTGGGCCGCCGAATTGCTCAAAGAAACGCTCGGCGTTCTGGCGTGTGGTCGTGTTGGCCCACATTGCGATTACATGGCGGTGTGGCTTCTTCAGTTCGCCAGTGGCGATGTCGGCAATGTCCTGATCGTGTACGGGAGAAACAAGGATTTCCAGACCGCTGATCTTCATTCGGTCTTTCCAATCGTCGGGACAACTATCGGGATAGATTAGGCCAGCCCAGTACCTGCCTTTTTCGTTCGTAGCTTTTCTCTGATGAGTCATGTCCCTCATCTCTCATCCCTTGCGGGGGCGTCGTAGTAGCCCCCACAACTTGTTTGTCGGGTGTGAACGGGCTCCCGCTGTCGCTTCGCCCGCTTCGTCGTCAGTGCCGGGGCGTCGCAGTGAGTGGATGTCCTGATCCGTCATGAACGGCACATGGATATACCGCACGGTATTGGACTCGCTATCCCACAAATAGCCATCACCGGGACGGTTGAAACTGATCTGCCATGGGCGGGCACCACGCTGCACGGCGTCCTCGCCAAGGGCCATCACAGCCTCGCTCTTGGAATTCAGACGCAACGCTAACGTGGTAAGCAGCAGACTGCGATAGGGGAGACTGGTGCTCACGCGCGGGTTCTGCGTGGACACGACCACGGTACAGTTCAATGCTCTAGACCGAGACAGTGCCGATCTAATGGACTCCACGCACGCGTCCGAAGTCTTCTTATCAGAACCGGAACGGATGAGATCGGCGGCCTCATCAATGACGAGCAGGCGGTGCCGCTCATGCTGATCATCGACGGTGCGGACTTGCCCACGCCAACGTTCGGCTCGTGTGTCCACGTCCATGTTGAAAGCGGAGAGAAGATCTTTCGCTTCTTGCAAGGAGTAAGCCTTGTTATCGAGCACGGCGGCGTAGTTTTCGGCCTCCATGCCGGACTTCAAATCAATGAACCAGACTTCCCCGCCAGCCTCCACTTCTTGCCTGATGATGTTTGCGATGACGCTGCCCTTGCCGGAATTGGATTCACCGATGATGGCGAGGTGGGCGGTGCGGGGTATCGAGGCCATTTGCTTTGGCCTCGATACCTCTGCACCTAGCTCATACCGTTGAACGGCATTTTGTTTCTTAAGAAGCATTATCGGAGCTCCTTCAGTTTTGCGAAGGTGACCTTGTATTGCGCTGATCGGAAGAGCCTGCGTGGAATGATCCGGACCTCGGTAGGCTGGAATCTCATTCCCAATCGTGGAGCTACTTCGTCCGCCCACTTGTTGATTCCCTCGTCGCTCGTGTAAGCGGCTGGAATTGTGAAAGTGATTCGTGAGGGGTTCCAGCGCCATTCCACGGAGCAGCATTTGATCTGTTCTTTCGTGAGGGACATCGGCTTAGCAGATAGTGCGGATGCCATGAGACTATTGCGTAGAGCGAATACCACGTATGCTGCGACCCCGATAACTGCAATAGCGCAAGCGATTGCAAGAATGGCAGCCGGATGTTGATGTACTAAGGTGATGAGTGCGTCCATTTGTCCTCCTTGTGGACTTAAGGGTTTGGATTGTGGATGTGGCTGGAGGGCGTCCGACAACGTCCTCCAGCGCTATATGTCAGATGCCGAGGGTCTGCTTGATCATGGCCATTTCGAGCTTGCTGGGGAAGATTCTGCCGATCGACATTCCGTCGAGCAGGACTTCGATGCACTCGTAGCGGTTACCGGCTTTGCTGATACCCTGCACGATTTCCGCGTGCAGCCGTGGTGTCTGTTCGTCTGCCATGTTGCCCACCTCCTTTCTGGGTTTCGTCGATGGTTCCATCCAATCGCGTATCCGAAAACTTGTTTTTATTGAGGTGTAAAATTTACACTAAACAGTATTGAAGAGGATTGTTTTTCGTTGGAATCCCGGCGTTTCTAAGGATCTGATAAAAATATGAAAATTGACTGCGATAATCTGATTCGTGCCTTGAAAACGTTGGCTATGTCGGAGGGCTTGAGTCAGAAAGAGCTGGGTGCGAGTCTAGGTTTTAGCCTTAATCGAACGAAGAACCTTTTCTCCGGACGGTCAAAACTCAGCGGTGAGGAAGTGCTCCGGATTCTTACCAGTCGAGAGCATCCATTACCGAAATTGAAGCGTTACCTACCGCTCTGCCAACTGCAACAAGATCTATGGGCTATCGAGTCCGAAAACCGTGGCGCGTCTGAAGAGAGCGAACTGGCTGTTGCGGATGCACAAGCAATACAGGGTTCCCTCATGACGGTGAATGTCAATAAACCACTTTCGGAGATGGCTCGTGATGTCATGCATGACAAGAAATGGCGAGTGCTTCCGACCGGTTGGATCTGTTCGGTGACAATCGTGGGTGACCAATGTACGTATGATCCGATTGCTCCGGACTTTGTTACGGCAGTATCGGCGATGAAGAAGATGGGGTGGATTTGGAAGCGAGGAAGTGGCGTATTCGCAAATTGGAACAAGATAAACGGCGGCATGTCGGGGGAAGAAGCAGCTGGATATTGTGAGAACGCCTTACGGTCGTTCATTCTTGATCCTGAAAATGATGTAAGTATGAGTGACTCGTTTCGCCGGGCCGTACAGAAATATTGGGTGGGGGCGTCCGATACCGAAGAAATCGACAGGCTTCGGAATGTTGTGGAAAATGTTCGGCGGATGGCTGAGCATTGGGTAGATTGGGAATTGTCTGACGAGCCCAATGAATATGGTGTGTCACCAAAACAGATTTATGCGAACAAGTTCGACTACTTCGAGCAAGAGGTTCTCGGAATGCGGCAGCTTCATTTTGATTTGCTCAATGATGGAACTGAAATTCCGTCCGACTTAGAAACTAGATATCGTGAGACCTTCTCGGAAGACGGCAAGCCTTACAAATATTCCTACCGTATTGACCCTATCCTCAAAGTCAACGATGGTCCGGGACCCCTTGTAGACGCCTCTCCAGAGGACTGGAAGCGGTACCATGCAATCCGTGATGGTTCGTGAATTTGTTGATTCATGTTGGTACTGCTTGGCGGATTTGTCCAGAATTTGTCCAGATTCACGGTGTGTAGACGGATGTTGGAATACGAGAAAAGGCTAGGAATCAAATAATTCCTAGCCTTTTCACTGGTAGCGGGGCATGGATTTGAACCATGGACCTCTGGGTTATGAGCCCAGCGAGCTACCGAGCTGCTCCACCCCGCGTCGGCACGTCCTGTATTTGGACAGCTCGCTCAACAATACCCGATTAATCAGGAGTGTCAAGATTCTCGGGCGTGTCGGCCATGGGATGGGGCACGGCTCAGGCGGCCGGCTGGCCGGGCACTGACCTGACGGTGACCGTGCTCAACGCGCTCGGCCTGTTGGTCGGCGCGTTCATCGGCGCGTCCACGTCCACGGCCAAGCTCACGGCCTGATATGCGAAATATTTCGCCCGGTGGATTCGGTGGAATATTTCGCGCCCCGGACAAACAACCCCCGCCCAAGATCGCGGACCATGCGCATGGCGTGGATGCCGCGACTTGGGCGGGGGTTTCGTCGTTTCAGACCGTCAGAAGCCGTTGTTCCTTCCTGCGTTCGGCGATCTTCTCGGCGAGCCATGTGTTGACCACGGCGTTGCGGCTGACCGCCAGCTCGTCCGCTTCGGCGTCGAGGCTTTCGACCATCCAGTCGGGCAGGGTGAGATTGACCTTGCGGGTCTTGGTCTTCGCGGGGCGGATGACGCGGGGCTTCGTCATGTCGAAGTACCGGCGCATGTCGTCGCCGCGTTCGAAGGCCTCGTCGATGTCCGAGGCCTTGACTTCCTCAATCGTCCTTGTGCTGCTCATAGGTGTCCTCCTCGTAGTCGCGTGAGCGCCGCACCGAGATGATGCGGACGATGTCCTTGTGTTCTCCCCGGTAGGTGACGATGGCCGTCCAGTGCTTGCCGTCGATGACGCCGAGCTCAAGGTAGCGGGCGTCGTCGCTGCGCGGGTCGGCGTCGAATTCAAGCACGACGTCGTCCCACATGCGTTGGGCTTGCTCGAAGTCGATGCCGTGCTTGGCGAGGTTCTTCGCGCTTTTGGCCGGGTCATACTCGAATTCCACGTCCTACCTCCTACTGAATACCTATCATACACTTAACGAATACCATTGCAATACCTGTGGTGTTCATGAGGTGAGTATGCTCGCTGACACCGTCTTCCCGGGCCTTGAATCGGGCATGGGTGCGGATGCGGCTGAGGGACGTCAACTGGCAGCGCCTCGTGCTGATTGTGTTGCGAAAGAACCCCCGACCGGATGGTCAGGGGCTATGCAAAGTATGGAATTGACGAGGTGAAAACCTCTGGGTCATGAGCCCAGCGAGCTACCGAGCTGCTCCACCCCGTGTCGCGCCGGTGTCCCGTGAACCGCCCGCCGGACGGATGCCTTGAACCGTTATCCCGAACGTTGACATAATGGGAGCATGCCTATCAAGATCCCCAGTGGCCTGCCGGCCAGAGATATCCTCGATTCGGAGCGCATCTTCGCTCTGGAGAAGCCCGAGGCGGAGCGTCAGCGCGTCCGTCCTCTCAAACTGGTGATCCTGAACTTGATGCCCAAGAAGATCGAAACCGAAACGCAGCTGCTGAGACTGATCTCCAAATCGCCGCTGCAGGTCGAGATCGACTTCATGAAGACCTCCACACATGAGGCCACGCACGTTTCCGCCGATCATCTCGTCAAGTTCTACGAAAACCTCGATGCGCTCAAAGACAACTATTACGACGGTTTTGTGGTCACCGGCGCGCCTGTAGAGCATATGCCGTTCGAAGATGTGGACTACTGGGACGAGTTCAAGACGATTCTCGACTGGGCCTCCACCCATGTGTTCTCCACCATGTACCTGTGCTGGGGCGCGATGGGCGCACTGTACTACCGCTACGGCATCCACAAGGTGGATTACCCCGAGAAGATTTTCGGCGTATTCCCGCAGTACCTGCAGGACGAATACTGCTTCCTGACCAATGGTTTCGACGAGATTGATCTGCAGCCGCACTCCCGCCTCGCCGGCGTGAACGAAAACGAGGTACGTGCCAACCATGACCTTCAGATCTTGACTTGGGGGCCACAGTCCGGCCCGGGCCTGATCGCCACACGTGACTTCTCCGAAGTGTTCGCGCTCGGCCATTGGGAGTACGGCAAGTACACGCTCGCCGAGGAATACGAGCGCGATATGGCCAAGGGCATGACCAACGTGCCCTTCCCGAAGAACTACTTCCCGCATGACGATTCGAAACTGGAACCGTTGTTCGCCTGGCGCGCCCACGCCAATCTGCTGTGGCGCAACTGGCTCAACTGGGTGTACCAGACCACGCCGTATGACCTGACCGAGGTGCCGCAGCTCAGGGCTGAGAAGAAGCTCGGTACTGATCGTTCGATTCGGCATGAGCCGGGCGGGCCGCGCCAGGATGATTTCGAGCCGTTCGCCCACGACGGATACGGAGTGATCAGAGGGTAGCGCAAATGCCGCACATCCTCGTATTGTGACTAATAGCGCACAATGCTTGCGCAACATCCGAAAAACCTTGCGCCGCCGCCGATTCCAGAAGACGCGCCGGTGTAGTATTGACATTGTCTAGACGCAGGCAAATAATCACTCTTCAGTCATTCGGAGCCGAATGCCCAGCGCAGACTCCGTGTCCGCGCCCGGCAGACTCCACACCGAGGAGACGAAAGTAACGAGCACGTCACATTTGCCTGCCCGGTGGGTTTAAACTGACACCTGACATTGAAGAAGCAGGAGGCGTGATATGGTCGGTTCGCTCAGCGCAGGATTGCTGTTGGCTGACGAGGCAGGCGCTCATCTGCCCTCGGTTGATGACTTCCTTCCCCCGGAGATTCTGTTCCAGGGAACTCCGTTTGCCATCAACCGCATTATTCTGATTCGTATCGTGGCAACCATTGTGCTGCTGGTGGTGCTCGGCGTGACTGCGAAACGCGCCAAGCTCATCCCCGGCCGTTGGCAGGGCGTAGTCGAGTACGGTCTCGACTTCGTGCGCGACAAGGTCGTGTATGACGTGATGGGCGAGACCCGCGGCAAACGTTACGTGCCGATGATCACCACCCTGTTCTTCACGATCTTCGTGTTCAACCTGTGCGGCATCATCCCCGGCATGAACATGGCGGCCAACGCCACGGTGGTCATGCCGCTCGTGTTCGCCGTCTGGACACTGATCCAGTACTGGATCGCCGCCATCCGCTCGCAGGGCCTCGGCCACTATCTGCGCCACGAGCTGTTCACCCCCGGTGTGCCGTGGCCGGTCTACATCCTGCTGGCTCCGATCAACCTGCTTGAGTTGTTGATCATCCGCCCGGCCTCTCTGACCATCCGTCTGTTCGCCAACATGGTTTCCGGCCACCTTATGGTCGCCACCTGCCTGGCGTTCGCACAGTTCTGGATGGTTGACGCGGCCAACAAGTTGCAGGGCATCCCGGTGGGTGCGCTGTGGTTCGCCGGTGGTTTCGCCATGACCTGCTTCGAGGCGTTCGTCGCCTTCCTGCAAGCCTACGTCTTCGCGATTCTTTCCACCGTGTACATCAACCTGAGCTTCCCGGAAGAGTGACGGGCGACTAACCCGCCGCTTCCGGTCCCCGGTCTGGGAAAATCGCAGACCGACCAAACCCCAAGATTTATAACGTCGCCAAGTACGTTAGAAAGGAAACACAATGGATATCATCACCCTCGCAGAGGTCGCCGGCAACCTGTCCGTCATCGGTTACGGTATCGGTACTCTTGGCCCTGGCATTGGTCTGGGCATCCTCTTCGGCAAGGCCATGGAATCCACCGCTCGTCAGCCTGAGATGTCCGGCAAGATCCAGACCATCATGTTCATCGGCCTGGCTCTGGTCGAGGTGCTGGCACTGATCGGCTTCGTCGCCGCCCTGATCATCCGCTGATCAACAGACGAAAACCGATTATGTCCATCACTGAAAGGAGGGCTTGATGGCACAAGCAGCAAGCGGGATTGACCTGTTCATTCCCGAGGTCTATGACATCGTATGGTCGGCGATCATCCTCGTCATCGTTGCAGTGTTCTTCTACAAGTTCTTCATGCCGAAGTTCAACGCGATCTTCGACGAGCGTGCCGCCAAGATTCAAGGCAACATCGCCAAGGCGGAGCAGGCTAAGAAGGACGCCGACGAGGCCAAGGCCAAGTATGAGGCCCAGCTGAGCACTGCCCGTGTGGACGCCGCCAAGATCCGCGACGACGCCCGTGCCGAAGCGTCTCACATCATCGCCGACGCCCGTTCGCGCGCCGAGTCCGATGCGGCCCAGATCGCCGCATCCGCACAGCGCTCGATCGAATCCCAGCACCAGCAGGCCATCGTCTCGCTCAAGGGCGAGGTCGGTGCGCTTGCCACCGCTCTGGCCGGCAAGATCCTTGGCGCCAAGCTGGAAGACAACGACGTGCAGTCCTCGATGATCGATTCGATGATCGACGATCTGGCCGTCAAGAAGTGACCGTGACCATCCGTAACCAGAAAGGGAGGTGACCATGCGAGGAGAGGCATCACGTATTGCAGACCGCGAGTCGCGTGATTCGCTGGCCCCGAAACTGCGCGACACCCGTGAGGACGCGTGGCGGATCGGCAACGAACTGTTCACGATCACCAAGGTGCTCGACGACAGCATCCAGCTCGAACGCGCGTTGACCGACCCGTCCCGCCCGGTTGCCGACAAGGTGGCCGTGCTGACGGAACTGCTCGGCGACAATGTGCATCCGATGACCATGGAGATCATGACCGATTTGGTCTCCCGTCACTGGAGCCGTGCGCGGGACATCGCCAACGCGGTGGAGGATTTCGGCGTGGACGCCATGATGTACTACGCGGACGCCACCGGCGCCACGCTGCAGGTCTCCGTCGAGCTGTCCGAACTGCATTCCGCGTTGCTGAACCTGCCGGTCGTGCGCGCCAAGCTGTACGACTACCAGGCCACCAGCGAGGCCCGTGTGAAGCTGTTCCGTGAGGTGTTCTCTGGCAAGACCCTGAACAAGGTCACCATGAGGCTCGCCGAACACGCCACTTGCAACCTGCGCCGCCGCCGCTACTTGGAGACCATCCAGTGGATGATCAACAAGTTCTCCCGTCACATGGGCGAGTCGATGGTCACCGTGACCACCGCCACCCCGCTGAAGAAGGAGCAGATCAAGCGACTGGTCGAGGTCTACTCCGCCAAGGTGGGCCGCCAGGTGCACATCAACTCGGTGGTCGATCCGACCGTGCTGGGTGGTATGCGCATTCAGGTGGGCGACGAAGTCACGGACAACACCGTGGTCGCACAGCTGCAGAACCTTCATCGCAAGGTGCAGACGGAGGCGACTCCGGCCTGACCGGCCGAGCCAATCCGTCCAACACCACACACAAGCAAAGACTTGACTGAACAATAACCAATAGAAGGAGTGATCATGGCAGAACTGACCATCGATCCCGCCTCGATTCGCAAGGCCCTCGACGACTTCGTGTCGTCGTACAAGCCGAGCGACACCCCCACCCAAGAGGTGGGATATGTCGCCACGGCCGGTGACGGCATTGCGCACGTGACGGGATTGCCTGGTTGCATGGCCAATGAGCTGCTGACGTTCGAAGACGGCACGCTCGGCCTGGCGTTCAACCTTGACGCCCGTGAGATCGGCGTGGTGATCCTCGGCGATTTCGCTGGAATCGAGGAAGGCCAGGAAGTGCGCCGCACCGGCGAAGTGCTCTCCGTGCCCGTCGGCGACGGCTACCTCGGTCGCGTCGTGGACCCGCTGGGCAAGCCGATCGACGGCCTCGGTGAGATTCAGAACATCGAAGGCCGGCGTATCCTCGAAGCCCAGGCCCCCGACGTGATGCACCGCCACCCGGTCGACGAGCCGCTGTCCACCGGCCTCAAGGCCATCGACGCGATGACCCCGATCGGCCGCGGCCAGCGCCAGCTCATCATCGGCGACCGCCAGACCGGTAAGACCGCCATTGCGATCGATACCATCATCAACCAGAAGGCCAACTGGGAATCCGGCGACCCGAAGAAGCAGGTCCGCTGCATCTACGTGGCCATCGGCCAGAAGGGCTCCACCATCGCCTCGGTGAAGCAGAGCCTGGAAGACGCCGGCGCCATGGAGTACACCACCATCGTGGCCTCCCCGGCAGCCGATTCCGCTGGCTTCAAGTACATCGCCCCGTACACCGGCTCGGCCATCGGCCAGCACTGGATGTACAACGGCAAGCATGTGCTCATCGTCTTCGATGACTTGTCCAAGCAGGCAGAGGCCTATCGTTCGATTTCCCTGCTGCTGCGCCGCCCGCCGGGGCGTGAGGCATACCCGGGTGATGTGTTCTACCTGCACTCCCGCCTGCTCGAACGTTGCGCCAAGGTCTCCGATGACCTGGGCGGCGGTTCGATGACGGGTCTGCCGATCGTCGAGACCAAGGCGAACGATGTGTCCGCCTATATCCCGACCAACGTGATCTCCATCACCGACGGCCAGATCTTCCTGCAGTCCGATCTGTTCAACGCCAACCAGCGCCCCGCCGTGGACGTCGGTATCTCCGTCTCCCGAGTCGGTGGCGCCGCACAGACCAAGGCTCTGAAGAAGGTCTCCGGTACGCTGAAGATCTCCCTGGCACAGTACCGTTCGCTGGAATCCTTCGCCATGTTCGCCTCCGATCTGGATGCGGCATCCAAGGCCCAGCTGACCCGTGGTGCCCACTTGACCGAGCTGTTGAAGCAGCCGCAGTTCCACCCGTACTCGCCGGAACAGGAAGTCGTGTCCGTATGGACCGGCACCCACGGCAAGCTCGACGACCTCGACCTGAAGGACGTCCTTCCGTTCGAGCAGGGACTGCTGGACTACATCGACCACAACACCGATATCCTCAAGACCATTCGCGAGACCGAGGAATTCACCGCCGACACCGAGGCTGCCCTCGATAAGGCCGTGGATGAGTTCCGCTCGACGTTCGTCTCCGGCAGCGGCAAGCCGTTGGAAGAGAAGAAGGTCGAAAGCGTCAAGGCCGCGCCGGTCGATCAGGAAAAGATCGTGGCGGGAGAAAAGTAAGCCATGGGCTCGCAACTCGCATTGAAATCACGCATCCACTCCACCGAGTCGTTGGCGAAGATCTTCAACGCTCAGGAGATGATCGCGTCTTCGCATATCGCCAAGGCCCGTGATGTGGCCCTGAACGCGAAGCCGTACTCCGATGCGATTTTCGATGCCGTGCAAGCGTTGGTGGCCCACACCCATATCACGCATCCGATTGCGGTGAAGGACGAGAACAACCCGCGTGTGGCCGTTCTCGCCCTCACCTCGGATCGTGGCATGGCCGGCCCGTACACCTCTTCGATTATCCGTGAAACGGAGTCGCTGCTGTCCCGCCTTGATGCGGCAGGCAAGCAGCCGGAGCTGTTCGTGTACGGGCGTCGCGGTTCGACGTACTACAAGTACCGCAATCGTGACATCGCGGCGACGTGGGAAGGAAACACCGACCAGCCCGGCGTGGAAATCGCTGAAACGATCTCCGACACCCTGATGGACGCCTACATGAAACCGGCCGAGAAGGGTGGAGTCTCCGAACTCTACATCGTCTACACCGAGTTCATCAACATGGTGGTGCAGAAGGTGCGCGTGCTGCGCATGCTGCCGGTCGAGATCGTGCAGAACGAGACCAAGGTGCCGTCGCCCGATGAAGCGGCCCCGTCCACTGCGGACATCGCCCCGCTGTACACGTTCGAGCCCAGTCTCGAAAAGGTGTTGGACGCGATTCTGCCGAAGTACATCCAGTCCCGAATCCACGAGTGCCTGCTGACCGCAGCCGCGTCGGAAACCGCAAGCCGCCAGAACGCCATGCACACGGCGACCGACAACGCGCGAAACCTGATCGATGACCTTACCCGCAAGCTCAACGCTTCCCGTCAGGCCTCGATCACCCAGGAACTTACCGAAATCATCGGCAGCGCCGACGCGCTGACCAAGAAGGAAGAGTAGGAACGCATATGGCTGACAACCAGACCACTGCGGCCGAGCCTACCAACGGTCGCGTCACCCGCGTCCAGGGCTCGGTTATCGACGTTGAATTCCCGGTGGGTCATCTGCCCGACATCTACAACGCCCTGAAAGTAACGATCGTCAACACCGGCGCCAAGGAAGAAGGCGAGGCGAAGGAGACCGAGATCACCCTCGAGGTCGAACAGCACCTCGGTGATTCCACAGTCCGTTGCGTCGCTCTGAAGCCCACCGACGGCCTGGTCCGTGGTGCCTCCGTCTCCGACACCGGCGTCCCGATCTCCGTGCCTGTCGGCGACGTGACCAAGGGCCACGTCTTCGATGTGTCCGGTAACATCCTCAACAAGAAGCCGGATGAGACCATCACCGTCTCCGAGCGTTGGCCAATCCACCGCAACCCGCCGGCCTTCGATCAGCTGGAGTCCAAGACCCAGATGTTCGAGACGGGCATCAAGGTCATCGACCTGCTGACCCCGTACGTGCAGGGCGGCAAGATCGGTCTGTTCGGTGGTGCAGGTGTGGGCAAGACCGTGCTGATTCAGGAAATGATTCAGCGCGTGGCCCAGAACCACGGTGGTGTGTCCGTGTTCGCTGGCGTCGGCGAGCGTACCCGTGAGGGTAACGATCTGATCGGCGAAATGGCCGAGGCCGGCGTGCTTGAGAAGACCGCACTGGTCTTTGGCCAGATGGATGAGCAGCCGGGCACCCGTCTGCGCGTCCCGCTGACCGCACTGACCATGGCAGAGTACTTCCGTGACGTGCAGAACCAGGACGTGCTGCTGTTCATCGACAACATCTTCCGCTTCACCCAGGCCGGTTCCGAGGTGTCCACCCTGCTGGGTCGTATGCCTTCCGCCGTGGGTTACCAGCCGAACCTGGCCGATGAGATGGGTTCCCTTCAGGAGCGCATCACCTCGACCCGTGGTCACTCGATCACCTCGTTGCAGGCCATTTACGTGCCGGCCGATGATTACACCGACCCGGCCCCGGCCACGACCTTCGCCCACCTGGATGCGACCACCGAGCTTTCCCGTGACATCGCCTCCAAGGGCATCTACCCGGCCGTGGATCCGCTGAGCTCCACTTCGCGAATCCTCGATCCGCGTTACGTGGGCCAGGCCCACTACGACTGCGCCAACCGCGTCAAGGCGATTCTGCAGCGCAACAAGGAACTGCAGGACATCATCGCCCTGATCGGTATCGACGAGCTCAGCGAGGAAGACAAGACCACCGTGAACCGTGCCCGCAAGATCGAGCAGTTCCTCGGCCAGAACTTCTACGTGGCCGAGAAGTTCACCGGTCGCCCCGGCTCCTACGTGCCGGCCGACGAGACCATCGAAGCCTTCACCCGCATCTGCGACGGCGTGTACGACGACGTCCCGGAGCAGGCGTTCTCCGGCATCGGCGGCATCGACGACCTCGAAGAGAAGTGGCACAACATGCAGAAGGAACTGGGTGCGTGATGGCTGCGGAAAAAACCACGATGAAGGTCAACATCGTCGCCGCTGACCACCCTGTGTGGCACGGCGAGGCGACGAGTGTGACCATTCCCGCCTCTGAGGGCGGCATGGGCATCCTGCCCGACCATGAGCCTGTGCTCACAGTGATCAAGCAGGGTACGCTCACCGTGGTTGAGCCCGATGGCGATCGTCACATGTTCGAGGTGACCGACGGATTCATTTCCTTCGACTCGAACAAACTCACCGTGGCGGTCGAGCGCGGCCACGACGTCCAGTACTCCGGCATCGCCGAGTGATCTGAACCAACTCCTTAAGGGACTCTCTGGTTTTCCAGAGAGCCCCTTTTGCTATGTATGCCATGTGTTGCGCTACAGTGGTGGCCTATGCGAGTTATTGTTGCCGACTGTTCGGCCGAGTATTCGGGCCGCCTCAACGCCTCACTGCCCCTGGCCAAACGTGTATTGCTGATCAAGGCCGATTCCAGCCTGTTGATTTTCTCCGAATTGGGCTCCTACAAGCCGCTGAACTGGATGACCGCGCCCTGCACGATTCGTGAGATCGACCCAGCCGCCAAATCTGCGCAACATTCCCGGGAAAGTGTCGCTGGTGGGGCTGTGGATGGTGATTCCGCGACGCATTCCCCGGAAAGTGTCGCCGCTGGTGAGCCGGAAAAGGTGTTACGTGTCAGCGCCGACAAGGGCTCGGACATTCTTGAAGTGACGCTGCAACACATCTATTCCGACCAAACCTATGATCTGGGCGAAGATCCGGGTCTCATCAAGGATGGCGTGGAAGACCATCTGCAGCGCTATCTGGCCGAGCAGATCGAGCGTATCGGCAAGGGAGCCAAGCTGGTGCGTCGCGAATACCCGACCGCCATTGGCCCAGTGGATATTATGGCCGTGAATGCCGAAGGCGAGCATGTGGCTGTGGAAATCAAACGTCACGGCGGCATTGATGGCGTCGAGCAGCTGACTCGCTACTGCGAACTGCTCAATCGTGATCCGCTGCTGGCCCCGGTGCACGGCATCTTCGCCGCACAAACCATCACGCCGCAAGCCCAGGTCTTGGCCAAGGACCGTGGCTTCACCTGCCTCATTCTCGATTACGACGATATGAAAGGCACCGAGGACGACAGTCTCAGGCTGTTCTAGATATAGCAGGGGCTCCCTCATCAGAGGGAGCCCCTGCTATATCTTTATCTTTTAGTACGCGGCGAGAATATCGATTACGAAGACCAACGTGGAGTTGGCGGGAATCGAACCTTGCTCCTTATCTCCATAGGCCTGATCCGGCGGAATCACCAGCAGAACCTGAGAGCCGACGGTCTGGCCGACCAGACCCTTCTGCCAGCCCTCGATAACCTGATGCTGGCCGCTGGAATCGCTGAACAGATCGGCGTCGATTGTGGAATCGCGATCCCAGGACGAATCGAACTGCTTGCCATTCGTAAGCCAACCGGTGTACTTGACCACCACGGTGTTCTTGTCGGTCAGCTTGGCGCCGTTACCCTTGATCAGCGTCTGCGAGATCAGCGAATCAACCGAACCCTGACCGTTCATGTCAATGGACGGCTTGCCATTCTTGGCTCGCGTCACCTTCGGCAGATTGGCCGGCACATTCTTGACTTCCTCGCCAGTGGCCTTCTTCAGGTCCTTGGACTTGGAGACAAACGTCATCGCCAGAATGTAAGAGTATCCGGACGAATCCTGAGCGTTGACGCCAAAGCCGATCGTGGTGTTGATCTTGGCGCCCTTGATCTGGTTGTAGTAGGTCGAGGAGAGGGTCTTGGAATCCACCTTCAGCGAGCAATCCGGCGTGTTCTTGGTCCAGGTGTCCATGAGCTCGGTGCCGTCTTTAACGTTGAGCGCGATGCCTTGGGCACAGACGCGGTCGCCCTCCTCGATCACGTCGCCATCGCCCTTTTGCAGCACCACATAGGAGCCGTCGGACACGGTCATCGGCGTATTAAAGGAGATGGTCGGCTTCTCGCCGAGCTTGCCCTTGGCGGTCACGCCGGCAATTTGGCCCTTCTTGTCAGAAGAGTCGGAAGATGAAGAGGAATCGGAAGAAGAGGATTTCGAGTCCGAGCTCGAACTGGAGCAGGCAGCCAGCGACACGCACATCGCCAGTGAACAGGCAAGAGCAACGGCCTTGCCGAGGGGGGATAACATAGACTTAACAGACTTACGCATGGCACACCACCCTACTGGTAAACCTTGATTTTCTGCGCTCCTAGGTAATAAACAGGTGAAGATTGTAGAATGGTTGAGTTATGAGTGCTGAAGAACAGACTACAAGACCGGATAAGGGCGCCAAGCGTCCATCCCGTCATGCCAAGATCATGCGTGGAGTGGTGACGCCTATCTTCGGCCTATTGGCCGTGGCGGCTGTGGTGTTGGGGTACATGAATGCCACGATATGGAAGCCCTCCACTGAAATCACCGCTTCCGCAACCATGAGCGGCTCCCGGTATGCCGTCACTGATCCGAATGTGCTGACCTTGTTGGATCAGAACGCCACGATAACCGTGGACTCGGGATCCTCTCAGGACGAGGCGTGCGTGGCGTTGGGGCCGGCCAAGGATGTTGCCGGATGGGTCGCGTCCGAGAAGTCCTATACCCGCATCACCGGATTGGCGTCATGGAGCGAGCTGAGCACCCGGAAGGGAAGCAGCACGAGTCAGGGAGCGCCTACCAGTGCCGATGGCGCGGTGTCGTTCAAGGATTCCGATATGTGGACTGACGTGAGATGCGGCACTGGGTCCGTTTCGCTGGAGAGCAAGAAGACCGGCGCCTCGACGGTAGCCATTGTGGATCTGGGCGAAAATGTCACCAACGCCAAGGTGCAGCTGCACTGGGTGCGCTCCGCAGTGCCGGACTTTGCGATGCCGTTCTATCTGTCCGGCGGATTGCTGGCCGTGCTGGCCGTACTGTGCGCCTCCGTGTTCGCCATGCCGCCGCATAAGCGCCGCAAGCGCATGGTGGAAGGCACGGCAAGCGCCGTAATTGAGGAAGAGGCGCCCGCCAGCATCGCAGTGTCCGGGAAGCCGGATGGGGCAAGTCGACGTAATCGTCGCCGCCACGCCACGCATCAGCGTTCGGGCCGTGCGTCCTCGCAATCTGAAGCCACCGAAACACCGGTTATCATCGACCCAAGTTCGCGTAACCTGGTCGCCGACCAGCAGACCGGTGCCGAGAGCGGCGCTGAGACCGGCTTCAGCGCCGGCGATAACGAAGCGACTTCGGTAATCACCCCTGACGAACTGCAGGCCTACTTCTCCCGCTTGGCCCAAGAGGTCAATACCGGAGACGACTCGGCCGATGCCGGACAGGAGGAAAGCTGATGAACAAGCGATGGAACAAACTGTGTGTGGCCGCCCTCGCCTGCGTGGCGTTGGTCGTGCCGTTGACCGCCTGTGAAGGCCGGCTGCCGACGCCGGCTGCTGATACCTCCACCAAGGTTGCGCCGGATTTGACCGAGACGCAGGAGAAGAAGATTCGCCTGAAGATTCTCAAGACGATCGATGAAGCCGATCAGGCCAAGAATCCCGATGGATATGCGGCCGTTATGGGCGGGCCCCAGCTGGACATTCGCATCAGCCAGACCACGATCAATCAGCGTGGCGGCGGTATGTCCCAATATGCGACCATTCCCAAGGACATCGCCCAGACGGTGATTCCTACGGACGACGGATGGCCTCGCTCGGTGTTCACCATCACGACCACCACCGAAGATCAGCAGTCCAAGCGTTTGCTGGTCTTCGATCAGGAATCCGCCCAGCAGAATTACAAGCTGATGGCCATGGCTCGACTGTTTGAGGGAGCCAAGCTGCCAAAGTTCGAGATTCCGACTCTTGGCTCGCAGATGGGCACCGCAAAGGATGAGAAGCTGGTGGCCACTCCCGCCGATGCCTTGACCCAATACGCCGATGTGCTGCAGAACGGCTCCAAGAGCCAATACGCTTCCAAGTTCGCAGACGATCTGCTGCGCCAGGAACTGGCCAATACCACGGCCAAGGTGCAGGAAGGTATGCAACGCAACAATGGTACGCAAGAGCAAAAATTCACCGCTGTGCCTGAACAGATGTGGGTGATGCGTGCTGCAGACGGTGCCGGTGATTTGGTGGTTGGCCGTATTAACGGCGAATGGACTCGCAAGGCAGGGGATGGCCGCGAATCGCAGCCGGCTTCCGACGACGAGAAGGCGCTGTTCAATAGCGACAAGTACACCAGCACCATGAAGGTCACGTATGTGAACGTGGTGGCCTTGTACATTCCGTTGGCAAGCTCCGGTGCGCAAATCACCGCAGTGGGCGCCGACCGTCAGCCGGTAAAGGTCGAAGCGCTGTAATTGTTGCCGCCACCCACCGCGCGGTTAACGTCCCACCACGATGTGATTCGTCCACCACGATGTCGATAAAATCTTACCTTTCGCATAATGGTGCCGTTTGGGGTCACATCGTGGTGGGCGTTTTGCTACGTGGTGGGAATTTCACCGCGTAGTGGAAGAATCACTACGTGGTGGGAATCGGCATTACAATCAATGTCAGCAAATGTGATTGTTGTTGTACGCGAATCGCGTGGAATCGGGAGGCATTATGGCAGAGCAGCAGTTCAATCCGGGAGTCTCATTGGCGGGTGCCGTCGATTTGGAGGCGCTGAAGCATCAGGTCAAGGCCGAGCCCGGCCAAGCGGGCGGCGCGCCTGCCGCTGGTGGGTACGTGATCGACACCACCGAAAACACCTTCCAGGCAATGGTGCAGACTTCTGCGACCTTCCCGATCCTGTTGCTCCTGTGGGTGCCGACCGATGACCGCCTGTTCCCGATGGCCCGTGTACTGGGCGACGCGGTGAATGCCCTGAACGGCCAGATTCAGCTCTCCCGTATCGATATCTCGTCCAATCCCTCGATTGCCCAAGCGCTGCAAGTGCAGGGCGCGCCCGCACTGTTTGCGTTGATTGCCGGCCGTCCGATGCCGCTGTTGCAGGGCCTTCCGGGTGACGACGAGCTCAAGCAACTTACCGACGAGGTGATTCCGAAGATCATTCAGGCCGCCGCACAGTCTGGTGTGAACGGTACCGCGCCGTACTCGGGTGATCCTGATTCCGATGCCGCCAAGAGCGCTGGTGCCACCGGTGCCGGCGCGGGTGCTGAGCAGGTGCCGCCGGAGCATGCCGAAGCCCATCGTTTGGCCGAGGAGGGCGATTACGCCGGTGCCGCCGCCGAATACGAGCGCGTGCTCGAATCCGACCCGTCCGATGCACTGGCCGCCCGCGAACGTGCGAAGGCGCTGTTGCTGGCCCGCTCCAGGGCCGCTGATGTACGTGACGTACGTGCCGCTGCCGCCGCAGCGCCGGACGATGTGGAATCGCAGTTGGCCGTGGCTGATATCGACATGATTGGTGGCCAGATTCAAGACGCTTTCGACCGTTTGCTGGACTTTTTGGCCGCCGGGCACAAGGCCGATATCGAGCAGGTTCGCAAGCGTCTGCTCGAATACTTCGCCATCCCCGAACCCACCGACCCGCGTCTGGCCCGCGCCCGCCGTCGCCTAGCCACCCTCATGTACTAAGTGGTTTTGGCTCCCCTCTTTGAGAGGAGCTGTCAGGCGTAGATGACTGAGAGGAGCGCGCGAGCGTACTTGACTGCTTCCCCTAAACCATCCGATTCTTCCCGAAATACTGCTGGAATCTTGGCCCCTCCAGCGCCAGCTCCTCCTCGAAATCGTCCGCCCACTTACAGAACGGACGGTTGGCGAGACCATCGTTATTGAATCGCGCCTGATCGGTGATTTCGGTGATGCAGAATTTCGGAATCGTCAGATTGGTAACCGGCCCGGATCGTTCGGCCTCGGCTACGATGAGCGGCGCGTTCGGCCCGCCGAACACGTCCACGCTCCAGCCGTCTTCCGCAATCCACACGGAATACCGGTTCTTGATGATTACCGAGCCGCCGCGCTTGATGAGTTCGGCGGCGATGCGCGTGTCGATCTCGCGCTCGACCTCGTAGCGCGTGCCACCCACGGACGGACCTTTGACGGTGATATACGCTTCCGAGAACCGGTCGCGGTACTCGTCCAGCACGGCCACCGGATTTACGTCGGGCGTCATGTCGACGTGAACCTTGTGCGAGACCAGCCGCACGCGCAAGGCGTAATTGTCGGCATGCACGTAGTAGCTCTGAATAATGAGGGTCGGGGCGTCGCCGTCGTCGTATTCCGCCGGCAGCTCGCGGCAGAAGAAGCGGCGTTCGTATTCGAAGTCATCTGTAGGTTCCGACATAACCTCATTGTAGAGCCGATGATGGCGATTTTCTCGTTATTTTGGCGACGTATGTGCCTCATGCAGCGTGATGTGGTGTACAGTAAAGAAGTTACTCGGGTTTGTAGCTCAGTGGATAGAGCGTCTGTCTCCGGAACAGAAGGTCGTGGGTTCGATCCCCATCAAGCCCACCAGCATGGCTTTCGGCTAGCCGCCGGAAGCCTTTTGCATATTCGGCGCGTGCTGGTGCTGGTGCTGGTGTCGGCAATGGCAAGGCTGGTGATGCCGGCTCGCTTGGGTTGTGGAAAAACCGCCCGGTTTGGCGAGAAAGGTAGCCGAATCGTCTGGAATAGCAAGGAATAGTCTGTTGATGGCCGTATGCCGGGCATCATGCGCGCTAAACGCGACTTCGCTCAGTAGACTGCTACGTAATCGGCATTGCCAATCGTTGCCGATCGTGCGATTGGTCGTAGCCGGTGGTGATGTGTACCGGCGCCGGCCGCAGCAGGTGGGCGCCCCAAGATGAGAAGGAGCACAATATGAGCGAAAAGATGGAAGCCGTAGCCACTTCCGAGGCGCCGGCCGCGCTGGGCGCATACAGCCAGGCGGTGAAGGCCAATGGCTTCGTGTTCGTATCCGGCCAGCTGGGCATCGATCCGGCCACCGGCGAACTGGCGGGCGAGACCGCTGGAGAGCAGGCCGCGCAGGCGTTGAAGAACATCAAGCACATTCTCGACACTGCCGGCACCGGCATCGAGCATGTGTGCCGTGCCACCATCTACCTGAAGAACGTCGAGGACTTCAAGGAAGTGGACGCACGTTACGCTGAGGCGTTCATCGGCTCCGTCAAGCCCGCCCGCGTGGCCTTTGGCAACAACATGATTCCCAAGGGCGCGCTCGTGGAGATTGACGCCATCGCGGTGGAGTGATTCGAACGTTTCCCCGGCGGCCCGTCTGCGCGCATGGTGTGTGCAGACGGGCCGCCGCGTATTGTGCGACGCATTCCCGGGAATGTCGCGCTAGGCGGGGGTGTGAGGTGTGGTTCCGCGGCACATTCCCGGGAATGTTGCGCTGGAATCGTTGGGCGGTGGTCCGTGCCACAATAGAGACCATGGCATCCAAAGGAAAACCGTCGCCGCGTTCGGCCGTCAGCCCGCTGAGCGACGCCCAGGTCGAGCGTCTGGCCGCCCGTCATACGCTTGTGGACCCGACGCAGTATTACCCGACCGGCCCTCGCACGCCCAATCAGCCGGAGATCGACGCGCAGAACCCCAAGGCCACGAAACGGTTGCTGGCCGGCGTGTCTGGGGTGTTCCGCGCCAGCTGCAAGACCAAGGCCTGGGGCTTGGAACAGGTGCCGGAAACCGGACCGTTCATCACCGCCGCCAGTCATATCACCATGTTTGATGTGTTCGTGCCGATGATGAGCCTGTTCCACATGGGCCGCCGCCCCCGGTACATGGCCAAGGCCGAGATGGCGAAGTGGCCATTGATCGGCAAGTGGTTCCAGTTGGTCGGCATGCAGCCGGTGCAGCGTCATTCGGGCAAGGCCAAGCAGATCGAAGAGACCTCGATTGATATTCTGACGTCCGGCCGCCCGCTGACGGTCTGGCCGGAAGGCACCGTGACCCGCGACCCGAAAAAGTGGGTGATGAGCATTAAGGAGGGCGTGGGATATATCGCCCTTGAATCCTCGCGCAGACTGGGGCATCAGGTGCCGCTGTACCCGGCGGTGACGTGGGGTGCCGCCTCCATCAACCACTGGTGGCCATGGCCGCGCAAAAACGTGGTGATGTGCTATGACCATGCGCTCGATTACTCCGATCTGCTTGCCGACATGGACTCATGGGGTGAAGAACCGCCTGCCGAGGCCGTGAACGAGCTGATGTGGCGCGTGCTCAAACGCATGAACACAGTACTGGAGGAAATTCGTGGCGAACAGTTCCCCGCTGAAGGCTACTGGGACTACCGCAGCATGAGTCGCAAGCCTTGGCCTGAAGCCGGCGGCCCGTTCCCGGCTGAGAAGTAGCCGCACCGGTTCCCGTACGGGGAGCCTAGGCGAGTAGCATGGCACAAGATTGTACCGATGAAGTTGCGCGACAAGCGAAGGTAGGAATTTGATATGGGTAAAAATATAACGGTTCTCGGTGCAGGAGCATGGGGTACCGCTTTCGGCCAAGTGCTGGCGGACGCCGGCAACACGGTGACCATGTGGGCCAAGGAGCAGCGGATTGTCGAGGACATTCGCGATCGCCACCACAACGCCGTGCGCCTGCCGTCCGTCGAAAAGTTGCCGGACAACATGACCGCCACCGGGGATCGCGCCGAAGCCGTCAAGAACGCGGACATCGTGGTTGTGGCCATCGCCGCGCAGTTCGCGCGAGTGGCACTCGTCGAATTCAAGGGACTGATTCCTGATCACGCCATCGTCGTCAGCCTGATGAAGGGCATCGAGCGTGGCACCAACAAGCGTATGGACGAAGTCGTCCGCGAATCCCTTGACCTGCCGGCCGACCGGTTCGCCGCCATTTCCGGACCGAACCTGTCCAAGGAAATCGCCGATCGTCATCCTGCCGCTACCGTGGTGGCTTGTACGAACCTCGATAATGCCACGAAGGTGGCTGAGGCATGTACCACCTCCTATTTCAAGCCGTTCGTGACCACCGACGTCATCGGCCTGGAAATGTGCGGCAGCCTGAAGAACGTGACCGCGCTGGCCGTGGGCATGGCCCGTGGTGCCGGCTATGGTGAGAACACCGCAGCCATGATCGAAACTCGTGGACTGGCCGAACTGACCGCGCTGGGCGCAGCTGCTGGCGCCGATCCCAAGACCTTCTTCGGCTTGGCCGGTGTGGGTGATCTCATCGCCACCTGTGGCTCTCCGCTGTCTCGTAACTATACGTTCGGCGCGAATCTCGGCAAGGGATTGACGGTCGAGGAGGCCACCAAGGTCAGCAACGGTGTGGCCGAAGGCGTGCCCACCACGGATGCGGTGGTGGCTCTTGGCGAGCAGCTTGATGTGCCGACCCCATTGGCGTATCAGATGAGCCGCGTGCTGAACGAAGGCATTTCCTGCTCGGAGATGCTTGCCGGACTGTTCGGGCACGAGGTTACCGGCGAATAACGAGAGAAGCGACGTATACGTGGCGTATACGTTGTACGTGCAAAGTCGTGTGGCGTATACGTCGTTGACGTGCGCGAGTAGACTGGTGTGTGTCTCTTGTGCGCGGCGGTCCGAGCGCGGTTCGGTCCGGTTGGCGGTGCAAAGCATAGGCTTGAAAACGGTTGTAGTTTCAATAAAAGGATGGTTATGGCCAAGAAGCGTGTTGTGGTGCTCTATGGTGGGCGTGCAGACGAGCATTCGATTTCCTGCATCTCCACTGCCGGTGTGCTGGGGGCCATGGACACTGAACGGTTCGAGCCGATTCCGGTCGGCATCACCAAGGACGGCAAGTGGATCATCAACGGCGAAGATCCTCGTGGCTGGAACTTGGACGGCGGCGAGCTGCCGACCGTAAAGATCACCCCGGAATCGCGCCCGGTGATGCTTGACCCCTCTCGCGGCCAGGACGGTTTCTTCATCGGCGAGCCCAGCCACATCAATTCCGCCGATTCCGGCTTCGGCACCAGCTTCGTCAGCATGCCCGACCCGGAAATGCACCATGCGCTGACCTCCCTTGGCCATGTGGACGCGGTACTGCCGGTGCTGCACGGCCCCTATGGCGAGGACGGCACGGTTCAAGGCCTGCTGGAAATGATGGGTGTGCCGTACGTGGGGTGCGGAGTGTTTGCTTCCGCCGCCTGCATGGATAAGCATTACACCAAGGTGGTGCTGGGTGCCGCCGGCATTCCCACCGCGCCGGGTGTGACGGTCGATGCGCGCAACTTCACCGCCGCCGATGTGCTTGCCAAGATCGAGGACGCCGGTCTTACCTATCCGCTGTTCATCAAGCCTTCGCGCGCAGGCTCCAGCTTCGGTGTGACCAAGGTCGAGAAAGCCGATGACCGCGAGACCCAGCAGGATCGTCTGGCCGCCGCCATCGCCACCGCCGGCGAGCACGATTGGAAGGTGCTCGTCGAACAGGGGATTGATGGCCGCGAAATCGAATGTGCCGTGCTGTGTCCGAAGGCCGGTGACGAGCCTGAAGCCAGCTGGCCCGGCGAAATCGTGCTCGATCATCAGAACGACGACCAGTTCTACGATTTCGACTCCAAGTACATGGATGCCTCCGCCAGCCACGTGGAAGTGCCTGCCAATCTGCCAGTCAGCGTGCTTGAGGACGTGCGTGACGTGGCCCGGCGTGCGTTCAAGGCCGTGGATGGTGCCGGCTTGAGCCGTGTGGACACCTTCGTGACGCCTGATGGCACGGTGATGGTCAACGAAATCAACACCATGCCCGGCTTCACGCCGATTTCTATGTATCCCAAGGCTTGGGATGCCACCGGAGTGAGCTACACCGAACTCATCACGCGATTGATTGAGGGTGTGCTGAGGTAGATCGAGGGCGTGCCGCGGTAGGCGCTGCGCGGCGGGCGGATGACGTGGGTCGGCCGGTGGTCGGCCCACGGACGACACGTCGTCCGTTGTCGTTGCCGTGCCCGTTCCCGTCGTTCGTTCATGCCGGGTTTCCCTAAGTTCAGCGGACGGACACCAAATGGCGAACGCAGTTCATCGTCGCGCCACCGTCAGGACAGGTTGGACGCTTAGTTTCTTCTCTTGGATTTGCAGGCCGTGCGGATGCCGCGCATCACGGGCCTGATTCCCCAGACCATCGTCTGGATGATGTTGAGAAAAGGAACAGTATGAACAACCTGTGTAAGATCGCGGCCGGCTCCCTTGCCGCCGTACTCGCGTTCTCGATGGCCGCCTGCGGTTCGAGCAACGCCTCCTCCGATGGCACCGGCGAAAGCACCGGCAAGGCCGTCACCGTGAATGAAAAGTCCGCCAAAGCCATCTCCCTCGCCGACTTCGGCACCATGGAAGACCTCGAGAAGGCCGCCAAGGAAGAAGGCGCGCTGAACGTCATCGCCTTGCCGCATGATTGGTCCAACTACGGCGAGGTCATCGAGGGCTTCAAGAAGAAGTACCCGGAGATCAAGATCACCGAGCTCGATCCGAACACTTCTTCCAAGGAAGAGCTCAATGTAGCCAAGACCAACAAGGGCACCGACGCCGCCCCCGATGTCTTCGACGTCGGCCAGGCCATCGCCGCCACCTCCACCGACTATTTCGCCCCGTACAAGGTGCAGGCCTGGGACAAGATTCCGGACGAGCAGAAGGACGCCAATGGTGCCTACTACGCCGACTACACCGGTATCATGTCCGTGGGTTGGAACGCCGACAAGTACGGCGATGTCACCTCCCTGAACGACCTGCTCGATCCGAAGTTCGCCGGCACCGTGGCCATGAACGGCAAGCCCACCGAGGCCGGCGCGGCCTTCAACGGCTATCTGATGGTCAACCAGCTCGCCGGCGGCGACATCAACAACCTGCAGCCCGGTCTCGACTTCTTCAAGAAGCTCAAGGAAGCCGGCAACCTGACCACCATCGATGTGACCAACGGCACCATCGACTCCGGCCAGGTCGGTGTGGTCTTCGACTGGACCTACAACCAGGCCTCCTACAAGAAGGAACTCAAGTCCAAGGGCGTGAACTGGAAGTACAAGACCTTCCCCAAAGCTCAGGTTGTCAGCTACTACAACCAGGCCATCAACAAGGACGCGCCGCACCCCGCCGCCGCACGCCTGTGGGAGGAATACCTGTACACCGCCGAAACCCAGAACCTGTGGTTCAAGGGCGGCGCCAACCCGGTGCTGCTCGACTCCATGAAGGCGGACGGCACCGTCGACCAGGTCACCCTGAAAGACGCCATCACCATCGAAGGCCAGCCGGTCACCTACAGCAACGATGACTCCACCCGCATCACCGAGTGGCTTCAAAACAACTGGGACAAGACGATCGGCAACTGAGAGTCCACGATGACCGCCGCAATCGCACCCATCGCACCGAACGGACCCGTCGCCTCCAAGGCCGCGGGTCCGTCCGCCGCATCGTCCCCCGCTTCGTCCGCACTGGCGAAGCATCGTCAGGAGCTTGGCACGCTCGCCACCACGCTCCCGTTCTTCGCCTACACCGCCTGCTTCCTGCTCGCACCCACCGTCATCGTGATTGTCGGTGCATTCCAGGACCGCAGTGGCAACTTCACGCTCGCGAACTTCAATAAGATGTTCGAGGCCAACACCATCGCCGCATTCGGCACCTCGATCCTGGTGTCTTTAGCATCCTCTCTGATCGGCGCAGTGGTGGGCGCACTCGCCTCCTACGCGCTGGTCATCGGTGCCAAGCCGAACGGCCTGCTGCGTCGTATGGTCTCCGCCATCTCCTCCGTGCTTGCTCAGTTCGGCGGCGTGATGCTCGCGTTCGCATTCATCGCCACCATCGGCATCAACGGCATCGGCACCATGCTTATCGAAACCCTGACCGGCTATACCGTGAACCCGAACTGGCTCAGCTCCCTGCCGGGGCTGGTGACCGTCTACTGCTACTTCCAGATTCCGCTGATGATCATCATCTTCCTGCCCGCGGTCGATTCCATTCGTCCACAGTGGCGCGAAGCCTGCGAGTCGCTCGGCGGCAATACGTTCCAGTACTGGACGCGTGTGGCCTGTCCGATTCTGGCACCCCGCTTCATCTCGGCGTTCCTGCTGTTGTTCGCCTCCGCGTTCTCCGCCTATGCGACCGCCGCCGCCCTGTTCTCCCAGCGTTCGATCCTGGTGCCGCTCATGATCCAGGGTGCCATGCGCAACGAGATGGACCCCAACCAGCAGGGCTTCGCGCAGGTGCTGGCATTCGCAATGATCATCGTCGTGGCCATCGTCATGCTGCTGAGCCACGCCGTGGAAAAGAGGGCCGGACGTTGGCAATGACTTCCCGAACCATACGCACCGTCGAAACCGTCGGCACCGAGACCGGCACCGTCGGCACCGTCGAAACCGTCGGCACCGGCGTCAAGCCGCCGCAATTGCGCGCCGCCCGCGCGCGCAAACAGAGCATCATCAAATTCGTGATCCTGTTCGTCACCCTGGCGTTCCTGTTCGTGCCGCTGCTGGCCATGCTCATCTTCACGCTGCGGCACCCGTTGTCCGGTCGCTGGTCGGCCGCGCCGTGGACGGCGATTTTCACCGGCAACGGCGAATCGTTGGGCGCCGACCTGAGCGTGCTATGGCAGGGCGTCGGCATCTCGCTGTCGTTGAGCGCCGTCACCGTCGCGATCATGCTCATCCTGCTGGTGCCCACCATGGTCATCGTGCATATTCGGTCCAAAGCCTTGGAGCGTGCGATCGAATGGGTGGCTACATTGCCGCTGACCATTCCGGCCATCGTGCTGGTGGTGGGTCTTGGGCCGATCTACCGCTGGCTGTCCGCCGACGTGCTGAGCACCAACCCAATCTGGCTGTGCTTCGCCTACGTGATTCTCGTGATGCCGTTCGCCTTCCGCGCGATCGCCGTGGGCCTCAACTCCATCGACGTCAAGACGTTGGTCGAAGCCTCCCGATCGCTCGGCGCCTCCTGGCCCAAAGTGTTCTTCAAGGTGATCATCCCGAACCTATGGCAGTCGATTCTCTCGGCATCCTTTATCTCCATCGCCGTGGTGCTGGGCGAATACACCGTCGCCTCGCTGCTCGGCCGTATGAACCTGCAGGTCGCGCTCTACCAGCTCGGCCAGTCCAATTCTCAAATCTCCACTGCCATGTCGCTGCTGGCTCTGCTCTTCGGCGTGGTGCTCCTCGTTGCGCTCGACCTGATCTCCGACGCAATGCGTAAGTCAAGGGAAGGTAAGTGACCCGATGAACAACGATTCAACTCCCACCCGTCAGGAAACCGGTACCGCAGTGGACGCTGCCCCGGTGTCCCCGGCCATCCCGGCAGCCGTGTCCTCCACCGCCGAGGACGCCTTCAAGAACGATCCCACCGCTACCCTCGAGGGCGTGCGCGGCAAGGACGTGACCAAGGCCGCCAAGGCCCTGCTCAAAGACACCGTCAAGCGCGGCGGTGGTTCCATTCAGATGCAGAACGTCGTCAAGATCTATCCCGGCTCCACCGTTCACGCGCTCGACGACTTCAACCTGGACATCAAGCCCGGCGAAATGGTCGTGCTGCTCGGTGGATCCGGTTGCGGCAAGTCCACCGCGCTGCGATCGCTTGCCGGTCTCGAAGATATCCAAGGCGGACGCATCATGGTCGGCGGACAGGACGTCACCGGTGTGCCGGTGAACAAGCGCGAGATGGCCATGGTGTTCCAGGCGTACTCGCTGTTCCCGCACATGACCGCCCTTGAGAACGTGGAATTCGGCCTTGAAGTGCGCGGCATGGGCAAGACCGAACGCCGCAAGATCGCCATGGAACAGCTGGAGCTCGTGGGGCTTGCCGATCAGGCCAAGAAATACACGCAGCAGATGTCCGGCGGCCAGCAACAGCGCGTGGCCCTGGCCCGCGCGCTGGCCGTCAAGCCGCGCGTGCTCCTGCTCGACGAGCCTCTTTCCGCCCTCGACGCCAAGGTGCGTGTGCAGCTGCGCGACCAGATTCGCCGCATCCAACTCACCACCGGCACCACAACCGTCTTCGTGACCCACGATCAGGAAGAGGCGCTGGCCGTGGCCGACCGCATCGGCGTGATGAACAAGGGCAAGATCGAGCAGATCGCCGCCCCGCAGGACCTGTACCAGCGCCCCGCCACCGAGTACGTGGCCACGTTCATTGGACTCACCAACCGCCTGCCCGGCGCATCCAATGGCGACGAGGCCGTGGTCTTCGGCCAGCGCGTGCCGCTGCTCGCCGGCTCCGCCAAGGGCGATTCCGTGGCCGTGCTCGTGCGCCCGGAGAACCTGATGCTGGCCTTGGCTGGCAGCAGCGATTCGCACGTCGGCGAACGCGCCCGCGTGGAGGTCATTCACTTCCTTGGCTCTTTGGTTCGTGTGGACACGGTCATCACCTCCGGCGAATACCAGCGCTGGAACAAGGGTGAACAGCTCAAGGCCACCGTGCAGCTGCCCGCCAGCGAGCTGCCGGCCGGTCTGGCGGTGGGCGATGACGTGATTGTCGCCCCGCGTCCGGTCGCCGCGCTCGCCTGCTGAATGGCGCTGCGATGATCGTGCGGTTCTGTTCTGTTTTTTGTGACTGTACGATCGTCGAATGGCTTATCGGCAATGATGTGTGTGGGACGGCGGCGATTTTTGGGCGATTATCGCGTGCCGTCCCACGCCGGTGCGGGATGGCATGAACGTCAAACGATGTACATTCGTGCCGTCCCACAGAATGTATTGGGGAATCGTTGCAATGACGCCATTTCTTCGTGCGGCGTCACCAGTCATATGTGGAGTGGTGTGGGCCGCCGCGAAAAAATTGGGTAAAATCGCGTGGCGTCCCACAGTAATCTTGCAGAGTAGGGGACTTTCTCGTCATTGGGAATGATTGACGTTGATCATTCCTTGCCCATTGATGATTTCCTCCCCATTCCCAATGCAATCGAAACGCCGTGCCGTATTCTTGAAGAGTATTGCACGTGTGATCGGTCCGTTTGCGGCCAGTAACTATGGGGGATAAGTATGAGCAAACCAATGCCGCCGGCGCAGCAGCCGCAGGTACCTGAGCGACCACAGCAGCCGCAACAAACCCCGCGCGATTGGTGGTTCACGGCCCATCGCCGGTTTTCGACAATCGGCTCGGCGCTCGCCATTATGATGGTGTTCTGGATCGGACTGAATATTCTGGCCACTGAAGCACTACGAACGCTGCTTGGCGCCGATGTGCCCGCTTGGGCTGTGTTGCTCGCCTCCTCCGGGCCGCTGTATGTGGTGGCCATGCCGCTGAGTATGTTGGCTTTCACTCGCGTACCGGTTATTCGCACCCGGCAGTACCCCATGAAGGCGGGGGAGTTCATTCAGATTTTCGTCATGTGCATTCCGGTAATGCTCTTGGGCAATATGATTGGCAATATATTGTCTGCCGGAGCCACTGATGGTCAGGCCACCAATCGCATCAACGACGTGATTCTTGGCAGCGACTGGCGGGTGAACGCATTGTTCATAGGCCTGTTGGCACCGGTTTGCGAAGAATGGATTTTTCGCAAGGAGATTATCTCCCGCCTGCGCCGGTACGGAGAAAAGACCGCAATCATGTTCTCCGCATTGGCATTCGCGCTATTCCATATGAACGTGTTCCAGTTCTTCTACGCCTTTGGCCTAGGACTGATGTTCGGATATGTATACACACGCACCTCCCGACTGCGGTATTCAGTGGCTATGCACATGCTGATCAACCTGAACGGGTCAGTACTCGCCCCATTGGTGATACAACAGATCGATCCCCGCATCCTCGACGGCACAATCAGCGAGGCCGAAATCATGCGTATGGCTGAAACCGGCAACATGGGCGGCATGGGCATCATGATGTTGTACGGCACAGTGATGTTGGGCCTCTGCATTGCCGGTATCGTGCTGCTTATCACCAAGCGCAAGATCTGGGAGTTCTATCTTGCGCCAGAGGAGTTGCCTGCTGGGCTTAAAATACGCACCGCCTATGCCAATCCCGGCGTTATCTCGTACCTACTGTTGACTGTGATTCTCACCGGTTGGATGCTGTTCGCATGACTGTCATAGCCGGACCCAGAGAGGCGAGCCGGGAGATATCACAGATTGTCTGACGAGCCGCCATCTTCAACAAGGTATTTGGTGCCCGAGCCGGCGATGGCTCGCGCCGCCATATCTTTGATGGTGGAAGGCAGTACACCCTCGCGCGCGAACACAAGCACTTGGCCGGTCATGCCGTAAGGGGAGAAGCCGGTGAACTTGACCAGCGGTGGCTGGCCCTCCAGTGCCACGTCGGCGGTGGCTTTGGTTACGCGGTCGAGAATATCCTGACTGATAGCGGACGGGTCGCCGGAGGCCTTGGCCGTGAATTCAAGCGTGGCCATGCCTTCGCTGACCGGCGTGAGCTTGGTCAGGGCGGCGGTATTGAGTACCGAATTGGGGATGACCATCATGTCCCCGGAGCGGGTGCGCACTACGGTCTGACGCCAGGTGATGTCGTGCACGGTACCTGTGACGCCTTGAATGGTCACCAGATCGCCGGGTTGGATTACGCGGCCCAGCATCAGGCCGAAGCCGCCGATGATGTTGGCGATTGTATCCTTCAGACCCAGCGAGATCGCCACACCTCCAACACCAAGGGCGGTGACCAGGGTGGTCGGATTGATGCCGAACACCGGTTGCAGCACCATCGCCGTACCGGTGACCCAGATGGTCACGCGCGTGAGATTCACGAAAATCGAGGCGCTGGGAATCTGCGAACTATCCAGAACCCTGCGCAGCACGCGGCTGATCACGCGATCGGCCGCGAACACGACGGCCAGCACGACGGCCAGCCAGATGAGCTTGCCCGCATTGACCTGGAACCAGTGTGCGATGTCTTGTGCATATTCGGTCATATGCCCTACTGTATCGACCATTTCTGGTGAAGTCGTAAACATGCGGGCCCACGTCGGGTTTTGGCCGTTGCGGTGGTGCTGGTGGTGCGATACCGGTGGTGCCGTCGGTGGCGTGCCGCCGGTGGCACCACCGGTATCGCGGTGCAGCATCGTCGTGGTGATGACGTCGCCGTGACGCCTAGTCCCGATGCTCGCGGCAGGTCTGTCCGAGGCCCCTGGCCAAACGAATCGGGTCGAGAATCTCATCCAGTTGCTCGGCGGGCAGATCGGTGCGTTCGCCGGCCACCTCGCGCACGGTGCGACCGGTGCGCACGGCTTCGGCGGCGATGTCGGCCGCATGCTCATAGCCGATGTAGTGGTTGAGTGCGGCGGCGATCGACGGCGAGGATTGGGCATACGAGCGTCCCAGACCGACGTGGATCTCGATGCCCTCCACGCAATTGACGCGGAATGTCTCCATGGCCCGCGTCAACAGGGCCATGCCGGTCAACAGCTCGTGCACCATCACCGGGTCGAAGGCGTTCAGTTGCAACTGTCCCTCGGCCACGGCCCAATTCACGGTCACGTCCATGCCGAAGATCGTGAAGCAGCACTGGTTGACGCATTCGGGGATCACCGGGTTCACTTTGGCCGGCATAATCGACGATCCGGCCTGGCGAGCCGGCACGTTGAGATCGTTGAAACCGCAGCGCGGCCCGGAATTGAGCAGTCGCAAATCGTCGGCGGCCTTCTTCAGGTGCACGGCGAGGCTCTTGATGGCAGCCGACGTGGCCACGTACGCGCCCATATCCGTCATGGCGGCCACCGGATCGGGCGCGGCGGTGACTGGCAGCCCGGTGATGTGCGCCAGATGCTTGATGGCGGACTTGCGGAACCGCAGATCCGCGCAAATGCCGGTACCGATGGCGGTGGCACCGAGGTTGAGCTGGGCCAGCAACGGCACCACGCGGTCGAACGCGGCCAAATCGGATTTCAGCAGCGTGGCGAACGAATGAAACTCCTGACCATAGGTCATCGGCACGGCGTCCTGCAGTTGCGTACGGCCGATCGTCACGTCATTGATATGTTTGTCGGCCAGATCGTGGAAGGCCTTGGCGAGTTTCTTGGTGGACTCGGCGAGCGGCCCGATCGCGTCGATAAGCGCGAGTTTGCAGGCGGCCGGGTAGGTGTCGTTCGTGGACTGCGACTCGTTGACGTCGTCGTTCGGATGGATGTATGTGTAATCGCCGCGCTGGTGGCCGGCGATTTCCAGCGCACGGTTGGCGATCACCTCGTTCATGTTCATGTTCGACGAGGTGCCGGCACCGCCCTGCATCACATCGACCGGGAACTGATCGGCCAGTTTGCCGGCCTCGATTTCCAGGCAGGCGGAGCGAATGGCCTCGGCCTTGGCCGGGTCGATCAGGCCTAATTCCTCATTGGCGATGGCGCAGGCGCGCTTGACCGTGGCATAGGCGCGAATCAGCTCGGGATGTTGGCTATCGGTGATGCCGGAGACCGGGAAGTTGCCGATAGCGCGCTGGGTGTGAATGCCCCAGTAGACGTTCGCCGGCACCTCCATCTGGCCGATGCAGTCATGTTCCAGACGGGTTTTGTTCGATGTTTCGCTCATGCTTCCATCTTCCTGTGTGAGGGCTGGAAACGCCAGCATGAGAGGCTGATTGCGCCTTGTGAGAAACCTCACGCAGGGTTCATTCGACGGAAGCAATCCAGACTCACTGGTTTTCGGTCAAGCGGTGTACCCGGGGAATCCTGCGGGGCCGTTCGACGGTGAGATGGGGGATGGCGCGGCATGCATGCCGGGGGCGGCCGAATCCTGCGCATTGTGCACGAAGATGCGATTCCAGTAATTAAGCATGTCCTTTTGGCTCATGGCCAGGTATATGCCCATGGCCAGCACGGCCACATCTTCTTTAAGCAGGTCTTTGATTTCGATGGCGTCGCTCAATTCGGGCCAACGTTGCAGCACGGCGAGCATGCCGCCCACGGTGAACTCGACCATGAGATCGGTTTTCAGGTCAAGGTTCTTGGGGTCGCGTTGCAATGTGCTGAGCATTTGCAGACGGCAGAAGTCGCGCAGCGATTCGGTCAGTTCAAGCGTGCTGTGCGGGCCTGCCAACAGGGCCAGGCGGTCGAGGCGTTGCCGTTGCTCTGGATCTGAGAGCGTGGCGGTGACGCGGTCTCGCCATTGTTCCTCGGGATTGCCATTTGGGTCGGGGGTGCGGTTGATCGGAATCGATTCGACCTGATGCAGGATGGCTGAATCGGCCAATTCGGGCAGGCTGGAGAAGTGATAATAGAACGAATTACGGTTCACGCCAGCCTCACGCACCACATCGGTGACGGTGATCTTGCGGTAGTCGCGGTCGGCGAGCAATTCCCAGAAAGCGTTCTCTAGGCGTTCTTTGGCGGGCAGCACCTCGGAATCATGGCGTGGACGTGGCATCTCTTCCTCCTGATGCACCAGCGTGATATGGTCACGCTGTCTAATAACTTATTGGGCAGTATAACTATTATTTGTGGACATGTCTATGAGCTAATCGGCGATTTCAGTTGCGTCCTCCGCTGAGGGCGAAGCTGCGGTGCCGGCATCGGTATCGGCTCTGGCCGGGGCCGCTCTATCTGTTCCTGTCGCGGTTCCTGTCGCGGTTCCTGCTGGGGTCTCGGCTGTTCCTTTGGCGGTCGCAGAACTTGGTGCGGAAGCTGGGGCGGGCGTCGGCCTGCGTTTGGCCGTGGACGCCTTGAACAGTATCGCCAGGGCCTCAACCAAATGACGCCGGTCTGCGGGGGTCAGCCCTACATACGCGCCAAGCATCGCCGGAATCGAAGCGGGGAAGTTGCTCATCACCTCGCTGAAACTGGTGGCGCCGTTGGCGTGCAGCACGGTGAACAGCGCGTCCACCGCACGCTTGCGCTGTTCGGGCGTAAGCGTGGCGATCCAATGGTTCAGCTCCTCGTTAAACAACTGCGAGCTGGAACTCAAATCCGGCTCGGTGATGAACTGGTCACCATCCAATAGCCAGGTGAAGGCGGAATGCTGCATGATGCCATCCGAATCGGAAGAGACCACGCGGCAAGGCTCCGGGGTCTCGAAAATCATGCCCACAATCGACGAACTTGGCACGATTTTCGTCACCTTCGGCTGGATGGTGCGGTAGGCGGGGCTGGTCACAATCTCCGGCGGGAAACCGGGGCCGTCCAGTGAATAGACATGCTGAATGCGCTTGCGCACCTTGGGGTCGGCGTTCATGGCCGCGTAAATCGCCAGGTTGCCTCCCTTGGAATGGCCGACCAGAATAATCGGACCTTCCCACAGTCGCGCCACCGTATCCAGATAGGCGCTGGCTGAACGTTGCGCCGGCACCGGATACTGGAAAGCCATATTGAAATCTTCCTTCCATCCGATGAGCGAATCATCGGTACCGCGGAAGGAAATAACCAACGTGCCTTTGTAGGTCGGCTTCCGGCGCTTGTGGCCGTCGGGCAGTTGGAAGGTGGCGGCGGCGAATTGGGTTTGCTCGCCCTGATTGATGCGCTCGACCACCGCGCCCAGGCGAACGTTGGCGTAGCGGGGGTTCTCGCCTGCGGCCTGGAACAGGTCGTGGGTCAGGTCCGGATTGACCACTGAAACCATTTGGGCTTCGTGCGGCTTGTCGTCGGCATGCGTTTTCGGCGAACGATGCAGCTCGCGGTTGGCCTCGTCAAGGCTTACCGATTCAAGCTCGGGATGCCAGATACCCTTCAACCAGATCAGTGGATGCTTGGGCTCGAAAGCGCGAATGCGTGCGGCGAACGAGCCTGACCGCGTCTCATCCAGCATCAACGTCGGGCAGATACTGGCCACATCCTCATAGATGAGCGTGGAGATGATCAAGGCGTCGATTTCGTTGAACGGCAAGTCGGCGAAGGAGCGCGTTTCGGTGTGCGCGTAATCGATAATGCCGGTCATACGCACCTCCTGCTTCCGTTGATATTGCATATCCCCTTGGGTCATGTGGTCTTGCGATCGCGTGCGGCCGTGCGGCTGCGCGCAGCAATTAACCATATGCATTCCATTGTAGGGATTGTACGGTTTTGGCCGGCGCGATCGAGCAAGACTGCACCGACGGCGAACAATTCGTGGAAGGATTCCCGTCAGCTTGTCGAAAATTGTCGGGTGGCAGGGTTGCGATGCCAGCCAGCCGACCACCCTACGACGCACGCGCCATCTCCCGCCGGCGGGAGGGTTAACCACTCAATCCTTTTGACGAGGCGGACCGCTGGGCCCGTCAAGGGTTCGGCAGATCGAAGCGCGCCAGATCCACGCCCTCGAGTTCAAGCAACTCGGCCTTGATGTCGAGTCGGCCGCCGTAGCCGCCAAACGCGCGGCCCGAGCCGACTACGCGGTGACAGGGCACGATGATGGTAACCGGATTGCGCTTCACTGCGCCTCCGACCGCCTGCGCGGCCATGCGGCCGCCACCGCGTCGTTCGGCCAATTCGGCGGCGAGTTCGCCGTAACTTACCGTCATGCCATAGGGAATTTCGGCCACCAGATTCCACACTTCATGTTGGAATGGCGTGCCGGCGGGATGCAACGGCGGCGTCTGATCTAGGCCGGGGCGCTCGCCGGCGAAATAGGCGGTCAGCCATACGCGGGTCATACGGAACACATCGGGTTCACGATCGGATTCGCGATTCGAATCGAGAACGGCTTGGTGATCGGTGGCCCACCACCAGTCTTCAAGACAGAGTTCGGTAAGTCCCTCGCCGTCCGAGGCCATCATCATCCTGCCGATGGGCGTTTCGACTGTGGCCCGCATCAGTTGTCGTTGCGTCATACCGCCATTATCGCGCGTTGAGGGATGAAGCCCATACTGTGCCTGATTTCATGAAGGACGGGTCGTGCTGTACAGTCAGTATTGCGTGCTGGGCAGCGATATCTGACATAGTGGGGGTTCTTGGGCCGGCGTGAGTGTTCTTTCCGACATCCCAACCGTCTAACTCCGCTTCGAGGGGCTGATTTGGGTTATTCCGGAGGTCTATCTCCGTTTCGAGGGGCTCTTCATCCGGGAAACCGCAAGTATAAACGGCTCCGGGCTAACGTCATTACGCCGTTTTTGGCCCGTGTCTACTCAGCCACCAGCCCCTTGAAACGGGAGTAGACCTCCGGAGAAGGCCAAATCAGCCCCTTGAAACGCAGCGACCCCTCTGATTGGAGTCAATCAGAGGGGTTCGGCACATTGCTGATGCAGCTGGTCCGCCTTGAGGTGGAACGTAACCAAGATTCAGGCGGGATTACTCCGCAACGAGCGCCAGGAAGGCGGCGGCCACGGCGGCTGTCGGGTTCGGGAATTCCTCGTCCTGGTTGAAGAACGGCACGTCGGCGTAGTTCAGGAACTTCACTTCGGCACGGTCGCCGATCAAGGCCTTGGCCTCTTCGGCCAGCTGATCGGTTATCGTCATGCGTTCCTGATTTCCACGGCCATGGCCGTGCAATGTGCCCATCGCTTGGTTCTACCCGCTGTTTATGCTGGCCATGCCCATCGCTTGGCTGCTGTATACGGTCACCGCGAGTTATGTGCACGGCGGCACCCGATAATCGTTGGAAAACCGGTGGGACACGCGGGGGCTTGGCTTTTTCCTGAGATTGGCGTATCTTTGTCACCTGTTGCCCGTGAAGGTAACACATGCGGACATAGCTTAGTTGGTAAAGCGCAACCTTGCCAAGGTTGAGACCGCGGGTTCGAGTCCCGTTGTCCGCTCTCGGATGGCTGGTTCAGGATGATTGATTCAGCCTGAGGATGACCCGGGCGGTTGGCGCAGTGGTAGCGCACTTCCCTGACACGGAAGGGGTCACAAGTTCGAATCTTGTATCGCCCACTCGATGAATCGCCGGCAGAATGTTGCCGGTTTTTTCATCACAAGCTCGGGCGATTGGCGCAGCGGCTAGCGCACTTCGTTCACACCGAAGGGGTCGTAGGTTCGATTCCTACATCGCCCACCCGATATCACGCTCGTCAGCCTATGATGGCGGGCATTTTCTATATCTGCTGTGCCACGGCTCCTTATATGGCGTCCGGCTTCGGGTGGCATCTGGCTGTGAGCGGTTTCGATCATGAGTGGCGTCCGGCCGTCGTGCAATCCCGCTGCGCGCGGTGCCGTTTGGGCTGTAATACGGGTGCTTTGAACCGGCCATAACTTCTTCATATGTCCCGGGGCTTGTGTCGTGTGCCGCGGCGTGCTTCCATAGTGGATATGGCGGTGCGGAAGGGGAGCCGCCATACTTGCTTACACAAGGACGTCTTGGTCAGCCAGGGCAACGGCATGGAAAGGGGTTTGCGATGGTGTGCACCACGCTGAATTTCGCGGAGAAATACCTGCTGAAAACCGAAGTCAGGTCCGTTGCCGGTATGTCCGGCGGTACTTCCGATGCTGGTACTGATTTCGATGTCGATCTCGGTGGCGAGGGCGACCTCAGAAGCGATCATGCCACCGGTTTCAATCGCTCGCTATCGGCCGACGATTATTGGGCTGCAGCCGGATATGCCGATGAGTCATTGTATTGATGGACGTGATGACGCGGTAAGGGCGCGTCGATAAGTGCGGCTGGTGTCGTGGCTGATGCCGCATTTGGTGCTCGTTCGGTGGTCGCGGCTGATGTTCCGTACGGACCGCCTGCAATGGTTTTGCATCGGTGGTGCGTCAAAATCCGGACCGTCGCCGACGCTGTTGACGTCTGGCGGCGTTGGAGGGACAGATAATGGATTGTCAACGCCGCTGAGAACGATTGGCGACGGTGGTGGGACAGCGGATGCCCTACCACCGTCGCCAAGAGTGGTACTTGTGTCGGTGGCGTCCAAGACATGGCCCGGCACCGACATCAGATACTCTGAACGTCGGCGGATTCCCGTTCTGTGTCCCAGCGCCGACGTTTGATTCCTGCTTATGCGAGCTGGCGTCGGTAAAAAGGCAGAACTTGGTTCACCGGCGATGTCTCAGCACGTTTGCGCGCGTCGGATCCTTCTGGAGCAGCGGGAAAACGAGCGCCACAACGAGCAGGACGGCGATGGACAGCACGCCGAACGAGGCGTTGCCGGTCAGGGACGTGGTGGTGGCTACCAGGAAGGTGCCGATGATTGAGGCTGTTTTAGGGAAGAAACAATAGTGAGACCGGGGAACCCTTGAAATCATTGGGGAATCATGGTGGCGATGCATGCGATTAACGCATGTTGTTAACACAGATGTGGAATGAGGAGGCGCGTGAGGCTCGTGGTCTGCGACGCATGAGTGTGACCGTGAGCTCCCCAGCTGATGAGCGCAAAGGCAGAGATTGGTTTCACGCGGGATTGTCCCGATGTCAAGGTCATGATGCAAAAGCGTTAAGCATCCTACGGATTATATTGAGAAGAGAAGTCATTAGTAATACAATTGGCTTTGGAAAGGATTCATTATGAGCACTACTACTGTTCGCATGGATGATGATCTCAAAGCTGAAGTGAACGCCATTCTTGATTCCATGGGATTGAATTTCAATACGTTCGTGAATATGGCCAGCGTGCAGTTGGTGTCGCAGCGTCGTATTCCGTTCGAGGTGAAGGCGCCTGAACCCGTGCTGCCTCGCGCGGGACGTGTTGCCGCCAATGGAGTTACGTACCGTGGGGTCGACGAACAGGGATATCCGGTGATCGAAGTGCCGAACGCCATGGTGTTGAATCCAAGCCGGGGCGCCGATGGTGTTGCCGTACTGCCCAAGGCGTGGCGCGATGGCGAATAATCATGATATTCCGGAATTGATGCCGGTTCCGGAGCAATTGCATGTCTTCGACGTGTATCGCATGCAGGTGCGGTTCCTCCGGTCGGATCTACAGGGATTCACCGGTAGATTGAGCCGAAATGATGCCATACGTGTGGCCAATGCGGTCGGCGAGGTAAAGCCTGAAGAACAGGTGTGGCTGTAATTCTGTTCTGCCGTCTAACTGGTTCGGGGTACTCACTGTGAACCAGTGCACAATTGCGATGGTCGGATGTCTTTCTACAGTCCGCTTATATGTGAAGGTTTTGTGGTCGACGTTGCGTCATATGTTGCTTGTGACGTTGCGTAATGCGGCATATTGCTTGGTGAAAGGAGGTTAGGCCATGTCGATGGACGATGAAACGGACAGCCGATACACCACAGGGGACATCGCCAAACTCACTGGTGTGAGTGTGCGAACCGTGCAGTACTACGACGCCAAAGGTCTGTTGATTCCCAATGAGATCAGCGACGGCGGCCGAAGGCTGTATGGGGCTGCAGAGGTCGAGCGGATGCGGGTCATCCTTTTTCTCAAAGGACTCGGCTTCAAGCTGGAGCAGATTCGCTCGATTCTGTCGGACGAGCGGCCGGAACGGGTGCTGGTTGATTTGCTGGATCAGCAGACGGCATCCTTGCAGTCGGGTATCGCCGAGCAGAAGCAACGTCTTGATGACTGCTTGCAGCTGCGCAAAGCACTGACGGTCTCGGCGTCGGACTTCGTATCGTCAACATTAACCGACATGGCAACCGTTATGAACACCACAACCACTCATTCCCTGCGCACCACATATTTGGTCATGCTGGCAATCGCATTGCCCGCGACTTTGTTGCAAATTGCATGCCTCGTCATCGGTGTGATGACAGATGTATGGTGGCCGCTGCCGGTCGCCGTTCTGCTGGCGATTGCGCTCACTGTTGCGGCGATGAAGTACTATCGCTCCCGCGTGCAGTACCTATGTCCGGCTTGCCATGAGACCTTCCAGCCGGGTATGCGAGAGTTCGTATTCGCCGCACACACGCCCAAGACACGCAAGCTTACCTGCCCGCATTGCGGTCACAGGGGGTACTGCATGGAACTCAGCATCTGAAAGTTTCTGATTATAGCGTTCGATTTACCAACGGTAGTTGTCGCAGAATTTGCGACAACTACCGCCCTGTCAAAATATGTGCGTTGTGCAGGGCTAAATTGTTTCAGGTCGCGGCTCGGGCGGTAGGGTCTGCCGTTTTATCGCTGCTTCGGCGTTCCTGTTGCTGATTGATGGATGATATTACGCTTGCGTCGGGTCTTTCTGCAGCAGCAGGAAGACCAGCGCCGCGACGAGCAGGATTGCGATGGACAGCACGCCGAACGAGGCGTTGCCGGTCAGGGACGTGGTGGTGGCCACCAGGAAGGTGCCGATGATTGAGGCGGTCTTGCCGAAGATATCGTAGAAGCCGTAGTACTCGTTGGCGTGATCCTTGGGGATGATCTTGCCGTAGTACGAGCGGGAGAGCGCCTGGATGCCGCCTTGGAACATGCCGACCAGAATCGCCAGAATCCAGAACTCCACGGCCGATTTCATGAAGAACGCGGCGAAGAGCACGATGCACATGTATGCTACGACCGCCGCCGTGATCATCGCCTTGCAACCGAATCGCGCCGCCAGGCGGCCGTAGAGAATCGCGCAGGGGAAGGCCACGAACTGCGTGACGAGCAGTGCCACCACCAGCTGGGTGGAGTCGATGCCAAGCTCGGCACCGTAGGAGGTACTCATCGAAATCACCGTGTTCACGGCATCGATGTAGAAGAAGAACGCGATCATGAACATCCACAACGGCTTGTTCTTCACGATTTTGCCGAACGTGCCCGCCAGTTCGCTGAACGTGCCGCGCATGGCCGAGCCCAGCTGGTCACGGGTGGCGCGATAGTGCACTTGGCGGTAGCTGGTAAGCAGCGGGATGGTGAATGCCACCCACCAGATGGCGGTGATGATGAATGAGGCGCGCGTGCAAGCCACCGTGGACCAGCCGAAGAGCGACGGGCCGCCGAAGATCAGCACGATGCAGAAGATGAACGGCACGGTGGAGCCGATGTAGCCCCAGCCGTAGCCGTGCGAGGAGACCTTGTCCATGCGCTCGTTCGAGGTGGTGTCGATAAGCATCGAATCATAGAACGTCAGCGAGCCGTTAAGGCCGATGGTCGCCAGAATGTAGACGACCAGGAACGGCAGCCAGGTCAGGGGCAAGGCCATTGCGCAGCAGGTGACCACGCCGGTGCCGAAGAAGCCCAGGAAGAACTTGATTTTCATGCCTTGCACGTCGGCGATGGAGCCGAGCAACGGCATGAGCAGCGCTATGACCAAGGAGGCAATGGTTTGCGCGTAGCCCCAGGCGGACACGATGTTGCCGTCCGCCGGCATCAGCGATTTGGCGTAAATGGGGATGACGGCGGTGGACAGCAGCACGAATGCCGAGTTGCCGACGTCGTAGATGATCCACTTCTTTTCGCGGGCGGTCAGTTTGGCGCTTTGCGGCACCGGTTCGTGGACATTCGTGGGATCAGTCATATGCACTCCTCGACGGTATTCAACTCAATCTATCGTAGAAGCGCGGACTAGGGTGGGGGGCCATTCCGGTTGAACGGCGGGTGAATAATGCCGGGGCCCCTTTCTAAGGGGAGCCAGGGCAGAAAAATAGCTCCCCTCGCTGAGGGGAGCTGGCCGCGAAGCGGACTGAAGGGAGCCGATCGTGGACTGAAGGGAGCCGATCGTGGATTCCCCCAGATGAGGAAATCCACTCAATCGTCCGGAAACTATTCGCCGATCAGCGCGATGGCCTCGTCGTAATCGGGGCATTGCGGCACGCCGTTGAGGCTGCGCTGGATGGCGATGGATGCCGCCGCGTTGGCGATCTTTACCGATTCGGCCAGACTATGGCCCTTTGCCAGCATCGCGCACATCACGCCGGTGTGGCAACCGCCCGCCGAACGGGTGTGTACGGCCTTGGTCGGGTATCCCTCGATATGAATCGTCTCGCCACCTGGCTCACGAATCCAAGCGCCGCGGGCGCCGACACGCACCACCAGCGGCGCGCGCAGTGTAGTGCCCAAGCCGTCACACAACTGGTGCATGAAGTCGTCGAGTCCACCGCCGATGGTGACCTTGCTGTCGTCGATCGGCGCGCCCAGGCGCTCGGCCAGCGTCATGGCCTCCTGACGGTTGCAGGACCAGACCGGGCGTGCGAGCACCAGGTCCTCAAGCATATGGTCGTTGACCAGACGCAACGTATTGGTGGGATTGATCACCAGCGTGTAGTCGCGTGCAGCCGGGTCGGTACCGGCCTTGAGTAGGAATCCGTCCACGCCGGTGGCCGTATGGTCCATCAGTGTGTTGCCGCTGATGTGCACCACGTCTTTGGGCTGCGGCTCCAGCGTGTTGAACGTGTCCGCGTCGCCATGAGCCTCGGCGCCATAGGAAGCGATGAACGTCTTCTTCGGCGCGCCGGAGCTCAGCACCACGCGGAAACCGGAATCCTCATCAAGACGATCCTGGCCGATATGCGTAATGCCGTTGTCTTGGAATGACTGGCGGATGAAATGCGCCCACAGGCCGTTGCCCAGAATGCCGGCGTGCTCGGTCGGCACGCCCATGCGGCTGGCCGCCTGCAGCACGCGATAGCTGCCGCCAATGGAAGGCTTCGGATGATCGGCCACGGCGAATCCGCCCTGTGCCGGCACCTCGTCCACATTGAGCATAATGTCCACCCAGACTTGCCCCAGTGAAATCACGCTGGGCTCGTGAGTGCCGATACCTCGCCTGAGATTCAACATGACAGCCTCCTTCGTCGTAAGTTGCACGAGGACCCCTTCGTCCCTTGCCATCTCTTATACCGAGATTATATGAGAGTTTGCTGGATGCGGAATAGGCAAGCCGGCGTGTTTTATCAGGTAAACGCTACGATTTGCGGCGTAATTCGCCGATGGCGAACCAATGCCGAGCCGCTCGCGAACCGCTGATGGCCCACTCGCAAGTTACGCTCGAACCGCGCGTGAACCGCCGAAGTTCACCCATGATACACGCAAGAGTTGCGGTTGTCGGTATTGGGCTATATATTTGTGAAGTTGTGTGTTCGGCATGTCGGGTGAAACCGGCGGTCGAATGCGCGAAAGACTTGACACATCAAGGTTAAGGGAGTCCATCATGGCAGCTCGTTGCGCAGTGTGCGGCAAGGGACCGCAGACCGGTTTCACCGTTTCCCATTCGCACCGTCGTACCAAGCGTAGCTTCCGCCCGAACCTGCAGTCTGTGCGCACCACGATTGATGGCGAGAACACTCGCCTGCGCGTGTGCGTCAAGTGCCTCAAGGCCGGCAAGGTTCAGCGCGTGGCCGCGTGAATCGCGTACTAACGTGGAGCAAAACCCGTTTGAGCTTCGGCTCAGCGGGTTTTGTTGTTTCTGCGGCCTAAAGGGGCCGTGCGAATAGAATAGGCCAATATGAGCATCACTATGGACACCACTCTCGCTTCGCTGGTCACCAACAAGCGTCGCGTGTCCGCGCTCAAATCGCTGGGAATCGTCACTGTCGGCGACGCCCTGACCTACTATCCCTTCCGCGTCACCGAACCGGTGCCGCTTCGCGCCATCCGCGAGGCCGCACCCGGCCAGCAGATGGCATTTGCCGCCGTGATACGAGACATGCGCGTGGTGCCGATGAACGCTCGCCGCGGCTACCGACTCGAGGCGGCGGTTGACGACGCCGACTTTGCCCGGTCTCGTCGCGTACCCGGCAGCACGGCTCGGCTCACGTTCTTTTCGTATCGTAAATCGTATGTGGATTGGGTCAGCATGCGGCTGCGCGCCGGCACGTCTGTGGTGGTCTCCGGTATGCCCAGCGAATACATGGGTCAGCTGCAATTCACGCACCCCGAAATCCTCACTGTCGCGCCCGGGTCGGCCGGAACAGGAGCGGGGCTTGAGGGTTACGCTCGGGGCGCGGCATCCGGCAATGGCGCGTTTGCGGGAAGTACCGATCCGTATGCCAGTGCGCAGTCCGCGTATCCGCCGGCCGCGGCTGCCCCTTCCGGGGCCGCGCTGAAATACGACGCCGATACCGTGCAAGAGGCGCTTACCCGCGTCTGCCGGCCCCGCCCGGTATATCACGCCAGTTCGCGTATTTCATCCGAACATATTCATGAGACGATTCTGGGATTGCTGTGGATGATGGGGGCCCGCACGTCATCCACGCCTGACGGGCAACTCGCTGGCGCTGGGTCAGTCGACATCGTGGCTCCCACGACCGACACCATCGCCGTCCAAAACGGGGAAGAGAAGTCCGGCACGACCGCCGAATCCGGTGCTGAGGCGCTCTCCCGATCCATCCCAGATGTGCTGCCCGAATCGGTGCGCAAGGCCAAGAACCTCATGCATCGGGCTGAGGCGTTCCTGGCCATTCATGATCCGGCCTCCACGGCCCGGTTCAAGGAAGCCATCGAAACCCTGCGCTATGAGGAGGCTTTCGTTTCGCAGACCTCGCTGCTGAAGGCTCGACAGCACGCGCACAAGTCATCGGCGCATCCTTGCCCGCTGAACGAGGCGCTGGAAACAGCTCGAGCGTCGGTGGGCGAAGCGGCCGCGGAGCCAAGCGCACAACCGGGAGCATCGGAGCGCGGTGCTGCGACCAATCTGCCTGATCTGCCCAATTTGCGTGACCGTTTCATCGCCTCGCTGCCGTTCACACTGACAGCCGGGCAGAGTCAGGTGGTGGACGACATCGCGGCCGATCTTGAACGTGACTGGCCCATGCAACGTCTGTTGCAGGGCGAAGTCGGCTCCGGCAAAACCGTGGTGGCGCTCGCGGCCATGCTGCAGGCGGTCGGCGCCGGCTATCAGGCGGTGCTGGTGGCTCCCACTCAGGTGCTTGCCGAACAGCATTACGAGACCATCAGCAAGATGGTGTCGGGGCTGGCCCTTGCACAGCCGGGTGCCAAGGAGACCGATGCCGCGGCCGACGTTGAGGGCGCGATGGGCGCGTCCAGTGCTTCGACAGTCTCTTCTTCCAAGGTGTCTGCGGAAATTCCCGTCACCCTGCTGACCGGTGGCATGAAGCTTGCTGCGCGACGTAAAGCACTTGCTGCGGCCGCCAGTGGCGAGCCGGGCATTATCGTGGCCACGCACGCGGCATTTTCCAAGACCTTCCAAGCCCCGCACTTGGCCTTGGTGGTAATCGACGAGCAGCACCGGTTCGGTGTGGAACAGCGCGAAAGTCTCAACGCCAAAACCGACGACGGCACCACGCCGCATCTACTGGTGATGACCGCCACGCCCATCCCGCGCACTGCCGCCATGACTTGGTTCGGTGATCTCGATATTTCCTGGCTCACCGAATTGCCCGGCGGCCGCAAACCGATTCGCACCGTGGTGGTCAATGAGGCCGACGCCGCCACCATGGGGCGTATGTTCGCGCACATTCGCGCGCGAGTCGACGCGGGGGAGCGGGCCTATATCGTGTGCCCGCGCATTGATGCGGATGATGAGGAGAACGAAGGCGGTTCCGGCGTTTCGTCAGCAGCCGGTTCTGCCAGCGGACGCGCCGCAGCATCTGGTTCCAGCGCCCGCACAGCTGCGGGCGGCCGTGCGACGCGCGCGGCGGCCGACGCCATCGGCATCGACGATCCCTACGAAACCTTCGACGAGAACGGCGAAACCGTGGCTCGCCCGCCATTGCATGCGGTGGCCGAAATCGCCGACCGGTTGCAGAAACTCCCGCAATTCCAAGGCATTCGGTTTGCGACTCTGACCGGCCGCGACAAGGATGACGTCAAAACCCAGGTCATGGCCGATTTTGTCGGCGGCGAGACTCCGATCCTGGTGTCCACCACGGTGATCGAAGTCGGCGTGGACGTCAAGCAGGCCAGCTGCATCGTCATCTTTGATGCCGACCGATACGGCCTCTCTCAGTTGCATCAGCTGCGCGGCCGCGTGGGACGTGGCGGCACCAACTCGTGGGCGTTCCTTATTTCCCGTGCGGAACCCGGCTCCCCGGCCGAGCAACGGCTCGAAGTGATTCACCACTCGCTCGACGGTGCCGAAATCGCCCAAGCCGACTTGGAATTCCGCGGTGCCGGCGATGTGCTCGGCGACGCCCAATCCGGCGGCAAGTCCAGCCTGAAGCTCCTGCGCGTGGTCAAGGACGCCGACATGATCGCCGACGCCCGCACCCGTGCCGAGCAGCTTCTGGCCGCCGACCCCGAACTGGCAGACGAGGTCCAACTCGCCGGTGCCGTCCTCGACTTCACCCGAGGCAACGAAACCTTCCTGACCTCCAGCTGAGGCTAGGGCTGCGCCCCCCCCCGTAATCGCACGATATTGTATTTTCATCTGGTAAACAGAAGTAAATGCTTGTGCCAGAGACGGATTGCATATGCATGGGTGCTTCGTGGAAGCTGATTCTGTGTTCCGTTGCTGAGTTACGGACGTGCTGGCGATACGCAGCTTTCGCGTTCGACAAGCTGCGTGGGAAAAATGAAGTAATTCTGTTCCACCTTTCCTTCCCGCGCTTCGAGAATCAGGTTGATGCATTGTCTGGCGATGAGGTCGAATGGCTGCCTGATGGTCGTCAGGGATGGACACATGCTTGCCGCAGGATAGACATCGTCGAAACCGATGATCGATAATTGTTCGGGCAGACTGATGCCGTGCTGTCGGGCGGCGCGATAGACGTTGATCGCGACGAGATCGTTGAACGCGAAGATGGCGGTCGGTCGGTCCTGCTCCCTCATTTCCAGGAGATTGCATGCCGCCTTGTATGCCTTGTCGGATACGTAGTCGCCGACCTTGATGAGATGCGGATCCGCGCTGATGCCGCTTTTCTGCAGCGTCGCCATGTATCCGCTCAGCCGCGCTTGTGAGGATTGTGAATTAGTAGGGCCAGTGATGACGGCGATTCGTCGATGCCCCAATGATATGAGATATTGTGTGGCGATCATTCCCCCGGTCCAGTTATCAATGCCTACCCCCGGCTCTTCTCTTTTCGTATGCGACGCTGCAAAAAGCGTTACATATAGAGTAGAGAAATTTTCGCTACTCTAGAACAGCTTTTCTATCGGCGTGTTGCTGCCTATATAGCGGAGACGGATGCTGCAGCCATGGATTGGCTGCTGTTTCTTCGATGGGTGCGATTTGTGCATATCGTTGCAATAAAGCCCTTCTAAGGCGGGAAAACAAGATAACGAAAATTTCGCCACGCGCGATGAAGTTTTATTTGCTTTTTTTTTTTAAAGCCTTGTACATTGAAGGACGTACCGATGGATGAAACGGCAATGGCGACGATGTTGTTGACAGGCTCATTCAGACGGGTTAGGAGAAAAACTATGACAAATGCAACGGCGCAACCGGATACTTCCGTGATGCGCAAGCCGAAGCGCCAATACATAGGCATATTGTATTGTCTTCCATACGTGGTGGTCTTCCTGTTCGGCATGATCGTCCCGATGTTCTACGCGCTTTATCTCAGCTTCTTCAAGCAGTCCCTTCTCGGTGGCACCACATTCGCGGGCTTCGACAACTTCATCCGAGCGTTCAAGGATGAGGCTTTGTGGGGCGGCTTTAGGAACGTGCTGATTTACGCGGCGATCCAGATTCCGATGAATCTGATTCTGTCCCTCGTGGCGGCGCTCGTCTTGGACTCCCAGAGGATCCGCCATATCGCGGTGCCGCGAATCCTGCTGTTCCTGCCTTATGCCGTCCCAGGCGTCATCGCGGCGCTGATGTGGGGATACATTTACGGCGATAAGTATGGTCTTTTTGGACAAATCGCCGGTATGTTTGGCGTAGCGGCTCCTAATATGTTGTCGAAGCAGCTCATGTTGTTCGCCATCGCGAACATCTGCACTTGGTGCTTCCTTGGCTATAACATGCTGATTTATTATTCTGCACTGATCGGCATTCCGAACGACCTGTACGAATCTGCCCGTATTGACGGCGCTTCGGAGCTGCGCATCGCTTGGTCCGTGAAGATCCCCCAGATTAAGAGCACCATCGTGATGACGGTCCTCTTCTCTGTGATCGGCACGCTCCAGCTGTTCAACGAACCGAACATCTTGCGTACTTCCGCCCCGGACGTGATCAACAGCAGCTATACGCCGAACATCTACACCTACAACCTCGCATTCAATGGCCAGAACGTCAACTATGCCGCTGCCGTCTCTCTGGTCATCGGCATCATCGTCATGGCCTTGGTCGCCGTCGTTAAGATCATCGGCAACAAGTGGGAGAACAAGTGATGAGTGAAGCAATCGCAAGACCGCGTTCCAAGTCGCTGCAGCGCAGAGACGCCAAACTGGCGCTCAAGGCAAGCAAGCATTACAAGCGCATGCAGCAGCGTGAGCCGGCTCCGAAGCTGACCGGCAAGCAGCGTGTGCTCAACTGGCTGCTGCACATCATTATGGCTGTGATGGTCATCTACTGCCTCGTGCCGCTGCTGTGGGTCGTCTTCTCTTCCACAAAGACCAGTGAGGGCATCTTCAGCTCTTTCGGCCTGTGGTTCGATGACAAGAATGTGTTCTGGCAGAACGTGCAGGATACGTTTGCTTATCAGCATGGTGTCTACACTCGTTGGCTGTTCAATACGATCATGTACGCAGTGGTAGCAGGTGTTGGTGCAACCATCATTGCCACTTTCGCTGGGTATGCCATCGCCACCATGCGATTCCCTGGACGTAACGCCCTGCTGGCCGTCACTCTGGCATTCATGTCAATTCCTTCTACGGTGATCACCGTGCCGCTGTTCCTCATGTATTCGAAGATCGGGCTGGTCGGCACTCCGTGGGCCGTGATTATTCCGCAGCTTGCCACGCCGTTCGGCCTGTATCTGATGATCATCTATGCGCAGACCTCGATTCCGGTCTCGCTGATCGAAGCCGCGAAACTGGACGGTGCAAACACTTGGACCATCTTCTGGAAGGTCGGTTTCCCGCTGCTGTCTCCAGGTTTCGTCACCGTACTGCTGTTCACGCTGGTCGGTGTTTGGAACAACTACTTCCTGCCGCTGATCATGCTTACGAATACCAACGACTACCCGTTGACGGTCGGTCTGAACATGTGGCTGAAGATGGGTGCCCAGGGAACTTCAGACGGTCAGGTTCCGAACAACCTCATCATCACGGGCTCGCTTATCGCAGTTGTTCCGTTGATCATCGCATTCATGTTCCTGCAAAAGTACTGGCAGTCTGGCCTCGCGGCCGGCTCTGTCAAGCAGTGAACCCTTGGCCGCACGGTCCCTACGATCACACATTCGTTGCCTTGGCGACCGTGCGGCATCCATCTGTTTGAAAAAACAACAAGATAGTAATTCATGACACACAAAGGAGTAATCATGAAGAAGAGTATTCGCCTTATAGCTGCTGTAGCAGCATTGGCCATGACTGCTGGAGCGGCTGCCTGCGGCTCTGGTACTTCGCAGAAAAACAATAAGGCTGATGTATCTTTGAATGATATTAATTCCGCTTTAACCGATACCTCAAAAACAACGGATTTGACGGTATGGGCATATTCGGCTAAGCAAATCGAAGGTCCGGTCAAGGCTTTCCAGGAGAGATATCCTCATATCAAAATTAACTTCGTCAATACAGGCGCTGCATCTGATCATTTCACGAAATTCCAAAACGTTGTTTCTGCCAATAAAGGCGTTCCGGATGTAGTACAAATGTCGATCAGCGAATATGAGCAGTATGCGGTTAGCGGAGCGCTCCTAAACTTTGAATCAGATGAAATTGAAAAGGCTTGGGGAACGCAGTATGCACAAGCAGCGTGGAAAAATGTGCACTTTGGTGGTGGACTGTATGGCACCCCGCAGGATGCTGCACCTTTGGCCCTATATGTTCGAAAGGACATTCTCGATGAGCATGGGCTGAAAGTTCCCACTACTTGGCAAGAATTCTATGATGAAGGAGTCAAGCTTCATAAGCAGGATCCAAGTAAGTACATGGGGTTCATTTCCTCTAGCGATACTTCTTTGTTCGGTGTATTACGTACCGTTGGCGCAAAGCCTTGGACGGTAAAGGATACAACGAATATTGATTTCTCGCTAACCACAGGTCGGGTGGCGGAGTTCATTAAATTCATTCAGAAGTGCCTGGATGATGGAGTTCTTCGTGCTGCTGCTACCGGTACAGATGAATTTAATCGTGAAGTCAATGATGGCGTATATGCAACCAGATTGGAAGGGTGCTGGCAAGGCAATATCTACAAGGATCAGAATCCTTCTTTGAAGGGTAAGATGGTCGTCGCCCATCCTTTGGCATGGGGTAATGATGGAGAATCGTATCAGTCTGAGTCTACTGGCTCCATGTTCTCTGTTTCATCAGCTACACCAAAGGATAAGCAAGCAGCGGCATTGGCTTTCATTCAGTGGGTCAATGGCAGCAAGGATGGAGTTTCTGAGTTCTTGACGGCAAATAAAGGTAATTACTTTATGGCCTCTAACTATTATCAGAAGGATAAGAGCAAGCGAGATCAGCAAGAAACAGACGGATATTTCGCAAATACTAATGTGAATGAGATCTATTTTGAGTCTATGGATAAAGTGAACATGGACTGGGATTATATTCCATTCCCTGCGCAGCTCACAGTTGCGTTTGGTGATACCGTAGCTCCTGCTCTGACAGGTAAGGGAGACTTGTTGACTGCATTTACCAAGTTGCAGGATAACCTTAAGTCTTACGCCGAGGATAACGGTTTTAAAGTCACCACTGACGCAGACTGATAACCGCCCATAATATGTTGTTGCGGGGAGGATGGCTGGTCTGCCGTCCTCCCTTTTTGAGATTAAACATCTTTCCAAGGAAGCGCACTGTGAGCGTTATCACCAAAGTCACCACGTATGATTTCCGGTTCCCGACATCGGCCACGTTCTCGGGTTCCGATGCCATGAACCCTGATCCGGATTACTCCTCCGCCTACGTCGTCGTCTCCACGGATGCCGGTGACTCCGGCAATGGATTCGTCTTCACCATCGGCCGTGGCAACGATGTCGTCGTCCGGGCCATCGACTCCATGTCCGAGACCCTTATCGGTCGTAACGTCGAGGAACTGCTCGACAACATGCGTCTCGCATGGGATCTGTTCGTGCGCGATTCGCAGCTGCGCTGGCTCGGCCCTGAGAAGGGCGTCGAGCACATGGCCATCGGCGCCGTGCTTTCGGCCCTGTGGGACCTCAAGGCCAAGCGCGCCGGCAAGCCGCTCTGGCTGCTCCTTTCCGAGATGGAGCCTGAAGAGCTCGTCGCGACGCTTGACTTCCGTTACCTGACCGACGCCCTCACTGCGCAGGAGGCCATCGATATCCTGCGCGCCGCCCAGGAAGGCAAGGCGGAGCGTATCGCCCACCTCAAGGAAGTCGGTTACCCGGGATATTCGACCGCCGCCGGATGGCGTGCGGTCGGCAAGATACAGAGAAGTATGTGCAAGATACGGAGAAGTATATGAATGCGATAAGTATTGCGCTTCCATTCCGACAGTGGAATTATTTGCGTTGTCTGTCTAATGTGATTCGACCAGATGGGACGTCGATAGTCGGTCCTATTCCGTGTGCTGGTGATGTGGAGTTGATCATCCATTAGTGCCTCATATGCATATCGGCTATCAATGTGGGTAGGTGAAGGAGATATACGCAAGAATATCTAAGATATAAGTTCAAATTCTTAATCTTTTCAATGTTGATTTATATGTGTCTGGAGTGATAATGTCAAAAATAATTAATTATAGTGAAGTACTGGAATCCAAACGTCTGATGGTTGGCGTCTTGTCGGTGTCTTTCTTATTGTCCGCTGGTAATGCTATTAGCGGAACGATTCCCGCGATGGAAGAAGCGTTCTCGAATATTTCGAAAGCCAATATTGAGACACTAACGACCATACCGACAGCGGGAATTATGCTCGGAACCGTCCTCTCGGGTGTTTTCTCGAATTATCTAGGAAAAAAGAAATCCGTGCTCGCGGGTTTGATTATCGCTTTGGTTGGCGGTGTTATCCCCGCGTTCCTGCCTCAATACTGGCCAATCTTTATTTCGCGTTTCCTCTTTGGCGTGGGCATGGGTATCTTTAATCCGCTTTCTGTGTCCTATATCACCGATCTGTATGTGGGGGATCGTCAGCGTAGTCTTCTTGGATACCGCAATGCGGTTAGCAATCTGGGTGATACCATCATGCTTTTCGTTGCTGGTATCTTGATTACCTTTGGTTGGAATATCACCTATCTGGTCTTCTTCGCCTTGCTGATACCGATTGTTTTAATAATTTTGTTCGTTCCAAAGGAATTCGATAATTTCGATATCAGGAACAGTGCTCTGGATGAGAATGGTCAGATTAGTGACAGTGTGTCTGATGTCAAACCATCTACGAATCTCAAGGTGATCGAGGTTGGCGTTGTATTTATGGTTATCACTATGCTATATAACGCGATCCCGCTGAAATTTGCGAGCTATATTGTCACGGAGCATATCGGCACTGCCTCGACCGCCACATGGATCTTCAGCTTCCTGGTCTTGGCGGGCATTTTCTCCGGCGTGCTGTTCGAGAAGATTTCCAAGGTTTTCAAGCGTTTGACGGTGTTCGTATTCGAGATTGTTATTGGCGTCGCCTATATCACGATTGCGTTCACCTACAACATTCCGTTGCTGACGGCTTTGGTGTTGATCTCTGGCTTTGGTTGGGGTATTATCAACCCGGCATTGACAGCGCGACTCGTAGATGTGTCGCCGATTAACTCTATGAATCTGAGTACTTCAATAATTGTTATCTTTATCAGTGTTGGTTCTCTTATTTCCCCGTACTTCTTCGCAATGTTCGCGGGCTTGTTCGGTAACGATTCGGCTGCGTTCGCTATTGTTGTCGGTGGTGCCCTGTATGTGGTCATGGCCGTGCTTGATTTCATCAAAATAAAGAAGAACAAGGAGCTGAGCATCTGATTGATTCGTGGTTGGAATCGTTGACGACGATTCCAACCCGGCAATCGGAAGCCGTTCCATCGCAACAAAGGAGTTCAATGATGTCCACCGCAACTGGTTTCCCAAATCGCCAGATTAATCTGGATTTTCATACCAGTCCTTACGTTGAGCATGTCGCCGACGATTTCGACGCCGAGGAATTCGCGGAACGTCTGCATCGTTCTCACGTAAACTCGATAACCTGTTTCGCCCGTGACCATCACGGCTACCTGTTCTATCCCTCGAAGCGCCATCCCGAGCTCGTGCATCCGCACCTGTCGGACAGGAATCTCCTGCTTGAGCAGATAGACGCCTGCCACAAGCGCGGCATCCGCGTCCCCGTCTACACGAGCGTGGGCTGGGACGGGTACAGCGCGCTCAACCATCCCGAGTGGCTTGCCCGGGACCCCCAAGACAATGTAATAAACGGATGCCCGTCGGTTCCAAAGCCGAACTTCTACGATTCGCTGTGTCTGAACAGCAATTACAGGGCCTATCTCATCGATCACCTCAACGACATCATCGACAGCCTCGGCCCGGACCGCGTCGACGGGCTCTTCCTGGATATCTTCTCCTTGGTGCCGTGCGACTGCCCGCGTTGCCGGGAGCAGATGGAGCGTCATGGCTTTGACCACACCGATATCCGCCAGCGGGAACGGTATTCGGCCATCCTGCTTGACGAGTTCCGTCGTGAGGTCCACGACCTCGTGGATGATCGGGTGCCTGGCGCGACTCTGTTCTTCAACGGTGGGCATATCGGCCCCTCGAACAAGACCTCGTTGGACACGTTCACCCATCTGGAGGTCGAGAGCCTGCCAAGTGGTTTTTGGGGCTACGACAACTTCCCAATCGTGATGAGGTACGTGCGCAATCTCGGCAAACCCGTGGTCGGCATGACGGGCAAGTTCCACACGGCTTGGGGTGATTTCCATTCGCTGAAGAACGAGGACGCGATGGAATACGAGTGCTTCCAGATGCTGACGATGGGCGCCGGCTGCTCCATCGGGGACCAGCTCCATCCGAGAGGCGGGTTGTCCGACGCCACCTATGATCTGATCGGACGGGTCTACTCCCAGGTGGAGGCCCTCGAACCGTACACGCTGGATACCGACACGATGGCGGACATAGCGGTCATGACGCCGGAACGCGAATGGAACATGGACAGCGCGCTGTCCGATTCGTTGATCGGCGCCAACCGGATGCTCACGGAACTGGGATGCCAGTTCGACATCATCGATCCGGACATGGACTTCACGCGGTACGGGCTCATCGTCCTTCCCGACGAGATCGTGTCCTCCCCCGAACTCCAACGGAAGCTGCTGGACTACGTGCATGGCGGCGGCAAGGTCGTCGGCACGTACATGTCGATGGACAACGGCTGCGACGAGACCAATCCGCTGTACGGCAACAGGATGCTGGGCGATTCCTATTGGGATCGGGATTTCATCATGCCGAACGACGAGGTCGGGGCGCGTCTGCCCAAAGAGGAGTTCGTCATGTACGAGCGTGGCGCGCGGGTGAGGACGGCGGGATCGCGGGTGCTGCTGGATTCGGTCGAACCCTACTTCAATCGTGAGGGGAGGTATTTCTGCTCCCACCTGCATGCCCCCTCGACCGGGAGGGTCGGGTTCCCCGCGGCGACGCGGTACGGCGACGTCGTCTATTTCTCCCACCCGTTGTTCCGCATCTACAAGGATTTCGCCCCGTCGTGGGTCAAGGCGATATTCGCCGACGTCCTCGATCTGCTGATGCCGAGGCAGCTGGTGCGCAAGGAGGACGGGCATACGGTCAGCGGGCTGGAGGTGCAGCTGCGCCGTTCGGGTTCGCGCAATTCGTTGATGCTGCATTGCCTGTACTACCCCTGCAAGAAGTCGGCCGCCAACCTGTACACGATCGACGAGAAGGTTCCGCTGTTCGACCAGCGCGTGCGCGTGTATGTGGGCGACGCCGAGATCGAGTCGGTCCGCGCGATCCGTCAGGGCGAGGTGATCTCCGAACGGGACTACACCGTGGCCGACGGGTATGTCGATCTGAACATTCCCAAGATCGACGGGTACGAGATCATCGAGTTGTCGCTGAAATGACGCACCGACTCAGAATCCCGGTCTAACGGCCGACATGGGGGTCTGGAATCGTCTCTAAGCCTTTGCCGAAGGCTCAGAGACGTTGCATGCGGCTGCCTGAGGAGTGGAAGACCCTTGTGTTCCGCACCCTTGGGTCACAGCCGCTTCGGGCGCGGAGTTTTCGTTGTTTCAGGACTGGATTCCGTGTGCCCCGTCTTGTCGGCGCGTGGCATCAGGCATTGGTCAGAGCGCTGACTCGCTGGGGTGACTCCAATGATGTCGGCCGTATTCGACGAATACGGCTCGTACACGTCCTCATGGTCGGCGGTCTGCGCGAAATCCATCGCCGAAGACGAGGACTGGTGGAACGAACTTTCGTCCGCCTATCAGTGGGTGATGTCTGAAATGGGGCACAAGGGAATGCCGCGTCCGGACCCGGATGCGGCCCCGTTGTGGGCGTGGGTGCGCTGGGTCGATTCGAAAAGCCGGGCGCGCACCCGTCCCGACCGCCGGTATCCGGGTTTCCGCAACCAGTACGACGGGTTGGAGCTCCTGCATCTGCAGGTCGATGAGAATCGTGTATTGTGCACGGATTTCGACCAGTACCATTGTGTGATCAACCGGTGGCCGTGCGCCCCGTTGGATGCCGACAGGTGGCCTCCCGCCGAATGCGACCGGTGGCTGGACGAGCATTGGGACGACCCGGCCGACATGAAAGCGGTCCAGTATCGGAAGAACACGATCGTGGATCCGAAACGTCTGCCGGACCGGTGGATACAGGCCTGCCTGTGGACGGTCACGCCCGAAGATGTGTTTGATGTGCGCCGTGCGTGCGGGAAACCGGATACCATTGGGAATCTGGATGATCTGAGGAGCAGGGCGGCCAGGTTTGCCGAATCATGGGCTGGACGCGGCGACGAGAAATCCGAGACCCAACAGTATTGGCGGGACCTGTTGGACAAGGTGCTGCTCATTCCGGACACGAGCGACGGGCAGACGCTCTGGTTCGAACGTCGCACCGCATTGGGCGGTTTCATCGACGCGCTCATGATTCAGGCCCGCGTGCTCGTGGAGCAGAAGAGCCTCGGCGTGGATTTGGACAAGCCGGAGCCGCGCCGGGGGAGCATGGTCACGCCCGTCCGACAGGCGAAACGGTATGCGGACGCCCTGATCGCTGATCCCGGTTTTTCAGGACGCATGCCTTCTCCTGGAAAGGAGCGGAGAGCAATGGATTACAGCGAATTCGACGCCCTGCCATTGGAGACCGATATGGTTTCCATCAGCAAGGACCCGTCGCACGACGGCATTCGCGACATGTCCTCATTGGAAAAGGCTGGTGAAATCGTCTCCGCACGAATCGGGAGATTGGGCGGACTCCGTTGGGAATCGCGGATAGGAGCGGGGTGTCAACTGGTAACTAGGGTGTGTTTACACTATCTAGGTTTTGTGTGATGATTGGCGTATGTGTACGCCGGGGTATGGCATCACGCTTGACCGGTTCATGAGGGTCGCGCACCTGTTGCCGCGCCAGAGGGGCAACGTGGCGGTCGACAACTACAGGTTCGTCAACGCCCTGCTGTGGATGTGCAGGACGGGAGCCCCGTGGAGGGACCTGCCGGAGTGCTACGGCAAGTGGATCACCGTCTGCCGGCGGTTCGACCGCTGGTACGGGAACGGCGCGATGGAACGCCTGTTCACGGCATTGCAGGAGGAGCGGATCATCGGGGTGGAGATCCGGGTGCTCGCCATGGACTCCACGAGCGTGAAGGTCCACCAGCACGCGCCCGGCGCGTTCATGGGAGCCAGCCTGCTCATGGACCGCGCCTACGAGGGGGATTCCACCCGCCTGCTGGCGGAGTCGTTCGGCCTGACGCCGGTCGTGCCGCCCAAGAAGAACCGCACGGACCCATGGGACTACGACAGGGAGGCATACAAGGGGCGGAGCATGGTCGAACGCGTCTTCAACCGCATGAAGCACCACCGCAAGGCCGCCACCCGCTACGACAGGCTCGACGAGACCTTCCTCGCCGCGCCCGGCTCATCCTCATCGCCATCTACCTGAAAACACAGCCAAAAACTCAAAGTGTAAATACACCCTAATTCATGATTGGTATGCGTAGATGAGCCTGTACAGTGAAAGCTATGCGTGTAATTTCTGGACGATTCAAGGGTATGGCGCTTGCTACGCCGAAAACGGGTACCCGGCCTACCACGGATCGCACCAAAGAGGCGATTTTCTCGCACCTCGACTCATGGGGAGTGCTGGATGACGCCCGTGTACTGGACCTGTTCGCCGGTACTGGTGCGTTGGGCATCGAAGCACTGAGCCGTGGCGCGCGAGAACTCGTGGCCGTGGAAAGTTCCCGGCCTGCGGCGGCGCTGATTACCAAGACCTTGTCGCAGTTACAGAAGAACCGTTCGTGGGATGCTTCGCTCAAGGCCCGTGTACTGGTCAAAAAAACCGAGCAAGTGGCTGGCGGCTTTGGTGAATCCTTTGACGTGATATTCATCGATCCGCCCTACGCCTATGAGACCGCTGAATGCAATCAGTTGTTGGCCAATCTGGCGGTGGGCAGCGCCACCAACGAGAACACCGTGATTATGCTCGAACGCTCGGTACGCTCCGACACCCCCACCGCCCCCGAAGGCTGGCAAATCACTGAAAGCCGCAACTACGGCGAAACCGCCGTCTTCTACATCGAATCCGCGGATGACGACTCGGATATAGAGCGTTCCGACGATTCCGCCGCGTAGTGAATCTCCCACCGTGTGGTGAATTAATCGGCGAGCCGGCGCGGATGGGCGGCGGAGACCTCCCAGCCCAAGGCCATCAGGGTCTTGCGGTCGGCCTTATCCAGCGCCTTGCAATCCAGTGCCGCGATAAGGTCTGGCCGAATCTCGGCGGTGCGGGCCAGCGCTTCGTCGCGGCGAAAACGGTCCACCTTGCCGTGGTCGCCGGACAACAGCACGTCCGGCACCGCAATACCACGCCACACGGCGGGCTTGGTGTACTGGCGATGTTCAAGCAGTGCGCCCTCGCCGGTATAGGACTCCTCCACGATCGAATCGGGATTGCCCATGAACCCGGGCATCAGGCGGGTGATGGCCTCAAGCATCACCGATACCGCTACTTCGCCACCGTTCAGCACATAGTCGCCAATCGAATATTCGCGTACATCGACGCCCTGGGAGCGGTAGTAGTCCGGGATGCGCGCATCGTAGCCCTCATACCGGCCGCAGCCGAACAGCAGATGGTCGGCATGGCTGAGCTCGGTGGCGTCGCGCTGGGTAAACAACGGGGCCGATGGGTTCGGGAAGATGAGCACCGGTGTGCCGGATGGGGCGGAGGAGTCAGACGGCCGCGAGAATCCCAGCAGTTCGTCCAGGCATTCGCTCCACACCTCGGGCTTCATCACCATGCCGGCACCGCCGCCGACTGGCGTGTCATCCACCGAATGATGCACATCGTGGGTCCAGTCGCGCAGGTTATGCGCCTTGATCTCCAACAATCCCTTGGCCTGGGCTTTGCCCATCAGGCTGAGGTTCATCACCTCAAAGTATTCGGGGAACACGCTCACGATATCGATCTTCATGTTATCCAGCCTAACGGTAGCCCCGCCCGCATTACACGGCCACCACTACACTATTGCGGTGATGAATACGACGATGAGAATCCCCACCCGCAAAAAGCCCGAAGTGTTGTCCCCGGCCGGCAACCTGAGGGGTCTGAAAACCGCGGTCGATTATGGTGCCGACGCCGTCTACTGCGGCGGCAAAGCCTTCGGCATGCGATCGGCCCCCAAAAACCTAAGTCTTGAGGACTTTGAGGAAGGCTCGCGCTACGCCCATGAACGCGGCGCCCGCGTGTACGTGACCTGCAACGTGCTGCCGCGCAACAACGAGATCGAAGCCATGCGCGAGTACGTCGGCCAGCTCAAGGACACCGGCGTGGACGCGCTGATCGTCTCTGACATCGGCGTGATGATGATGGCCCGCCAAGTGGCTCCGAACCTGGAATTGCATGTCTCCACGCAGGCCGGCGTCACCAATTACCAAGCTGCGAACGCCTTCTATGAGCTTGGCGCTCGCCGTGTGGTGTTGGCCCGCGAGATGGACTTGCAGGCCGTGCGTGATATTCGCGCCAACATTCCCGGTGACCTCGACATCGAATGCTTCGTGCATGGCGCGATGTGCATGGCCTTCTCCGGCCGCTGCCTGTTCTCCAACTATCTGACCGGCCGTGATGGCAATCACGGCGAATGCGCCCAGCCATGCCGCTGGAAATATTCGATCGTGGAAGAGAAACGCCCCGGCCAGTACTTCCCGATCGAACAGACCGAGAACGGCGCCTATCTGTTCAATTCGCAGGACATGAATATGCTGGGGCACTTGGATGATTTGATTGACTCCGGTGCCACCAGCCTCAAAATCGAAGGCCGCGCGAAAAGCGCCTACTATATCGCCGCCATGACCAACGCCTACAAAACCGCGGTTAATGAATACATGATTCAACGCGGTTTTGAAGACGCTGATGGCAATGTTCTGAAGCCTTTCCGTGACCGTGTGATTCGCCAGGGCGACCCCGATTTTGGCCAAGGAACCGAAGATCAAGTGATGCGCAATGCCGATGCCGCGTTCGCCGGTGTGGCCGATGAGGGATATGACCGTGGCTCTGATACTGCGGTTGCCGATTCGGTCGCCAGCTCGGTTGCCGCAGAACGTGACCGCGTGACGGTTGCTGATGCCGCCGACTCAACTGCCTCTGGTACGCCGGCCGGCACCGCCGTCGAACCCGACGGCATGAGCTCTCACGCCCGTTCCACGCGCCGCAAGTCCAACACCGCGGTCGAACAGATCGAGACCGATTGGAAGCATGCGGCCGTTCGCCCGGCCCCACACGTCGAACTGCCCGAATGGCTGCTCGAGGAAACCGACAAGGTGGCCCACCGCGACTACTCCACCGGCTTCTACTACCCGGAGCACAAGGTCACACAGAACACCGACCGCTCCGCCTACTTCCGCTCATGGCTGGTAGTGGGCGAAGTGCTGAGCTGGAGCGCGGACGAAGACGGACGTGTCACGCTGATGAGCCGTAACAAGATCGAGCCAGGTCAACAGGTCGAATTCCTGCTGCCTGGCGAGAGACCATTGGTCTTTACCGTGCCGGAAACCGGCCTGCGCGATGCCGATGGCGCGCCAGTACCCGCCATCAATAATCCGGCGCACGTGTTCTCGATGCCCTGCCCACACCAGGTGCCCATCAACGCCGCCATCCGCTCGCGCACCAAAAAGCCCACCCTCAAAGCCGAATAACCTACCACTCCGCCCCCTCTGGCGGAGGGCTGTCAGCCGTAGGCTGACTGGGGTGGTCATGGGAATCATGAACACCGCCCGCACCCAAGAAAGAATGCCTTATGCCTGAATACAGCGAAGAAATCCTCGATTCCAACAGCATCAGCTCTACCGATAAAGCCGGTCGCCCTATTCCGGTGACCATCCCCATCGCACTGGCCCCCGGCATCAAGGTGGTGTACACCACGCGACTGGGCGGCCTGAGCGCCGGCGATTACGGCAACCTGAACCTCGGCGGCAAGTCCGGCGACGAACCTGAGGCCGTACTGTCGAACCGCATCGCACTCGCCGAAGCGGTGCAAGCCCGCCTATCGCTGGTCTCCCAAGTACATTCCGGCGTGGCTGTGGACGTGGACGACTCGTTCGTCATCAACACCCCCTTCGGCTTCGACGTGTCCGGCACACATGGTGAGACTGACACTCCGCACGTCATCGAGGCGGACGGCCAGGTCACCGCACAATCCGGCATAGCCCTAGGCATGTTCGCGGCCGACTGCCTGCCGGTGCTGCTGGGCGACCCGGTCACCGGTATCATTGGTGCGGCCCACTGCGGCCGTCGTGGTTTGGAGCGTGGTGTGATCGGCACCACGGTAGACCTGATGAAGAGCAAGGGTGCCGATCCGGCGAACATCGTGGCCACACTCGGCCCGCGCATCTGCGGCGACTGCTATGAAGTGGGCGACGAGATCGCCGACCAGTTCATCAAGCGCTTCCCGCTGACCAAGACGAAGACCCGTTTCGGTGGTGCCGGCATTGACATCGCCGAGGCGGCAATGATCGACCTCGCTTTCGCCGGCGTACATCAGGTGGTCGATTCTATGCCGCGCGTGCACGCCGCCACCCAGTACCTTGAGGAAGACCCGGAACTCGCCGAACTGTGCCGCACGGACGGCGAAGGCCCGGCCGAGCTCGCGGAGCGCATCGACAACATCAGCCACAGCATGTGCACGCTCGAAAACCCACTGTGGTACTCGCACCGCCGCGCCGCGCTCGCCAACAAAACACACGAAGGCCGCCTCCTCGCCCTCATCGTGCGTGACTGAACGGAGAATGCGAGCACATTCCGTGGAGAAGATGTGATGCAGTTCACGGACGGCCAGCCCTCACCCTACGGTGGTGCCTATGACTGAGAGAGATTTCGATACCCCCGTCGAGACGCCTACCGTCCAGCCGGCCCCCGCTCAGGGCACCAAACCGGCACAAACCGTGCCGGTGGTAGCCGTAGTGCTGGCCGCCGGCTTCGGTACGCGCTTCGACCCCGATAATCCCAAGCAGCTTGTCTCCGTGGGCGGCAAGCCCATCGTGTGCTGGAGCATTGATGCCTTTGAACATTGCGATCGCGTCAGCGACATCGTGGTGGTGGTCAATCCCAAGGTGCGCGGTGAAGTGGAAACGTTGGTTGGCGAGATGGGCTACACCAAGGTCCGCGTCATCATTGACGGCGGTGACGAACGTGTGGACAGTACCGCCACCGCGCTCGACATGCTGGCTACGGCTGGCATTCCGGACGATGCCAAGATTCTGATCCATGACGCCGTCCGTCCGTTCGTGGAACAGTCCGCCATCGACGGTTCGATTGATGCGCTCGACCAGTTCACGGCCGCGACCGTGGCCTACGCCTCAACCGACACCGTGCTGTTGACCGAGGATCTGGGCGATTTGAAAGTGGTCAAGTCGGTGCCGGACCGCCCGAACACCTTCCGCGCGCAGACCCCGCAATCCTTCCGCTTCGCGACGATTCGTCACGCTTACGATTTGGCTGCCGCCGACCCGGACTTCCATCCCACCGACGACACGCGCGTAGTGGTCGATTATCTGCCTGATGAACCCGTCGCCATTGTCTCCGGTGCGGAAACCAACCTGAAGATCACCACGTTGGAAGATATTCCCACAGCTGAGCGTATCGCCGAGGAGATTCTCGGTCGTGATCCCAAGGAAGAGGCCCGCGCCCGCATGCATGCCCTGCTGGCCCAAGCAGCCGGCCAGATGCATCGCTAGACTGGCATTATGCGTGAACTCAATGTTGTGATCTCCGGCTTCGACCACTATGACGGCGTGGAGGTCAATCCCGCCGTCGAAGTGCCCAAGGCCATCGCCGAGCAGGGACTGGGCGTCTCCTCTGCTCCGGACGATCCGTTGGAGCAGGTCGCCGTCACCGTTCATGCCGTCAGCATCCCGGTGAGCTTCGCCAAAGCCTGGCCCACGCTGAAAGAGACCATTGAGGCCACCAAGCCCAATATCGTCATCGCCACCGGGCTCAAGCACGCAGCCCGAGGCGTGATGCTTGAACGATGCGCCACCAACCTGATGGACGCGATCAGGCCGGACGCGGACAACGTGACCCCACGCCGCGAACCCATCGACCCCAATGGCCCGGCCGCCTATTGGACCCGCCTGCCGTTGCGCTCGATCCTGAATGATTTCACGGATGATTCTATTCCGGCCACCCTGAGTTCGGACGCAGGTACGTTCGTATGTAATTCGCTGTTCTACAACTTGCTCAACTGGACCGCCACCCAGGAGCGGGTGCTGGGCGGATTCGTCAGCTTCCCTCCGGTCGTTCCGGCGCATTCCAGCCAGCATGGTCTACCACTCGACCAGCAGATCGCCGCTGGCCGTGATGTGGTGCGCGAAGCCGTACGCTACTATCTCAAGCCCTCCAGCTCCGACATCCTCATCGCCTAGCACGCTGTGCGCCACGCCGGAATAGAACATGGTTCGCACGCATTGTAACGATTGCGCGTCGCTCAACGCTCAGCGCTAGTGCGATGCGCTACAGTGCTTCAAGGATGTGCCAAGAGCTTTATGCGTGTGCGAAAGGAATAAACAGCGATGGTGGATCGTTTCCCGGTGGTGCTGCGAGGATATGACAAGGAGAAGGTCGATGCTGCCTTCGACGCTACTCAGGAGAGTGTGAAGCGTGCGCAGCAGACGTTGGCCAGCATGCGTGAGCAGATTGCGGCGGATGACGACCGTATTCTGCAACTGCAGGCCCAACTTCAGGAAGAGAAGAACAAGAAGCCGGAAGGCAACAGCTTCGCTTCCTTGGGAGCGAACGCCCAGCAGATGCTTGCCTCCGCCGAACAGACGAGTACCGAACTGCTGGAACGCGCCAAGCAGGACGCGTCCTCCATCCGTACCACGGCTCAGGCGCAGGCCGAAACACTGATCAACAATGCCAAGCTGGATGCCCAGCATATTGTTGACGACGCCAATGCCAAGGCCGCCTCGATTCTGACGAACGCCAACAATCAGGCCGAATCAGTGACCACCTCCGCCAACGAGGACGCCGCACAACTGCGCTCCGAAACCGCCAAGACCATCACCGAACAGCGTCAGACCGTCGAGCTTGAGCTCAGCAACGCGCGCGAAGAGCACACCAAGAAGATGGCTTCCGAACGCTCCACCCAAGAGCGCGAAATCGCCGATATGAAGGCGGAAGCTACCCAGCAGGTTGCCGCAATGCGCAAAAGCGCCAATGAGGAGATCACCAAGCTTAAGTCCGATTCCAACGATCAGATTGAGGCGGCGCTCGCCGAGGCCAACAAGAAGCTCGCCGACGTGCGCGAGCAAGTGTCCAAGATGATGACCGAAGCCCAGCGCAAGGCCAGCGAAATCATTGATGCGGCCAAGACCAAGGGTCAGGAAATCACTGATGAGGCCGAGGTCAAGCGCACCAGCACGATGAGCCAGGTCAACGCCGAAGTCGAGCAGATCCGTCACGACATCGCCGCTCAGCAGGATGAGGCCACGAAGAAGGTCAACGAACTGCTGCAGCACCTCGAAGAGCGTCGTGTGGCGGCCAAGCGGGAAGCCGATGAGTTGGTCGGCCAGGCCAAGAACACTCGCGACCAAGCCGATTCATATGCCGCGTCCAAGCGCGAGGAGGCGGACATCCAGGCCGCCGCAATCGTGCATAAGGCGGGCGAGGAAGCCGATGCGCAGATCGAGGAGCGTCGTGCCGCCGCCCAAAGCGAGCTTGACGGTCTGTCCAAGCGCATCGCCGATCTGCAGGAACGCGAGTCCGTCATCACCCAGCGTGTTTCGGAACTGCGTTCTATGTTCTCGCAGGCGTTCTCCGGATTCGCTTTCGGTGGTAATGCGGCGGCCTCTGGTCAGAGTCAGGAAGCCGCTGCCGTGGCGTCATTGCCGGTGGTCGCGCCCGTCCCGGAAGTCAAGCCTGTGCACAACGAGGCCGATGATCAGCCGGGTGAGTTGAGCGGAAACGAGTCGGCTGCCGACGATCACAATGAGACAGATGCGGCACCGGCTGATTCGGCTGCGCAGAATGAGCAGTCCGAATCGTCTGAGCCGTCCGAGCACCAGACACAGGGCGAACCGGAGGCCCCGACTCAGGAGAATACAGCCGTATCTGAGCAGAACGGCGAATGACAGGCCTTCGATTAGACTACTAGCGGTAAGAATTACGGCACCTGCGCTTTCGAGCCAGGTGCCGTATTCGTTTGGATCTGCGCCGCAAGCGCACCATCACAGAAGGAGTATGACATGAGTGAATTGACGCCTCTGACCGGCGAAGCATTGAATACCCTGCGCGGCGATTTCGCACAGAGTGGCACCAACCGTCTGGCCATGAACGCGGTGACCGCCGCCGGCATCGACAAGGTGGCTCGCAATTATGACCGCGCTCGTCTGATGCAGCGCCGTTTCTCCACCATCGTTGACAATGGCGAAGCCACCCATCAGGATCGCTCCGGCCGCTGCTGGCTGTTCAGCTCCCTGAACGTGGCCCGTTTCGTGGCCAAGAAGAACATGAACTTGAAGGAGTTCGAGTTCTCCCAGAACTACGCGATGTACTACGACAAGCTGGAGCGCGTCAACTACTTCCTTAAGGATGTGGCCGCTCTGGTGGCTGCCGGGGAGCCGTCCGACTCCCGCCTGATGCAGCACCTGCTCGCCGACGTGATGGGCGATGGCGGCCAGTGGACCATGGCCATGAACGTGTACAAGAAGTACGGCGCTGTGCCCAAGGACCTGTTCCCGGAGACCGAATCCTCCAAGAACACCGGTGAGATGAACACCCAGCTGCGCCACATGCTGCACACCGCCGTGGCGCACATGTACGCCGCTGACGGCGATGCCTCCAAGGTCGAGGCGATTATTGCCGACGCCACTGCTGCCGGCCACCGTATTCTGACCATCCACCTGGGCGAGCCGCCGGTCTCCTTCGACTGGGAATGGACCGACAAGGATGGCGAATTCCACCGCGACGGCGAGATCACGCCGGTCGAATTCTGGAAGAAGTACGTGGGACCGGCCGGTCTCGAGGACTACGTGTGCCTGGTGGATGATCCGCGCACCGAGCACGCCAAGGGCAAGAAGATCGGCATCGAGCACCTCGGCAATGTGGCTGGCGGCGACGCCACCGAGTACCTCAACGTGCCAAACCAGTTCATGAAGGACTGTGTCAAGCAGATTCTCGTTGAGCAGGGCATCCCGGTATGGTTCGGTGCCGACTGCCACCCGTTCATGGACCGTGAGAACGGCGCTTGGGCCACCGACCTGTTCGAGTACGGCCGCGTGTACGACGTGGACTTCGATTTGGACAAGGAAGCCCGCGTGCGCTTCGGTGACTCCGCCATGAACCACGCCATGGCCTTCGCCGGCGTGGACGTCGCCGATGACGGCTCCACGCGGCGCTGGCGTGTGGAGAACTCCTGGGGTGCCAAGATCGCCGACAAGGGCTACTTCACCATGTCCGACGACTGGTTCACCGAATACGTCTACGAGGTCGCCGTCCCCAAGGCCATGCTTCCCGAAGAGTACCGCAAGGCCTTGGAATCCCCGGCCACCATGCTCCCCGCATGGGATCCGATGGGCGCGCTCGCATAAGAGGGCGTATGGGCTTGACGGGTGGGCGCCGCCCGTCAAGCCCGGCGCCGCCGCAGACGGTCCATAATCGCCGGCCCCGCCAGCGGTGCCGGCGGCGAACTGCTATAGTGGGGCCTTCGCATCCACGGCGGCATGCCCGCGGTGCGCGGATTACGGGAAAGGAGTCGAGCATTGGCAGCGTTACGTGGCCCGGATAGTTCCGAGGATGAACGTCGGTTGGGGGAGCAGGCCGTCTTTCCCGAGACCGTCGATGTCAACATTCGTCAGCTTGACCCCATTCCCGCGCCGCGTGCCTTCCTCAGGGAGCAGCCGCTCACCGATGAGATGAGCGAGCTCGTGCTCCACTCGCGGCAGGAAATCCGCGATGTGCTCAACGGCCGCGACGACCGACTGCTCGTCATCGTGGGCCCCTGCTCAATCCACGACCCGAAGGCCGCGCACGAGTACGCAGAAAAGCTGGCTGCCGTCAAGCGCGAGCTGGAAGACCGACTCGTGATCGTGATGCGCGTGTACTTCGAGAAGCCACGCACCACCATCGGCTGGAAAGGCCTCATCAACGACCCCGATCTGGACGGTCGCTTCAATATTCGTAAGGGCATGTGGCTGGCCCGCAAGGTGCTCACCGACGTGCTGAGCCTCGGTCTGCCCGCCGCCACCGAATGGCTTGACCCCATCACCCCGCAGTACATCTGCGACGCGATCAGCTGGGGTGCCATCGGCGCGCGTAACACCGAATCCCAAGTCCACCGCGAACTGGCCAGTGGCCTGTCCATGCCGGTGGGCTTCAAGAACTCCACCGACGGCTCCATCAAGGCCGCCGCCGATTCCTGCTTCGCGGCCGGCTTCGAGCATCACTTCCTGTCCATTAACTTGGACGGTCGCGTGATTTCCGCCGAAACCAAAGGTAACCCGGATTGCCATCTGGTTCTGCGCGGTTCCAGCCACGGCCCGAACTACGATGCCGAATCCGTGCGCCGGGCTTTGGGAGATCTCAAGGCCTCGCAGGCGACGGGGCCGAGCCGGCACGGGCTCGTCATCGACGCCGCCCACGGCAATTGCGGCAAGGACGAACGCCGCGAAGCCGAAGTCATCGAAGAGATAGCCGAGCGTCTGGCGCATGGCGAGCAGGGCATCACCGGCGTGATGATGGAGAGCTTCCTGGTGGGCGGCCATCAGAAGCCGGCCCCGCTCGACCAGCTGGTCTACGGCCAGTCCGTCACCGATGCCTGCGTGCCGTGGGATCGCACTAACGAGCTGCTACACACCCTGGCCGACGCCGTCACCGCTCGCAGCTCGGCTAAATAGCTTTGTCTTTGTAGAAATGCTCACTGAGACCCGCTCAGTGAGCATTCTTTGCCAATAACGGTGGTCATGTCAGTTTGTTCCCGTGACACCTTATCCTTGGGAAAGATACTGACCCAAGGAGAGATGTTATGCAGCAGCAGGAGGAAGCAGCGCATTCGCTGCGTCCGTTGCAAGTCGGTCCGCAGCCGTTGAACACCCCGGAAGAGCTTCGCGCCATTCGTCAGGCGATGGGGGAGGGGAAGAATCCGCTCGTCGTCACCGATGTGCCTCGTTGGGAGGATCAGGTGGGTGTCAGTCGCATCATCAACCGCCGCGTATTGGAGTTGGAGCCGCTGCCCACACCCGCGCAAGTGCTCGCTGAGCTCCCGCTGACCGATCAGGCTCAGGAAATCGTCGCCTACTCGCGTGATGAGATTCGCGCGTGCCTGTACGGCCAAGATGACAGGTTGTTGGTCATCGTCGGCCCCTGTTCGGTTCATGACCCGAAGGCCGCGCTGGACTACGCGCATCGATTGGCCAAGCTGAAAGACGAGCTCGGCGAGCAGCTGCTCATCGTCATGCGCGTGTACTTCGAGAAGCCGCGCACCACCATCGGCTGGAAGGGCCTGATCAACGACCCGGATATTGATGGCAGCCACAATATCCGCAAGGGCCTGTTGCTTGCCCGCAAAACCTTGCTTGGTGTGCTGAAGGAAGGATTGGCGGCCGCCACGGAATTCCTGGAGCCCACCAGTCCGCAGTTCATCTCGGATGCGGTGAGTTGGGGCGCCATTGGTGCGCGCAACACGGAAAGCCAGATTCACCGCCAATTGGCCAGCGGGCTTTCCATGCCGGTCGGCTTTAAGAACGCCACCGACGGTTCGGTGAAGGCGGCGGTCAACGGTTGCTTCGCCGCTGCCCAGCAGCACACGTTCTTCGGCATTGACCATCTGGGGCGTGCCTGCGCAGTCGAGACCCTTGGCAACCCGGACTGCCATGTGGTGTTGCGCGGCTCGATTCACGGCCCGAACTACGATGCCGAATCCGTGGCCAAAGCCATGGAAGACGTACGCGCCGAAATGCCCGCTGAATCCGCCGCTTCGCATGGTCTGATTGTTGATTGCTCGCACGGTAACTCCGGCAAGGACGAACATCGTCAGGCCGAAGTCGTGCGCAATATTGCCAGCAGAATTGCAGCTGGCGAGCGGGGCATCACCGGCATCATGATGGAAAGCTTTATTGAAGGAGGCAATCAGAAGGCCGCGCCGCTTGATCAGCTGGTCTATGGCAAGTCGATTACTGACAAGTGCATCAGCTGGGAAGAGACCGAGGCCTTGCTGCGCGAGCTTGCGGAAGCCGTGGCCACGCGGCGTTGGCACTGAGTTGCGTCATCGGCTCTCTCGCAGGAGCAATGCAACGAAACGTCTCTACCCCTCAGCCTGCCATTCGGCGGCCACCTCCCCTGACATGGGAGTCGAAAGCGTTGTGAAAGGAACTTACGTATGGGTATGAAAACTGTAGCTATTATTGGCGCATTGGATGAGGAAGTGGCGCTGATCGCCAAATCGCTCACGCATGTGACGCACACCGCCAAGGGCAGCCTTGACATCGTGTCCGGCACGGTCGACTCCTTTGGTTCTGACGTCATCAAGGTTGCCGCAACGGTAGGCGGCATGGGACTGGTCAATGCGGCCGCCACCACGCAGCTGCTGATTGACGAGTTCGCCCCGGACGCCGTGATTTTCAGCGGCATCGCCGGCAACCTCAACACCCACCTGCACATCAACGACGTGGTGCTCGGCGGCACCCTGCGCTACCTCGACACTGACATGCGGCTCGTAGGCCAGTGGAAGCCCGGCACTGCGGACGCTCCGGTGGAGGAATTCCACTCTGATGACCGTCTGCTGGAAGTTGCCGACGAGGCGCTTGCCAATGCGGGCATTACCCACATCACCGGCATCATCGCCTCCGGCAACTACTTCGTGGACACGCCCCAAAAGGCCGAGGAGGTCATCCGACTCACCGGGGCTGACGCCGTGGAGATGGAAGGAGCCGCCGTGGCACAGGTCGCCGCCCGCAATGACGTGCCGGCACTGGTGATTCGTGCCCTTTCCGACAACGCCGACACTGATTACGAGGTATTCAAGGAGTTCGACATCTCCGAATACGCCGACACCGCCGCCCGTCTGGCCGTCGATATCGTCAAGCGCCTGTAATCGGCGGGCTGGCCCATCTCACCATCCACGCTTTGGATATGATGACCACTATATGAGCGCTTTCAAACTATTGCTTATAACCTGAGTCATACTCGGTGTTCGGCACGGCGATGTGCGGGAGCTCATCGCTGGGGCCACAAGCCGTGCCAGTCCTTCTCCCGTATCCCGGTCGCTGTGCTTGATTCGTCCGTCATCGCGAACACGTGATGCGCACGCCGCACCGGGGTTTATCCGCAAGAGGAGAAAGAAGAAGGACAATGTCTGCAAGCGCATCCGCGACTGTGGCCAAACCGGTGAAGAAGGATTCCGTTCCCGAGATCATCGCCGCCTCGATGGTGGGCACCGCCATCGAATTCTACGACAACTACTGCTATTCCATCGCAGCCGCCAGCTATTTCGGCGCGATTTTCTTCACGGACGTCGCCAAGTCCAACCAGGCCCTGGCCACGCTGATGGCTTTCGTGACCTTCGCCGTATCGTTCCTCGCCCGCCCGTTCGGTTCCATGTTGTTCGGCCACTTCGGCGACAAGCTCGGCCGCAAGAAGACGCTGGTCATCGCCCTGATGACCATGGGCATCGCCACCTTCCTGGTCGGATGCCTGCCCGGCTATGAGCAGATCGGCGCATGGTCCATCGTGATCCTGTGCATCTGCCGCGCCTGCCAGGGCGTGGGGCTCGCCGGTGAATGGTCCGGCGCGGCCTTGGTCGCCACCGAGAACGCCCCGGCCGACAAGCGCGCCCTGTATGGCTCCTTCCCGAACCTGGGCGCCCCGATCGGCTTCTTCTGCGCCTATGGTCTGAACCTGGTGCTTGAGGCCAACCTGAGCCAGGAGCAGATGCTCGCCTTCGGCTGGCGCATCCCCTTCCTGTGCTCCGCCGTGCTGGTGGCCATCGGCCTGTACGTGCGTGCCCGCATGTCCGAGACCCCGGTGTTCAAGAAGGCCTCCGAGGAGAAGCGCACCTCCAAGCACCCGCTGCGTGACCTGCTGCCGTACTGGAAGGAGGTCCTGCTCGGCACCGTGGCCATGGGCATCACCTACACCCTGTTCTACGTGCTCGGCACCTGGTCGTTGGCCTACGGCGTCAAGGGCCTGAAGTTCACCCAAAGCGAGTACCTGCTTATGCAGATGTGCTCCGTGGTGTTCTTCGCCATCTTCATCGTGGTCTCGTGCGTGTATGCCGACAAGGTGGGTCGCAAGAAGGTCATGATCACCGTGACCGCCGCCGCCTTGGTGTTCAGCTTCTTCGTGCCGATACTGCTGGTGCACTCCGTCTCCCACATCATGATCTTCCTGTGCGTCGGCTTCGTGATCATGGGCGGCCTGTTCGGCCCCTGCGGCGCGTACCTGCCCGAGCTGTTCCCGGTGCACGTGCGCTACTCCGGCGCCGGCCTGAGCTACAACCTCGCCGCCATCTTCGGCGGCGCGTTCGCCCCGACCATCGCCCAGGCGCTGGTCTCCTCCGAGTTCGGCGTGGCCGGCGTGGGCTGGTACATGGCCATCATGGCCGCGCTCGCCCTGCTCGCCCTGTTCCTGATCAAGGAAAGCAAGGACAAGGACTACGAGCTCTGATCCCCGCCCGTCCGCGGCGGTCCGCGACAGGGGGCATCGCCCGGCAAGGGCGGTGCCCCTTTCGTATGCCGGCCGATAAGATGAACAGTAGGCGAACTTACGTAGTCTATGCGGGGCACTACGCCTCGGGCGTTTTACTCTGGGAGTCATGGATATCTCGCAGATCGTCGTGGCCGTGGTGCTCGCCGTGCTGGCGGTGGCATGGGTCGCCGTCATCGCCTACAACAAGGGCCGGGTTTCGGGTCGCCTTGCCGCCGAACAGGACCTGTCCGGCGATGAGGACGCGCGTTCCCTGTTCGGCGTCGACGTGCCCGTGCGCCCCACCGAGCGGCGTCTGATCGAAGCGCTGCCCGAAGCCCTGATCGTCACCGATCGCAATGGTCTGGTCCAATACGCAAGCCCCGGTTCGGTGCCGTTCGCCCTGGTGTCCGGGGGGCGGCTCAACTCGCGTGAGATCGAGGACATTCTCACCCAGGTCGCCAACGATGGCGGTGTGCGCGAGCGCGAGGTCCGGCTGCCGGTCAACCACGGCGCCTATCCATCCTCGAACGGCCGCGGGCTTGAGGCCGGTCAGTCGCGCCCGTCCAACACGATGTACCTGCGTGTGCGCATCGGCGACATCGGCGACGACCTGTATGCCATCTTCATCAATGACATGTCCGAACAGCGTCGTTTCGAGGCCGTCCGCCGCGACTTCGTGACCAACGTCTCGCATGAACTCAAGACCCCGGCCGGCGCGATCTCGCTGCTCGCCGAAACCGTGACCGACGCGGCCGACGATCCGGACGCCGTGCGGTACTTCTCCGGCCGCATCTCCAAGGAATCCGCGCGCCTGACCGAGCTGGTGCATCATCTCATCGACCTGCAGAGGGCCCAGAGCCCGCAGGGCATGATCAACGCGCGGCGCATCTGCGCGCTGGATGTGGCCCGTGCCGCCATCGCCGACAATCAGGTCCAAGCCGACTCGCGCCATGTGGACATCTGCCTGAGCGTCAACGGCAAGCCGGTGCCGACCAGGCTTGCGGACGATGCCGTGGCCCCGCAGGTGGCGGCGCCCATGATCAAGGCCGATCGGGAGGCGATGCAGACCGCGGTCAAGAACCTCGTCGAAAACGCCATCCACTATTCGCCCGAGCACACCACGGTGGCCGTCGGCGTGGCGGAGCGCGACGGCAAGGTCACCATCCGTGTGGTCGATCAGGGCATCGGCATCCCCGCCAAGTCGCTGGACCGTATTTTCGAGCGGTTCTACCGGGTCGATCCGGCCCGTTCCCGTGAAACCGGAGGGTCGGGACTTGGTCTGGCCATCACCAAGCACTGCGTTCAGGAGAACGGCGGACGCATTTCGGTATGGTCGCGCAAGGGGGAGGGCTCCACGTTCACCATCGAACTGCCGGCCGCCGCGGATGAGGATGATGAATCAACGCAGGACGGGGACGGTGCGGACACGCCGAGCGCGGCGGTGACGGACGGTGCGCCGGATGGCGGCCATGGCGGCACGCCGAACGGCTCGGCGGCGCGGGAGTAGCGCCGGCGGCGCCGATGCGGCGTCGGCCGATCGCATGGCGGGCTGGTTTCGCCCGTGGCGTGTAGCCTCATTGAGCAATTACGTACTTTCGGGAAACGGCAGGCTAACGGAGAACAAATGGTTACGATGGTGTCGGAAAATTTTGCGCCGATGCGCACGGGAACATATCCAAGAAAGGCTACTATGGCACGCATTCTTATCGTCGAAGACGAGGAATCCTATCGCGAGCCGCTGGTGTATCAGCTCACGCGCGAGGGGTACGACGTGTCCGCCGCCGCCACCGGCGAGGAAGGCCTGGAACTGTTCACCAAGGGCGGCATCGACTTGGTGCTGCTCGATCTGATGCTGCCGGGCATTGACGGCACCGCGCTGTGCCGGCGCATCCGCGAGCAGAGCCGTGTGCCGATCATCATGCTCACCGCCAAGAGCGCCGAGATCGATAAGGTCGTCGGCCTTGAGATCGGCGCGGACGATTATGTGACCAAGCCGTACTCCTTCCGTGAGCTTCTGGCGCGCATCCGGGCCGTGATGCGCCGCAACCAGGCCACCGCCCAGGCCTCCGGCACCGTGGACGACGACATTCCGCTGGTGTGCGGCGACATCGCCATGCAGGTGGGCCAGCATCAGGTCACCGTGCGCGGCGAGACCGTGTTCTTCCCGCTCAAGGAATTCGAGCTGCTCGAATATCTCATGCAGAACAAGGGCCGCGTGATGACCCGTCATCAGTTGATCGACCGCATCTGGGGCTCGGATTACGTGGGCGACACCAAGACGCTCGATGTGCATGTCAAGCGCGTGCGCTCCAAGATTGAGGAGGATCCGGCGCACCCCAAGTATCTGACTACCGTGCGCGGTCTCGGATACAAGATCGATACTCCCGCGGAGTAAATGGGAGGCGGCCTTCGGGTCGCCTTTTTTGTTGTGGATTGGGGGCTCGCCGCAGGTGAGTCCGCTCCAAAAACTACGTAGCCTCAACGTAGCCCATAAACATCCAAGTGTTCATCTTCTGTTTACTGATTTCGGTTCCGCCTTTTCGAAACCGCTAATAGTCTTGTAGTTGTCAAGAATTGACCGGGCGGTTTCGCTCCGCCCGCGAATAGTTGATAGAGGGATTAGGTAATAATCATGCAGAAGAACATCCTCGTTCGCTCCATTGCCGCGCTGTCCGGCATTGTGATGCTTGCTTCCGTGGCTGCCTGCGGCGACAACAGCGCCGCGAAGACCGACAACAACGCTTCCTCCGACTCCACCGCCAAGGCCGCTCCGGTCTCCGGCGACTTCCAGGGCGCCGGCGCCTCCTCCCAGCAGGCCGCCGTCGAAGCTTGGATCGCCGGCTTCCAGGGCTCCAACCCGGACGCCAAGATCGCCTACAACCCGTCCGGTTCCGGCGCCGGCGTGCAGACCTTCCTGACCGGCGCCACCGCATGGGCCGGCTCCGACAAGGCCCTCGCCGATAACGAGGTCGAGCAGTCCAAGTCCGTGTGCGCCTCCGGCTCCGCCTTCGACGTTCCGGTCTACATCTCCCCGATCGCCGTGGTCTTCAACCTCAAGGGCGTTTCCGATGCCGGCAAGCACATCAACATGGACGCCGCCACCATCGCCAAGATCTTCGACGGCAAGATCACCAAGTGGAACGACCCGGCCATCGCCGAGCAGAACAAGGACCTGAAGCTGCCCGACACCGACATCACCGTCGTGCACCGCTCCGATAAGTCCGGCACCACCCAGAACTTCGTCTCCTACTTCAAGGACGTCACCCCGGACAACTGGAACTACGACCTCTCCGAGAACTGGCCGAACGAGGTCGGCCAGGGCGCCAAGGGCACTTCCGGCGTGATCTCCACCGTCAAGCAGGCCGACGGCACCATCGGCTACGCCGACTTCTCCCAGGTCGGCGATCTGGGCACCGTGGCCGTCAAGGTCGGCGAGAAGTACAACGTGATCTCCGCCAAGGCCGGCTCCAAGGTCATCGAGGACTCCAAGCAGGACACCACCGTCACCGGTGACAACCGCGTCGTCATCAAGATCAACCACGCCACCAAGGCCGACGGCGCCTACCCGATCGTCCTGGTCTCCTACGATGTCGTCTGCCCGGCCTACAAGGACGCCAAGCAGGCCGAGTTCGCCAAGGCATGGCTGACCTACGTGACCTCCGACGAAGGCCAGAAGGCCGCTCAGGATGCCGCCGGCACCGCTCCGCTGCCCGCCTCCCTGAAGACCAAGGTCGCCAAGTCCATCGAGGCCATCAAGACCAAGTGATGCCGTCGGCCCACAGGGTCGCATGGACTGGGCCTGACCTCTGAACGCCGAACTGTGAACGCACAGTCGCCAGCATGAAGCCGCAGTCGTAAACCATACGGCTGCGGCTTCAGTCGGGTCAGGACCCCAACGGTTTGACAACGTCGCCGACGGGCAACCGCACCACTCGAATACTTGATAACCACCCTATATAAGGAGAATCCGTGAGTTCGCAAGACAAAACGGTTGTACAGCCGGTTGGCGGCAAGACCGCCGACAAGGTGTTCCGCGGTGTGGCATACGCCTGCGGCATCCTGATCCTGGTTGTGCTCGCCGCTGTGTTCCTGTTCCTGTTCTTCCGCGCATGGCCGTTGATCGGCGGCGATCAGGCCGCCAACAGCAAAACCGTGTCCAGCTTCACCGGCGGCAAGGCCGACAACTTCTGGAGCTATGTGCTCCCGCTGCTGTTCGGCACCGTGCTGGTATCGCTGCTGGCGCTGCTGATCGCCTTCTTCGTGTCCATCGGCATCGCGCTGTTCATCTCGCATTACGCACCCAAGAAGCTCGCCACCGCGCTGAGCTATGTGGTCGATCTGCTCGCCGCCATCCCCTCCGTCATCTACGGCCTGTGGGGCGGCCTGATTCTGGTGCCCGCCATCTACCCGTTCTGGAACTGGGTGGCCAACCATCTGGGCTGGATTCCGCTGTTCGAGGGCCCGGCGGCCAACCCGTCGCGTACCGTGGCCACCGTGGCCGTGGTGCTCGCCGTCATGATCCTGCCGATCATCACCTCCATGTCGCGCGATATCTTCATGCAGACCCCGCGCCTGCATGAGGAGGCCGCGCTGGCGCTTGGCGCCACCAAGTGGGAGATGATTCGTCTTGCCGTGCTGCCCTTCGGCAAGTCGGGTATCGTGTCCGCCTCCATGCTGGCTCTCGGCCGCGCGCTTGGCGAAACGATGGCCGTGTTGATGATCCTGTCCCCGGGCCTCAACTACTCCATCAAACTGCTGCAGGCCTCGCAGAACCAGACCATCGCCGCGAACATCGCCGCACAGTACCCTGAAGCCAACGATCTGGGCGTCTCCACGCTGATCGGAACCGGTCTGATTCTGTTCCTGATCACCTTCGTGGTCAACTTCATCGCCCGTAAGCTTACCGAGAAAGCGACTGCGTGATGACTGCTGCCGAGAACACTGAAAAGACCCCGATGTCCGGTGCGCCCAAGATCGATTTCGATCGTTTCCGCCCGACCCGTTCCGCCATCCAGCGCCGTAACGTCATGGACCGCTTCATGTGGGTCCTGATCGCGGTGGCGTTCGTGATCGCCTGCATCCCGCTGGTCTCCCTGCTGTGGACCACCATCGTCAACGGCGCCAAGCGGCTGAACCTGAACTTCCTGAGCTACAACATGACCGGCGTGGTCGGCGGCAGCCAGACCCCGTCCGGAGGCTACGGCGGCGTGCTCCACGCCATCATCGGCACGCTCGAGATCACCGCCGGCGCCATGATCATCTCCATCCCGATCGGTCTGATGTGCGCCGTGTACCTGGTCGAATACTCGAACCGCGGAAAGCTCGCCACCACGATCTCCCTGCTCGTCGACGTGATGAGCGGCATCCCGTCCATCGTGGCCGGCCTGTTCGCCTTCTCGATGTTCACGATTCTGCTGGGCCCCGGCACCATCAACGGTTTCGAAGGCTCTGTGGCCCTCTCCCTGCTGATGCTGCCCACCGTGGTCAAATCCTGCGAGGAGATGCTGAAGATCGTGCCGAACGACCTTCGTGAGGCTTCCCTGGCGTTGGGCGTCACCAAGCAGCGCACCATCACCAAGATCGTGCTGCGCACCGCCCTGCCCGGCATCGTCTCCGGCGCCATCCTGGCCATCGCCCGCGTGATCGGCGAGACCGCCCCGCTGCTCATGACCGCCGGCTTCATCGCCAGCACCAATGTGAACCTGTTCTCCGGCCAGATGACCACCCTGCCGGTGTACGTCTACCAGGAGTACTCGAAGCTCAACGCGAACTGCCCGCCCAACGCCGACGCCACCTGCGTGACCACGATCCCGATGGAGCGCGCCTGGGCCGCCGCCCTCGTGCTGATCGTCATCGTGCTGCTGCTGAACCTCATCGGACGAATCGTGGCGAAGGTCTTCGCCGTCAAGACCGAACGCTAAGCCCAGCCGCTCAGCCTAAGCCTTAAGAACACAAGGAAACATAAGGAAACATCATGGGACAACGTATTGACGTCAACCACGAGAACATCTACTACGGCGACTTCCTGGCCGTCGAGGATGTGAACATCAACATCGAGCCGAACAAGGTCACCGCCTTCATCGGCCCGTCCGGCTGCGGCAAGTCCACCGTGCTGCGCACCCTGGACCGCATGCACGAGATCATCCCCGGCGCGCACGTCGAGGGCGAGGTGCTGCTCGAAGGCAAGAACCTGTACGACAAGGACGTGGATCCGGTGGCCGTGCGCCGCGATGTCGGCATGGTCTTCCAGCGCCCGAACCCGTTCCCGACCATGTCCATCCGCGAGAACGTGCTGGCCGGCGTGCGCCTGAACAACCACCATCTGGCCAAGTCCGACGCCGACGATCTGGTCGAATGGGCCCTGCGCGGCGCCAACCTCTGGGAAGAGGTCAAGGATCGTCTCGACAACCCCGGCATCGGCCTGTCCGGTGGCCAGCAGCAGCGTCTGTGCATCGCCCGCGCCGTGGCCGTCCACCCGCAGGTGCTGCTCATGGATGAGCCCTGCTCCGCTTTGGACCCGATTTCGACCCTGGCTGTCGAGGATCTGATCAACGAGCTCAAGAGCGACTACACCATCGTGATCGTGACCCACAACATGCAGCAGGCCGCCCGTATCGCCGACTACACCGCCTTCTTCAACCTGAAGGCCGTGGGCCAGCCCGGTCACCTCGAGTACTTCGCGGACACCATCACGATGTTCAACAACCCGCAAAACGAAGAAGCCGAGCGCTACATCTCCGGTCGCTTCGGCTGATCGTTTCCTGCGCGCAGCGTAATGATTTGTGCGTAGGAGAAACGGCAAAGCCCGCCGCAAGGCGGGCTTTCGCATATTGAGGGCGAGTATTGCCGAGTATTACCGTTCTCGCAACGGAGCGAGCTGGAATACTTCGTCGGACTGGGCGGCGACTTCCCGCTTCGGTCGATCGACGGGAGAACGGCGGGCAAAGCGGTACAAGACAAGTCCGCACGATGAATACTCTGTGATGAATCTTCTGTTTACGGTGCGAGTGTGGAAGAATGGTCACAGCAAGGTCCAGCAAAGGAGCATAGGTGAGTACTGGTCTGATCGTCGGCATTGTCGTTGTCGTTATTATCGTTGTCTTGATTGGTTGGGGCGTCAGCGCCTATAACAACCTGGTGACGCTGAAGAACCGTGTGAAGAACGGTTGGGCGCAAATCGACGTGCAGTTGAAGCAGCGCGCCGACCTCATCCCGAACCTGGTGAATACCGTCAAGGGGTACGCATCCCACGAGTCTGAAGTCTTCACTCAGGTGACCGCCGCCCGCGCCGGCGTAGTGGCTGCGGCCAGCAACCCGAGCACGACCACTGCTCAGCGCGCCGCCGCCGAAAACCAGCTGTCCCGCGCCCTGTTCAACCTGCAAGCCACGGCTGAGGCATATCCGCAGCTGCAAGCCAACCAGAACTTCATGGATCTGCAGAACCAGCTCAAGGAACTGGAGAACAAGATCGCCTACGCCCGTCAGTTCTACAACGACGTGGTCCTGAAGCTCAACACCGCCATCGAAACCGTGCCGACGAACATCATCGCCGGTCTGTTCCACTTTGAGCAGGCGCAATACTTCGAGGCCGATGACGCTTCCCGTCAGGTGCCACAGGTCCAGTTCTGACCCGCTTCAGGCCCGTCCGGTAAGCCGCCGGCCGGGCCCGTATTGTCTTAAGAGAGGGAAGATATGCGGATACGATTCATTCGCGCCGGAATCATCAGCATTGTTGCCACGGTGGTGTTGGCAGTTATCACCTTGGCGATAATCGGGACTTCCGCGTTCGGCGATTCGGCCGACCTCAGCTACCGCACGCTGGACTATGACGTGACCGCCACCGCGAACGGTGATTTGAAGGTCACGCAGCATATCGACGTCAAGATGCGTGAGCGTACCGACAGTGACGACAACACCAAGCCGTGGAAGCAGCTGTTCCAGCAATACACGCTGAACTCCGGCACCTTGACTGATATCAGCGATATCAGCGTGCGCAACGTCACCGACGGCATCGACTACGCACAACAGAGCGAGCCCAAGCTGCCCAGTGACGTCTCTTCCGACAAGGAATGGAACAGCGACTACGCCAACCATTGGTATGTCGCCGATGTGAGCGATGGCAGCGACCATCCAAAGGCATACACGCCCGGTACCGATGGCCTCAAGCCCAGCGCCTCTGCCACCGAAGATGACACAACCGTGGAGATCGGCTGGAATATTCCGGTCACCACCGAGGCCGACAGCATGAAGTTCGATGTAAGCTTCACCATGCACGATGTGGCCACCAAATGGAAAGACGTGGCCTCCTTCCAATGGGAGCCGTTCGGCAAGAAGAACCAAGTGCCTATCGGCACGGTCACCGGCACCGTCCATTTCCCCAACGGCATCACCGGCAAAACCTCATGGACATGGCTGCACACCGAGCGCACCTCGGAAACCAAGCGCAACAGCGACGGCAGCTACACGTTCACGGCCTACAACATCCACAATGGCGACTACCTCGATGTGGTCGCGGCGTTCGATGCCGCCAAAGCCAAGGGCATCGCCCGCAAAGGAACCGGCAATCATCTCAAGGACCTGAAACAGGACGAATATAAGCAACAGCAGCGCTGGCTCGACAAGCAACGATTCGCTGCCAGAGCTCGTCTCGTGTTCTGGATTGTCAGCATCGTGCTCGGCATCGCGTTGTGCGCGTGGGGTATCTGGGCTGTGATCTCCAGCAACCGGCGTGCGCAATACAGTGGCAGCGTCGAATACTGGCGCGACCAGCCCGGCATCAGTCCGGCTTCCGCAGCCCGTCTGATTCGCGTGGTCGATCCGTCGACGCGCCAATCCGATGAAGACCGCCAGCTGACCGCCACCATGCTGTCGCTCGCCGTCAAGAAGGCCATCGCCATTTATCCGGGGCCATCGGACATGTATCGCGGCATCGACATGAGCCAGGCCACGCCGGTGGGCTTGAGCCAAATGATTGCCGCCGACCAAGGCAAGCAGTATGCGGCAGGCATCACCAGCACCATCGTGATTCTGCCGCTCGCCATTGATGAGGCACCCAACGCGCAACAGTTGGGATTGAGCGAATCGGAAGATGCGCTGCTGAACCTGCTCATCGTCATTTCTCAGCGCGTGGGCAGCCCGGTATTCGACCTGAACCAGATGAAGGCGACCTGCCAGAACTGGCAAGACGGCTATATTGAGCTCGGCAAATTCACCGGTGCATGCAGCATGGAATACCAGCGGCTGGGTGCCACGCGCTCTGTGGACTGGCAATGGATCCTACCCGGCGTATTGGCCGCCGTGCTGGGATTTGGTTCGCTGCTGGCCAACAGCTTTATCGGATACCCGGTGGCTGGTCTTATCGGGCTGCCGATATTCCTGGTCGGACTGTTCTGCTCGATGGCCGGCGCGATGACCGTGCTCACTGATCAAGGGCAGGATATCGCCGGCCGGACTCTGGGCCTTAAGCGTTATATGGAAGACTTCTCCAACTTCACCGACCGGGGTACCGCCGATTTGGCCTTGTGGGATTGGTATATGGTCTACGCCGCCGCGTTTGGCATTTCCGATCGCGTGATGCGTGAACTGGCCAAAGCATATCCTCAGGTCAACGACCCGGCTTGGCTGGATGCCAATGCCTCCAACTCGTTGTTCTACTGGAACTACCGCCCGTATGGCTGGTACAGCCACCGTCATAATGGTCCATTCGACCACGATGCTGCCGGGCAGATGGACCTAGGCGTTGGCGGCCCAGCTCCGGCTTACGGAGGCACGTCGTTTGCCGGCGGATTCTCCGACCTCGGCTCGCAGCTGAACTCCGGTCTGGCGGACATCAGTTCGACCATCAGCGCGGCAGCACCATCCGCCGATTCCGGTGGCGATTTCTCCAGCTTCGGTTCGGGCGGCGGCTCCGGTTTCGGCGGCTCGTTCGGTGGCTCAGGTGGCGGCTCGTTCGGCGGGCGGTAGCGCATGCCTATGCCGAAACGCATTGTTCGTGCCCTGGGCTTAAGCCTTGTCGGTGCGCTGATTCTTGCCGCACTCTGTGCCGGTGCCTTGATTCTCGGCACAGATGGTGCCGACCTGAGCTACCGCACGCTTGATTACGATGTGACCGCCACCGCCGACGGCGATCTTAAAGTCACGGAGCATATCGATATCAAGTTGCGCAAACGCAAGGATGACGATGGCAAGACCAAACCGTGGAGATCGGCTGGAATATTCCCACCACCGTAAAACCAACAGCATCAAGTTCACGGTGAGCTTCACCATGCATGACGTGGCCACCAAGTGGAAGGACGTGGCGACCTTCCAATGGGAGCCATTCGGTGAGAACAATCAGGTGCCGATTGGTACGGTCACCGGCACGGTGCATTTCCCCCAAGGTGTGACCGCGAGCAACTCGTGGACTTGGCTGCACACTGAACAAACCTCGGAAACCGGCCGAACCAAGGATGACAGCTTCACCTTCACCGTAAATGATGTGAAAAGCGGCGAGTACCTAGACGTGGTGGCCGCTTTCGACGCGGCCAAGGCGGGAGATATGGCTCGTGTCGAGACCGACGATCATCTGCAGGAGTTGAAGGAAGACGAAGCCGACGACGAACGGTTCTGGCGCAATCTGGAACGCCAACGCTCCACAAGGCGCCTGAACAACTGGATGACCACCATATCGGCCGGCCTGATATTCGGGATTATTGGTGTTGTTGCAGCCTTACGCTCCTCCGGACGTTCACGTTACCGTGGCTCCATCGAATATTGGCGCGATCGCCCCGAGCTGAGCCCCGCATCGGCGGCCAAACTCATCGATATCGTGACTTCCGGCGACAAACCCGACATTTCCGAGCGCCAACTCGTCGCGACCTTGCTTTCTCTGGCCGTGAAGAAAGTCATTGCTGTGTTCCCCGGTTCGGCGGACCTGTATATCGGCGTGGATCTGAAACAAGTTTCTCCGGTGGAGCTCAGTCAGCGAATCGGGTCCGATCCATACAAGCGCAATAATGCGCGTACCAATAGCACGATTGTGATGCTGTGGCAGTCCGATTACGGCGTATCTGAGGGATTTGATGAATCAGTATTCGTCGAATCCGTATTTGATGGATCTGGATCTGGCGGATCTGGATCTGCCGCATCTAGCGTGTTCGATGCACACCAGCCCGATCTCAGTGCTTCTGAGCGGGCATTGCTCTATCTGCTCACCGTGATTTCCGAGCGCGTAGGTCGTACGGCATTTGACATGGATGACATCAAAGACGCCTGCAAGGATTGGAAAGACGGCTACAAGGAACTCGAAAAGTTCACCAATGCGTGCAAGACCGAATTCGCGGCGGCGGATATCACGCCGAAAACCGAGAACGGATGGCTCATTCCCGGGGCAATCACCGTGCTGATCGGTGGCGCCAGCATATTCATCAACGGTTTGGCCGGATATCTGGTGGCCGGGGCCTCATCGGCATTCCCCTGATGACGGTCGGCATATTCTGCTTCCTGATGGGGAATTCCTACGTGCTGACCGATCATGGTCAGCAGATGGCCGGGCAATGCTTGGGTCTCAAACGATATATGCAAGGCTTCTCGAACTTCAAGTACCGTGGAGTCGCGGATTTGACGCTGTGGGATTGGTATATGGTCTACGCTGCCGCATTTGGCATATCCGACCGGGTGATGCGGGAGCTGGCCATGGCCTATCCGCAAGTATCCGATCCGGAATGGCTTGATGCCAATGCCTCCGACACGGTGTTCTATTGGAATTATCGTCCGTACGACTGGTATGGGTTGCGTTTCTACAATGGCTCGGCGTTCGCGGATTCCGCGGCTGACAGCGGATTGGCCGGAGCGGTGCCAGCGTTCGGGGGCACGTCGTTCGCGGCTGGGTTCTCTGACCTCGGCACGCAATTGTCGTACGGATTTGCGGATATCACCGCGACAATCAATGCGGCCTCGCCATCCGGTGGCTCAGGCGGCTTTGGCGGTAGCAGCGGCGGTTCCGGCGGCGGTTCGTTCGGTGGGCGGTAAGCGATGTGCTTCTGAAAGTCCCTATAGCTTTGAAAGTAAAAGGCCCGGTGTCATAAGACATCGGGCCTTTCTCTCAAAATCGAGGTGAGGAGACCTCAACAGTCAGGTCCAACGGGGCGAAAGTCTGTGGCGCCGCCGAGAAGATTGCCTCGAAGCTAGCGTGACCTTTCTGCTACAACACAGCATACCAGCCTCCACCGAAGCTCACCAGTACACTGGACTGACCAAACCAAGGTCTACTAGCGTGCCACTTTGGCGCGGTGTCGTTGTGTCAACCGGCATAATGACGTCTCAAAATTCAAGAGGAGGTTCTCATGGTAGGCAACAACCATGACAACCGTCCGAGACAAGACCGGCAATACCGGGAAGGTCTGATGACCGGCCTGTTGATCGCCCTGGCCAATCAAGTTGGACAGGGGCGGTCGACGGCCATCATCATTGCCGCACTGGTATTGCTGGGAATGAGTCTCAGACGAGACCACTGATCTATCAGCGGAACAGCCGGAATCCATGGGGTTCCGGCCCCTCGTTTTCACTGAACTGGATATGAGTAAGTTGCGTTTTCTATTCCGTGAAGTTGCGGAAATTTCATAGATTGATTGTGCGGGCAGGCCGAGAGTGTGAAATCCAACGGGATGCTTAGGCTTGATCGTGGATATCGAGTTTCCATAAGTTTCACGAAGGGAATCACCATGGCATTGTTCCGTAACCTCGGACCGTTCTCCACCACCGCCATCGGCCACGGCGAAATGCCGCTGACCATCGAAAACAACCGCGGCCACGAGGTCGGCATCGAAACCCTGCATGCCTCGCTGGACGCCGGTTGCCGCCACATCGACACCGCTTGGGCCTACTACTGCTCCGGCGGCGAGGAGCAGACCGGTGAAAAGCTGGTGCGCGAGGCCCTTGAGACCTGGAAGGGGCCGAAGGACGAGGTGCTGGTGGCCACCAAGGTGGGCCACTTCCGCAACTTCACCGACGGCCGCCCCACGTGGGATGTGGACGGTCGCCCGGAGAACCTGATTCGGCGCGGCAAGGAGAGCGCACTGGCGCTCGGCGTGGACACCATCGACCTGCTGTACTTCCACCGCCCGGACCCGAAGGTGCCGTACAACGAGTCCATCGAAGCCATCAAGCAGCTGGTGGACGAGGGCGTGGCGCAGGAGGCCGGTATCTCCAACGCCTCCATCGAGCAAATCGACATTGCGCGCGGCATTCTGGGCGACAAGCTCGTGGCCGTGCAGAACCAGTACTCGCCGATTCACCTGGAGACCCAGGACACGCTCGACTACTGCGCCAAGGTCGGTCTGGCCTTCGTGTGCTGGAGCCCGCTCGGCGGCTACCGTCACCCCTATGATGAGACCAAGTTCGACCCGTTCCGCGAGGTCGCGGCGGCCCATGGCGTGAGCTACCAGCAGGTCGTGCTGGCATGGGAGCTCGCCAAGGGAGATCACGTGTTCGTGATTCCCGGTGCGCACCGTCCCGAAACCATCCTCGACTCCCTGAAGGCCGACCAGCTCGAACTCACCCCCGAAGAACTCGCCAAGCTCGGCTGAACTTTCTCAGCTCCCCCTTGTCAGGGGAGCTGTCTCGCGTAGCGAGACTGAGGGGTAGTCGCTGGAGTAGTCCCGCAAGGAGATAATTATGCGTAAAAAACTCATCCTCGACCTCGATACCGGCATCGATGACGCGCTCGCCATCGCATATGCCCTAGGCAGTGCCGACGAGATCGATCTGATCGGTATCACGGCCACCTACGGCAATGTCGCGGTGCCCCTGGCCACGCGCAACGCGCTGGCGGTACTGCACTTGTTCGGGCGTGACGATGTCCCGGTCTATCCCGGAGTCGACTATCCCATCGCCCCGGCAACCTTGCCGACAATGCGTGGCACCACACCGGATGAGCGGGCCCAAGCCTATGCGCGCTGGCAGAACGGCGGCGCGGGCGGCTGGCAAACGGACGCTCCGTGGTCACCAACTCCCGGCTCGGTGGCGGTCCACCATCCCAACGGCATCGGTGGCGCAATCATCCCCGACTCCCCGCGCGCTCCGGAAGCACCAGGCTCGGCGGTCGATTTCATCATCACCGCCGCGCACGAATACGGCCCGGATCTGACCATCGTACCTACGGGCGCGATGACCACCATGGCCACCGTGTTCCGTAATGCCCCGGATCTGAAGGATTCCGGCGTGAACGTGACGTTGATGGGTGGTTCGCTGACACTACCGGGCAATGTAAGTCCTGCTGCCGAAGCGAACATCTCCCAGGATCCCGAGGCCGCTGATTACCTGTTCAAGTGCGGTGCCCGCACCACGATGATTGGCCTCGACGTGACTCATCAGACCGTGCTCACCCGCGAGAAAGCTCATGAATGGGACGCTCTGGGAACGCCGGCCGGTGACTTCCTCGTCACCATGACCGATTACTACATCGATTTCTACGTAAAGAACCAGCCGGAAATCCACGGCTGCGGACTGCATGACCCGCTCGCTGTGGCTGCCGCGCTTGACCCATCATTGATCACCACGTTCGGCTTCAACCTACAGGTCGATTTGGAGGGCCCGTTCCGTGGCCGCACCATTGGTGACCGCTCGCGGCTGCAAGATTTCGACAAGCACACTCAGGTTGCGCTCGGCGTCGACGTGTCGGAATTCCTCGACCGCTTTATGGCTCGCGTCACCGCCGCGGCTCGTGGGTAAACGCTTATGCTTTGGCGGTCGTGTCGGTTGCTGAAGCGTCGGTTAGTAGTGCGGACAATGCGGTTCTAGCTTCCGGGGTGATCCACATGGTGTGTGGATCACCCTGTGGATAACTAGCGGTACGATTCGTCGTCGTGTATATGCGGGATGGCATCGGTCGGTATGCATATGTTTATACACTTCAATATGCTGGAGGGTGAATGTTTCATGCCTGATCTACGGTGACGGGCGGCAAGCGACGAGGTGTATGGATGGTTACTGCAAGGGATGTGGCAAAGCGCGCCGGGGTGTCTCAGGCCACGGTGTCGTATGTGATGAGCGGTAGCAGGCCCATTTCCGAAGCCACCAAAAAACGGGTGCGCAAGGCCATGGATGAGTTGGGGTATGTTCCCAATATCAATGCGCGATCGTTGGCGGGTGGCAAGGTCGGTGTCATCGGTGTGCTGGTGCATATGGATGAGAATACCGATTTGGCCGAGCTTCGCCCGTTCCTGGTGGTAATCATGGAGGAGGCGAGAAAGCGGGGGTCTAGTGTGATGCTCGTTCCGGCCGACGAGGGGATTGAGGGACTGTGCCGTATGGTGCGTCAAGGCGTGGTCGATGGCGTCTTGGTGTTCGACGTCGAGTGGCATGATGAACGCCTGCCTGAGATAGCGCGATTGGATATTCCCGTTGTGCTGGTGGGTACGCCAGAAAACGCACATGGCCTGCCGTGCGTTGATGTGGATTATCGTCGAGTGGCGCAGATGGCCGTCAATCGTTTGGCGGAACGAGGGGCGCAGCGGATGGTCCTTGTTGGGGACTGGGGAAGAAGTCTCGACCGTTATGCGTTTGCTAAGTTCTTCGCCAGCGAATCTCGTGTGGTGGCTCAAGTGCTGGGCATGGAATATGAGATATTCATCCCGCGTGAAAAAGGATGGAGGGGCATCTGGGCGATGAAGGATGAATTGAAGCGAATGGCTCAATGCCATGGTGGTATTGCGGTGCGCACCCCTCATGCGTTAGATTCGCTGCTGCAGCTTTGTGTGGAAATGCAGATTCAGCCTGGACGTGATTTTTCCCTGGTCGCGGTGTATGTGGATGGTCATGACGAAGAGTTGCGCGTGCCGGTGGATAATGTGGATCCAGTGCCGCAGTCCGTCTCCAAAGCCGCCATGGGGCTACTGTTCGATCGGATCGATGGACATAAAACTGGTGAAAGATTGCTGGTTTCTCCGCATATCACCATCCGTAGCTAAGGAGTATGTCCGATTCTCGGCCTCGTATGGTTCTTGACGTCGCGTAGTTTATGCGCATCAACACGCCGGTGTTGCGTGCGTCGGATTCAATGATATATTCATTTATGCGCATCAATATTGAAGCGTATAACTAACTGAAAGGACTTAGTTATGAGGGGTAATACAAAGAAGTTCGCCCTAAAGTCAGCCGTGGCGGTGGCCGCTACGGCAGCCATGGTCGTGCCGATGGCCGCATGCGGTTCCGGTACCGCAGGTGGCGGGAAAACCAAGATTTCGTTCTATTCCTACTTCAAGGACAACCAGATTGGTGAGGTCGTCAAGGGGTTCGAGAAGAAGAACCCCGACATTACCCTCGACGTGCAGTATGGCCAGGATCCGGCACAGTACATCTCGACACTGCAAACCCGTCTTGCTGGTGGCAAGCCGCCGACCATCTTCAATCTGACGATGGATAACCGTACCGATGTCATGAAATCCGGTGCCGCGTTGGACATCTCCGGCGAGGATTTCCTCGATGGCATCGACGACACAAACTTCGCCTTGTTCCAGCAGGATGGCAAGACCTACGGCATGCCGGTTTCCGCATGGGTGGGCGCGTTCTTCTACAACAAAGACATTCTCAAGAAGGCCGGATACGATAAATTCCCCAAGACCTGGGATGAATTCATCGAGATGGGCAAGAAGATCAACTCCAACGGAAGCACCGCTTTCCTGGAGGACTTCAATACTCAGATCGCTGGCTCGTTCACCGGCTTGCTGGCTAGCTATTACGGCGAGCAGGGTAAGTCCGGCGATCTTGACGCGGACATCTGGTCCGGCAAGTCCACTTTCACCAAGGACTGGACTCCGGTATTCAAGAGATGGGAAGCTGCCGCCAAGGCCGGTGTAATTCCTCAGAAATCCGTTGGTCTGTCGGCCGATCAGGTCAAGCAGGAATTCGTGAGCGGCAATCTTGGCGTCATGCGCTCCGGTCCATGGGATCTGCCTGATCTGCAGAAGTCAGACATCGACTTCGGCGTGGCACCGTTCCCGGCCTACAGCAAGGAAGACGGCCAGTGGATCAACGGTGGCCCCGACCAAGGCTTCGCCATCGCGTCCAGGGCCTCCGACAAGGAGAAGGCCGCAGCCAAAAAGTTCCTTGCCTATCTCAACAGCGAAGAGGGCCTCGAGGCGTTTACCTCTGCCGCTGGCACCTTGTCGCTGTCGAGCAAGTACAATGCCGAACCTCCTGCCGAACTGAAGGATGTAGTGGATAACTACTTCAAGCAGAACAAGTTCTACTGGGTCAACTGGCCGAAGTCCCCTACGGTGATGTCCACCGAGGGTATCGCCCAGCAGCAGAAGATCGTGCAGGGCCAGATTTCCGCCAAGGATGCTGCCAAGGCTCTCGACGCCAAGTGGGCGACGCTGAAGTAACCCATCACACCACCAGTTCCTTTCTCTCCTCCTGACAAGGCCGTGCCGATCGCCCGTTCGGCGGCAGGCACGGCCTTGCTATGTCAAATCGACCATAATTCTCAAGGACTTCCCATGACCGCTGCAACCATTGGGCATGCTTCCAAACCAAAATCCAAGCGTGCATCATCCTTATGGGCGGAAAACCTCTCCTCATTCTGGTTTCTTCTGCCAATCATCATCATCTTCTTCATCCTTACCGTCGTGCCGTTGGCACAGTCGTTCTTCTATTCACTGACCGATTACGACGGATACTCCGAAAACTTCAGCTTCGTGGCCTTCAGCAACTACGCTGTGATCTTCAAGGACCCGTCGCTGCTATCCGCCCTGGGCTTCACCCTGCTGTATGCCTTCGGCACCACACTGTTGGTCACCTGTTTCGCCATTCCGCTGGCCGTGACCCTCAACAAAGCCATGTGGGGACGTAGCTTCGCCCGTTCGCTGTTCTTCTTCCTTGGTGTCCCGGCGCAGGCCATCATTGGTCTAATTTGGCAGTACATCTTCTCTCCACTGGGTTCCGGCGTGATGAACAAAGTCATCGCGGTATTCGGTATACCGAATATCCCTTGGCTGGCCGATGACAATTGGGCCCGGTTCTGCGTGATTTTCGTGGCCGTATGGATGCAGGTCGGCTGGCACGCCACCCTGTACCTCGCCTATCTGCAAACCATCCCGGCGGACCTGTACGAACAGGCTCGTGTCGACGGTGCCAATTCCCGTCAGCAGTTCTTCCATATCACTCTGCCGCAGCTCATCCCCGGCATCGTCGTCTCGATGTTCCTCTTGATGACCGGCGGACTGAAAATCTACGATCTGCCGTACACCTTGACCGGCGGTGGCCCCGGATACGCCACCAATACGCTGTCCCAGGCCATCATCCTCAAAGGTATCGGCCAAAGTCAGTACGGACTGGGCTCGGCGTTGTCCGTATGCTTCACCATCGCCTGCATTCTCGTCATCGCCGCGCAGACCGGCATTGCCAACGCCGTGGAAAAGAGGTTCCAATGACACCGTCTCAGCGTGAACTCGTTCGCAAAATCTTTCGCACCATCGTGGTGCTTGGCCTGGCCCTGATTTGCGCCGTGCCACTGTACTATGTGATCGTCAGCTCCTTCAAGACCTCAATCGATATGATCAAGAACCCATTGGGGCTTCCGGAGCAGTGGACGCTGGAGAACTACAAGGAGGCCTTCGCCGACGGCACCATCATTCGTGCGTTCGTCAACACGCTGATTGTCACCGTGGTGGCGGTGCTGCTGCAGGTTCTGGTCGGTTCGATGGCCGCATTCGGTGTGGTATACAAGAAATCCAAGTTCACCGCCATCGTCGGTGGCGTACTGATGGTCACCTTCGCCATTCCTGTGCAGGCCACAATGCTGCCGCTGTACCGCATGGAGTCCGAGACCGGACTTGTGGATTCGCTGCTTGGCTTGATTGTGCTGTATATGGGCTCGTGTGTGTTCTGCTACTTCCTGATCGTCGGCTACATGAAGTCCCTGCCACAGGAATTGTTCGAAGCGGCCAAAATCGACGGTGCCGGCCCATGGCGCATCTACTCGCGCATCGTGTTGCCGCTGATCACCCCAATATTGACCACCGTCGTCGTATTCCAAACCATGGGCACTTGGAACGACTTCCTCCTGCCGAGTGTGTTCCTCAGCTCCACGGATAACCAGACCGTCGTGCTGCAGGTATACAACGCCGTGCAGCAGTTCTCCACGAACTGGCCTCTGTTCATGACTATCACGGTGCTTGCCCTGGTTCCGGTGTTCATTTTCTTCTGCTTCTGCCAGAAGTGGATTGTCTCCGGGTTGGTTGCCGGCTCCGTTAAGGGCTGAGGACGAAATGAGATCAGTCATGAGTGACGTACAGAATGCTGCACAGCAAGCCGCTATCGAACGTGCTACTGCAGAAGCCGGTGCCTCAACGGATTTCTCTCAATTCGCTGGAAGTTCGCTGCCGTTCGGCAATGGCCAGGTTCTTCTGGATCAATCCACCGGTGCTCCCATCGCTTTTGTGAACGAAGATAATCCCAATCGTCATTATCTGCTGGACGACAGTGTCTCTTGGCACACATCGGACCAGTATTGGGGCAGCGGCTATGTGGTCACTACCAGTGGTGGCTCGCAGTGGAACACGCCGCAGGTATATGGCATAACCAATGGTCTGGAACAGCAGACGTTCGCACTGTGCGGTGCGGGACTCGCCCTGGACGTTACCCGCAGTAGCGGCGAACGGCTGACCGAGCGTTATGAATGGCGCAACGTTTCGAACCAGCCGGTGACCATCACAGGCTTGGGCATCCAGACCCCATTGAACGACCGGTATCCGGGCGCTCGCAAAGCGTTGAGGGAATGTGTGCATGCGCATATATTCGCGGGAGGCGACTGGAGCTGGGTGCTGGCCGAGCCGATGGACGGCCGCGGTGCGCGCTTGGGGCTGATCGTTACGGAAGGCGCAATCAATGCCTATGCCATCCAATCGCGTAACCAGGTCACGTATTCGGATATCCGCGGGCACATCGTGCTGCAGGTCACCGATTATGCGCTGAATCCCGATGCGTTCGGCGGGCAGCCGACCATCACGCTGGAGCCGGGGGCCTCGTATGCGCTGACGTGGGAACTGGGATGGTATGCGGACGAGGATGCATTCCTGGCCGCTACGATTGCTCCTGCATCGTTCTCCTCGTTAAGCGCCACTGTGGGCGGGCATATCGATATCGCCACGAATCGTGCTGTTACGGCGCTGGATGACGGTCTTACCGTCGAACGGACTGTGAGCGGAGTTCGGTTGACGGCCGAACAGGCGGGTACCTACCAACTGCAGCTTGTGGATGGAGACCATCGTGCACATACCGAAGTACTCTTCCACAAGACGTTGAGGGATACCGTCAACGACCGTGCGCGATACATCCTGGAGCATCAGGTGGCGTATGAGCGCGTCGGCGCGTTGGCTGGGGCCATCGTGGCTACCGATACCCGCACCGGGCAGCATGTGCTGGATCCCAGTTGGGATGACTGGTCGGATGGTTCCGAGCGTATCGCCATGCCGGTATTGCTACAACGTGCGCTGAATCTTGGGCTGCTTGACGAGTCCCTACGAGAGCCGGCCCAGCGTGCCGCCGATGCTTGGCGCACGTTCGCCGAGTCCGCGCTCATCGACGCCAGCGGCGCGGTACGTCGCGGCTCGGGGCTGCCGGAATCCAAATTCGGAGGCCGTATCTATGACTGCCCGTGGATTATCAGTTTCTTCACCGAACATTATCTGGCCACCAAGGATGCGCACGATCTCGATATGGCGGTGAACATCGCCGATCGGGCGGCCGAAATTGGCGGCGAACACTTCCTGAGCATCGAGTTCGCCGAATCCAGTGCGGCCTTGGCGCGTGTGCTTAAGCAGACCGGGCGAACCGAGGAGACCCAACGTCTGCTCGATCGTGTGGTGGTCAGTGCGGACTACTTCCTGGGATTGGGTATCGACCTGCCCTACCATGAGGTGTCTTACGAACAGTCCATCACTGCGCCGTTGGTGAGTCTGCTGTTGGAAGCGCATCGCATTACCGGGCGCGCCGAATACCTGGATGGTGCCGTGGAGCGATTGGATTGGCTATTGGCGTTCAGCGGCCCGCAGCCGGACTCGCGTCTCTACGGTGTGGCGATTCGACATTGGGATGGGTATTGGTTCGGCATCAACCGACAATTCGGTGATGTGTTCCCTCATTATTGGTCCACGTTGACCGCCGAAGTGCTGGCACGGTTGCCGCAAGAAAGGCGCTCCGCACGTACCGATGATTTGGCCAAGGCGATTTTCGAGGCCAATATGGCGAACTATGGCGCGGATGGTTCCGCCACGTGTGCCTATGTGTTTCCCTCCAACGTCGATGGGCGGTCCATGCATCAGGCCGACCCATTGGCCAATGATCAGGACTGGCACCTCAATATCTGGATGCGCATGATTGCCGAAGAGGGCTTCTCTGCGCTCTGAGCCCAGCGGCGCTCTATTCGGGGCACGCCATTGCAGCGGTGGCGTGCCCTTTTGGGGATGCTCGAATAGGGAAGTAGGCAAGGATTTTTCATTTGGTGCCGTCCGAGCTAATTGGCTATAAACGTATCGAACGTGCCTGTAACCGATGGAGAAAACGTAAGGAAAGAATTCTCGGAACTTTGTCATCTGCCTGAACTGACCTTTAGCAGTCGGATGCCAATCAGCTGCCGTATGACGTGTCGGCCACGCAGTCATCGCAATCGTTGCTCTCCGGTGTGAGGACCGCCGTGACTTTTTAAGCGATACCAGAGACATACCGAGGCCGGAGCCACGAGACGAGTAACAGTTTGCGGTAGATCCCCATCGCTCTACTGCAGAGCATGAACCGCCTTATCAAAACGTTCGGCCATCAGATTGATGGAATGCATGTCAATGCGGCGCATCGCGGCTCGAGATAATGCCTGAGATAAGGCTGATCGCAATGTCGGCAACCAATGATCCGCATATTTACGGCTTACACCGAACAAAGACAGACTCTCATCGGACATCAATTTATCTATATCGACTTCGGTGTCACCTAATAATGACATCTGGTGTGAGTCGGGTAGCGACGGATCGAATGGTTCAGGATTCATGTCAAAAGCGGGTGCCAATTGCCAGGAATTATTCTTACGCAAATACCCGTGGTTTCGTAGATGGTCATCAGTGTTGCCGATGGCCGCGCCAAACATTGCTCTCCGCCACAGCTCTATGGTGTCTCCTCCTGCCCTACGCGTAAATTCTGCTAGATCCAACCAGTCTCCGCCGTCCCCATCTCTTGCTTCCAGCGCGGTCATTGCGGATATATAAGGTAATCGCTCCATTCGCTCAACTGATGGTGCAGACACGCGATCAAAACGGTGAGTCAATAGCACGGTCCGGCTTCTCTCCTCCGAATCCTTTATTGCAATGACGCGATGTTCGGGCACTTTGATGCCGGCCATGTTCGCGATTTCCAAGGTGACGGCTTCCCAACCGATAACATCCCAATCATCGCCGTTCGGTTTCGGAAATTTGGCCAGCCACAGCGCATTACGATCCGACACCGAAGCTTTAGGTCGTGCGCCTCCGAGTGAGCCGGTTGCCCGATACAACCTGCGTAAGGAGACATCACTTACCTCGCGGTTCTGTTCCACCGCATCCGCAGTGTCCAATAACTCCGGCAGCTTTGACAGTACGGGTACTCCTTCATCTCCTGCCGCTGGCTTGCCATCAACAATGAATCGAATGGCACCCTGTCTTGTCAGATCGTTGACACCGAACAAATATTCCGACTCGCTGACACGCGTCCGTTTAAGACTGCGGGAAAACACCTTTCTGCCCCAACGGTCTGGGGCGGAATCCGAAAATGGACCAAGTCCAGAGAAGAAGAATGGGGCCAACGAGCGGGGCATAGATGGGAAGAGGTCGAAGGAATCGCTGCTGATTGTGTACGTCGAATCATAGCGGAACGATAGGTCGTCGCCAGTCGCATACAATGTGCCGGCAGGAGCTTCCATTCCAGGCCCTAGCGTAATCAGTACAGTTGATTCGATAGTTTTTGCCATCAGGGATTCACCTCCGAACGCGCTTCGGGAGTTGTTGGCCAGCGCGGAGACGCCCAAGATCGGTGGAATAGGGGTCGCATGCGGCTACGAGTGTGTCAGCAAGTTGCAACACGCGCGCGATGGTTAACAGCGAATCTGACCGGACAGCCTTGCCTTGCTCCAGATTTGACACTGTGGTCGGGCTGACACCAGAGCGGTGTGCTACATCCGCAACCGTCAACATCAGTAGTTTGCGCTGTTGCGAGAACTGTTCGCCTAGGATGCGTAAATCGCGTTTGGTGGTGGTGGGCACATACTTCATTGCGATACTCCGAGTGTTATAACATATAGTTTTCCATGAATAAAATCATTTATTCACTAGTATACTATTGATTATCTGCTATGCGATACCGGAATGAGGAAGGTTTAGCGTCTCGATGTTTCTGCTCATACGCAAAAGGACTTTCTGCCAGCAAATAGCCAGAAAGTCCTTTGGTCTCACGTGTATATGAGGTTTACAATCCCGGAATCAAACCACCGGGTGGGTCGAGCGTGAGGTATTGCTCCTCCAGATCGATGTCGGGCACCAGTTCCTCCACGAACGGCACCAACGCGGTCTTCTCGACTACATCCTCGCCCTTGGAATTCTGGCCGGTTACCACCGGCTCGGTCAAACGAATCTTGAGCAGTGACTGAGCGGGGGAGTCGACCACATTCACCACTTTGCCGACCACTTGGCCGGCGGGCAGTCCCAGACCGTTGCCCTCGACTAGACGGGCCTCAAGGCCAATAAGATCCTTGGGATACCATTCGTCGGCTTCGAGCATATCTTCTGCGTCGTCGACCTCGCCGTAGAGTTCGACACCGTTTAGGGCCTCGGCGGCATTGCGGTCGTCGACGCCCTCAAGCTTGAGAATCCAACGATCCTTGAACGTGCGTGAGCCCTCGACGATGTACTCGGCCTCGCCATCCTGGCTGTAGAGCACGGAGTCCGGCTCGAAGCGCCACTCGGGATCATCGGTGTACAGGCGCACGGTGACTTCGCCCTTCAGGCCCTGTGCGCGGCCAATACGAGCGACCCTCAGCAACTCGAGCTGCTGAGGGTCGTCGTGCATGTCTTGCTGTGCCATGCTGTGAATCGTTCCTTATCGGTTATCGACGGACGTCCATGATGTCAACGCGGACCTTGTGGTCAGACAGTGCCTGAATCACGGTGCGAATCGCGTTGGCGGTGCGGCCGCCACGGCCGATCACACGGCCGATGTCTTCCGGGTTCACGCGTACACGAAGCAGTTCGCCGCGCGCGTTCTCATGAGACTTGACGGAAACATCGTCGGGAAAATCAACGATGTTCTTGATGAGGTGTTCCACAGCCTGTGCGAGCATAGCTAGCCTTTCGTTTCCGCTCAGGCCTCAGCCGGAGCTTCTTCGGCGGCCTCTTCAGCCGGGGCTTCCTCAGCGGCGGCAGCGGCTTCGGCTTCAGCCTTGGCCTTGGCAGCAGCTTCGGACTTGGCGGCCTTCAGCTTCTGAGCCTGGTTCTCAACGGCCGCGATGCGGGCCTCGGCGTCCGGGCCAGCTTCAACGGTCTTCAGGGTGCCTTCGGCACCTTCAAGGCCCTTGTACTTCTGCCAGTCGCCGGTGATGTTCAGCAGCTTGAAGACGGGCTCGGACGGCTGAGCGCCGACGCCGAGCCAGTACTGAGCGCGGTCAGACTTGATCTGGATGGTCGAGGGCTGGGTGTTGGGGTTGTAGATACCGATCTCCTCGATGACCTTGCCGTCACGCTTCTTGCGGGAATCGACGACCACCACACGGTAGAAGGCGTAGAACTTCTTGCCCTGTCGCTTCAGACGAATCTTGGTTGCCAAAATGGCTCTCCTTGTAATGCTAGGTGTGCGGGTTCTCGGTTTGCCATGTGGGGCATGACCGGCCGGAATCCACGTGTCCTCGCGGCTCGGGGTGTAGAGGGCGCCACGCGCGCGCGAATAACCGTACTAGTGTAACGCGGAAGCCGGATATTGCGCATCGGTCCGGTCGTGACGCACGGAATCGCCGGACGGACGGCGTGTCGGCGGCGCACCTACCGTCTTCATGACTGATAGCCTGATTGATGGCAGTGCGAGACGGGAAAGGGGGCGCTGATCGATGGGTGAGTGCGTGATCGGCCCCGGTGCCCGGGCGCGTGTGGATGCGGATGACGGATTCTTCTTCGGCATGGGGGCCTTCGAGACCATCGCGGTATCCGGCGGCGCGCCCGTGTTTCTGGACGACCATCTGACGCGTTTGGGTGAGACGTTGCGATACCTCGGCATCGAGGCGCGTCGCGCCGATCTGGAGACGATGGTTCTCCGCGCATGCGCCGGACTCGGCGCATCGGACGATTCGGCCCTCAAGCTCACGGTCACCGAGCGCAACCGCGTCGTCTCGTTGAGACACAACCCGTATGCCGCGCCGGGGGCGAAGCGCGTCTTCCGCTGCGACTTCGCCGATGTGCGCAGGAACGAATCCTCCCCCCTCGCGCGCATGAAGACGCTGGCGTATGCCGAAAACATCATGGAGAAGCGTCGCGCCCGTGACCGCGCCGTCGACGAGCCGTTGTTCCTCAATACGCGGGGCGAGGTCGCCGAAGGGGCCGTCTCCAATATCTTTGCCGTCATCGGGGGAGACGTCGTGACGCCTCCCGTCTCCTGCGGTCTGCTGCCCGGGGTCATGCGCCATGCCGTGATCGGGTTCACGGGGGCCGTCGAACGCCCGATCATGCCCGACGAGCTGCTTCGGGCCGACGAGGTGTTCCTCACCAACTCCCTGATGGGTGCCATGCCCGTGGCCGGTATCGGCGGCGTGGAATTCGAACCGGGGAGCGTGTCGCGCGACGTGAACGACGCCTATGCCCGCATGGTGGCGCGGACGCGGGCCCGGGCGCAGACGAAGGAGTTCCGGTGAGCGCGCAGGTGTTCAAGCTCAGGACGTTCCGACCGCTTGCCGACATCGTGGAGCGCGTGCGCGGCGAGGAACGCTTCGCGTTCCTGGACTCCTCGATGCCGGGGGCGCAGGGGCGCTACTCGATCCTGGGACTCTTCCCCTATCTTGTGATCGAACATGGGCGGGGCGGATGCCTCGTCGACGGCGTTGCCGTGGAGGGTGATTTCTTCGATGTCGTGAAGAAGCGGCTTGGACCCTGCGATGGCGCGCGCGATCCGCGTCTGCCCCTCACGGGAGGCGCGATCGGGTATCTGGGATACGATTTCGGCCGCGAATCGTGCGGCGTGCCGACCAGGCACGATCCCGTCGCGGCCACACCGGAGGCGAGCATGGTCTTCTACGACCTGCTACTCATCGAGGACGTCCGGTCGCGGGCGTTGTTCTGTTGCTGCCAGGGGCGGACGATGACGGCCGCCCACGCCCTGACATGGGCGCAGGACCTGGTGGATTCATGCCCTCCCGCCCCTCATCCCGCGCGCCGACGTTCGCTCGCCCCATGCTCCTCCGATTTCACGCGGGCCGGGTACGGCGACGCCCTGGCCCGTCTCGTCGATCATCTGCGCGCCGGCGACGCCTACGTCGTCAACATGGCGCAGCGCCTGCGCCTGGAGACGTCCGAGAGCCCCTATGCCATCTACCGTTATCTGCGCACCCACAACCCGGCCCCGTTTTCCGCCTATCTGCGCGCGCCGGGTCTCGACGTGTGCTGTTCGAGCATGGAACGGTTCATGGAGATTCGCTCGGGGCATGTGGTGACGCGGCCCATCAAAGGGACCCGGCCGCGCGGCGGCACGCCGGACGAGGATCGGGCGAACCGCGAGGAACTCGCCCGCAGCGAGAAGGACCACAGCGAACTGCTGATGGTCGTGGACCTCGAACGCAACGACCTGTCGATCGTCTGCGAACCGGGTTCCGTCGGCACGGACCCCGACTTTGCCATCGAGACGTATCCTTCCGTATTCCATCTCGTCGCGACCGTCGAGGGGACGCTGCGCAAGGATCGTTGCGCCGTGGACGCGGTTCGCGCCGCGTTTCCCACCGGTTCGATCACCGGCGCCCCGAAGGTTCGCGCCATGCAGATCATCGACGAGCTCGAACGCGCGCCCCGGGGATTGTACACGGGCAGCATCGGGTATTTCTCCGATACGGGCGATTGCGATTTCAACGTCGTGATCCGCACCATCGTGAGGGAGGGAGGCGAGACGTCGCTCGGCGTGGGCGGAGGCATCACCGTGGAATCCGATTTCGACTTCGAGTACGACGAGACGATGCAGAAGGCCCGGGCGCTGCGTGAGGCCGCTTCCGTTGACAGGGGGAGCGTCGGCGAGTACAATCGTGGGCAAAACGAATAACTATCTTCAGGGCAGGGTGCGATTCCCTACCGGTGGTACAGCCCACGAGCCGCAAGGCATGATTTGGTGAGATTCCAAAGCCGACAGTACAGTCTGGATGAGAGAAGATGAAAGTACGTTTATGCTTCGTCGTACGCCCTGAAATGATGCCATATCATTTCAGGGCGTTTTCGTGTTCGCATGAACCTTCTTTTGTATGCCTTGGATAGCGTATGGGCGCAACATGCTTGGAGGCGTACATGGACGATGCGCAGTACATGGGACTCGCGATCGAGCTGGCGAAGCGAGGGGCCGGATACGTGAACCCCAATCCCATGGTCGGCGCGGTGATCGTCAAGGACGATCGGATCATCGGGCAGGGGTATCACGAGATGTTCGGCGGATTGCACGCCGAGAGGAACGCGTTGCGGCATTGCACGCAGTCACCCGCCGGGGCGACGTTGTACGTCACGCTTGAGCCGTGCTGCCATTACGGCAAAACGCCGCCATGCACGGAGGCGATCGTGGAAAGCGGCATCGCAAGGGTCGTCGTCGGAACCTTGGACTGCAATCCCGTGGTGTCCGGCAAGGGCGTGCGCATGCTCGAAGACCACGGCATACGGGTCGATGTGGGGGTGCTGGCCGACGAGTGCCGGCATCTGATACGGGTGTTCAGCAAATACATCACCACGCATACGCCGTATGTCATCATGAAATACGCCATGACGATGGACGGGAAGATAGCGACCCATACCAATCAATCACGGTGGATCAGCGGCGAGGAGTCGAGGCGTCGGGTCCATCAGCTCCGTCGATCCGTCGCGGCGGTCATGGTGGGGGTGAACACGGTGATCGAGGACGACCCGTTGCTGACATGCCGCATGGCACACGGAAGGAACCCGGTTCGCGTCGTCTGCGATACGCGATTGAGGACGCCCCTCACCTCGCGGATCGTGCAGACGGCGAATGACGTCAGGACCTATATCGCCACCGCCTGCGATGACGAACGCAAGGCGGAGGACTACCGGCGGCACGGCTGCGAAATACTCGCCGTCGGAAGGAAGGGCGACCACGTCGATCTGGCGGACGTGGTGCGGCGCCTGGGGGATATGCAGATGGACAGCGTGCTGCTGGAAGGCGGGAGCGCGATGAATTGGAGCGCCCTCGAACAGCGGATCGTCGATGAGGCGCACGTGTACATCGCGCCGAAGATATTCGGCGGCACCGCGAAAAGCCCGGTGGGCGGCCAAGGGGTCGCCCTGCCTTCCGACGCCGTCATGCTCCGGCCCCGCGCCTGCTCCCGAGTGGGAGAGGATTATCTGGTGGAAAGCGAGGTGGTGTATTCATGTTCACGGGAATAGTGGAGGAAGTCGGAACGGTGGCGGACATACGGAGGAGCGCCGCCAACTGCACGCTGTCGGTCGATGCCACGAACGTGATGGAGGACCTCCATATCGGCGACAGCATGGCGGTGAACGGCATCTGTCTGACGGTCGTCGATTTCGACCGGCGGCGCTTCACCGTCGACGTGATGAATGAGACGTGGCGCAGAACCTCGCTTGGCGTATTGCGCCACGGGAGCGGCGTCAACCTGGAACGGGCCCTGCCGGTGAACGGAAGGTTCGGTGGCCATATCGTCACCGGGCACATCGACGGCACGGGCAGCATATCCTCCGTGCGGCGCGAAGGCAATGCCGTGTGGTACCGGATCGCGGCGCGGAACGAGATACTCGAAGGCATCGTCGAGAAAGGCTCAATCGCCGTCGACGGCATCAGCCTGACGGTCGCGGAGGTCACGGAAAGGGACTTCTCGGTATCGATCATCCCGCACACCTTGGCGCAGACGGTGCTGGGCGAGAAACGGGTCGGCGGCGTGGTCAATCTCGAAAACGACGTATTGGGAAAATACGTGCGGAACATGATGACGACCCGGACGGGACTGACGCAGGATCTGCTGTCCCGGTGCGGGTTCTGAGAAAGGATGTATGAATCATGAACCATCAGTCGGTGCAAGCGGCGTTGCAGGCGCTGCGGGAAGGAAAACTCGTTCTGGTCATCGATGACGAGGACCGGGAGAACGAGGGGGATCTCATCTGTGCCGCGCAGTCGGCCACCACATGGAACGTCAATTTCATGGCAACCCACGCCAAGGGATTGATCTGCATGCCCATGAGCGAGCAACTGGCCCACAAGCTGATGCTTCCGCCCATGGTCGAGCACAACACCGATAACCATGAAACCGCTTTTACGGTGTCCATTGATTACCGTGGCACCACGACCGGCATCTCCGCCGAAGAACGGGGATTGACGGCTCGCATGTGCGTCTCCGATGACGTGGAACCCCTCGATTTCCGCAGACCGGGGCATATGTTCCCCCTGGTGGCGAAGAAGGGTGGCGTTCTGGAACGGAACGGGCACACGGAGGCGACCGTCGACCTCATGCGGTTGGCGGGATTGCGCGAATGCGGCCTGTGCTGCGAGATCATGGACGACGATGGCCGGATGATGAGGACACCCGACCTGACCCGGTTCGCCCAGGAGCATCAGATCCCGCTCCTGACCATCAAGGAACTGCAGGAATACAGGAAAGCGCACGATACGCTCGTCGAATGCGTCTCGACCGTGGCGATGCCCACGCGATACGGGGAATTCACGGCGCACTGCTATGTGAACAGGTTGAACGGCGAGCATCATGTCGCGCTGGTCATGGGGGATCTGGGCGACGGGACCGATGTGTTGTGCCGGGTGCACTCGGAATGCCTGACCGGTGACGTCTTCGGCTCGTTGCGTTGCGATTGCGGTCAGCAGTTGGACGCGGCGATGCGAACGATCGCGGAGCATGGCTCTGGCGTGCTGCTGTACATGCGTCAGGAAGGGCGGGGCATCGGTCTGGTCAACAAGCTGAAGGCCTACCGTCTGCAGGACGAGGGCATGGACACGCTCGACGCCAATCTCGCGTTGGGGTTCCCCGGTGACGCGAGGGAGTACTACATCGGAGCGCAGATTCTCAGGGATCTGGGGATACGGTCTATGCTCCTGCTGACCAACAATCCCGACAAAGTGTATCAATTGGAAGACTATGGAATGGAGATCCGCGACAGAATACCAATCGAAATCGAAGCCAATGCTTACGACAGTTTCTATCTCAAAACCAAGAAAAACCGCATGGGACATATCCTGAACATGGAGGAGGAATAAATGCACACGTTCGAAGGCGATCTGGTAGCCGAAAACATCACGATAGGCATCGTTGTGGCGAGGTTCAACGAGTTCATCACCTCAAAACTGCTGGCAGGGGCGCTGGACACCCTGAAAAGGGAGAATGTCCGCGAACAGGACATAGCGGTGGCCTGGGTGCCGGGTGCCTTTGAGATACCCCTGATCGCGTCGAGGATGGCCAAGAGCAAGCGCTACGATGCGATCATCTGCCTGGGCGCGGTCATTCGGGGCAGCACCAGCCACTACGATTACGTGTGCAACGAGGTCTCGAAGGGAATCGCGCAGACCAGCCTCGACACCGGTGTGCCGGTGCTGTTCGGCGTGCTGACGACGGATTCCATCGAACAGGCGATCGAACGGGCCGGCACCAAAGCGGGGAACAAGGGTTCCGAGTGCGCGCAGGGCGCGATCGAAATGGTGAATCTGATCCGCTCCATGGACCTCTGACGGCGAACCACCCGGCTGCGGGCGGGGTCTTCCAGACGTTCCCGCCCGCTTCTCGCCACACGGCCAAGGCCCGATCGATCGCCGCGCCCGCTACCGCAGGGTGAGCGTTGCGGCCAAAGCCAGATGGTCGGTGTCCGGCACTTCGAAGGACGTCACGCCGGACGGTCTGAGCCCTTGGGCGAACAGAATATGGTCCAGTTCGATGCGCGGCCACTTGAGCCAGCGCGGGAAGGTGAGATTCGGGCCGGCGGCTTGAGTCAGACTTGCGTCCTTGAATCCGGACTTGAGCAACGCGCGGAAGCTCGGGTGGTCGGTGCTCGAGTTGAGATCGCCCATAACGACGACGATATTGCGATTGCTGACGGATTTTGCACGGGCGAGTTCTCGCAGCCCCAGAATGCCGGCCGACCAATCCGCGCAGCCGCGCATCGGCGATTTCGGGTGAGCCGAACAAAGCGTCACTGTGCGATTACCGGAGGTTTTGAGGGTGATGGCGGGAACGTCGGCGGCAGGGATGGAGACCACGTTGGGCACCGCTGCGCTCGGCTCGTAGCGGGAATAGATCACGTTGAATCCGCCATTATCGGTCTCTTTGGCGTCTCCGAACTGATGGTAGGGGAGGAGTTCGTTGATGTCGGCTTCGGTAAGACGTGTGATGAGGTCGTCGGTGACTTCCTGCAAGGCCAATACGCTGATATTGCGTTCGCGAATATTGCGAATGATTTCAGCGGCGTCGGCGCGTCCGTATCGACAATTCATCGTCATAACCGAGAACTGGGGCGAGAGTGTTTCACGCGTTGTTTCACGGTGCCCATCGGGGACTGTTTCGGGTCCTTCCTTCGGAGTGTTTGAGGTGCTCGATGTATTGCTGTTATGGCTTTTTGACAGCGTCGGCGAAGTTGTTTCACGGGCTGTTTCACGATGGGATTCTCTGCGTTTGCCGGCTGGGTCGATTGACGTACCCCAGTAGCTGATGCGCTGTGAGCTGGCAATCAGCGCGACCATAATAAGCAACGACATCGCAGTCCATTCATGTTGCCATGCGGCGACCGCGGCCAGGATCATCAAAGGAACCCACAACAGCGGAGTCAGGGCAATCATGTACGGAAGCGGCATGCGGGCCTCGAGACCGGCGGGCAGCGCGCTTAAGGCCGTCCATAACAGTGCGATGATTGCCACCGCGCCGAGGATTGTCGTCATGGAAGTTCCTTTCGAAATACAAATTGAACCGAGATATAACTTGGCTCCCCTCTGCGAGGGGAGCCAAGTTGTGAGATCAGCGGCCGAACAGTCCGCCAAGGCCTCCGCCGAGGTTCGGCGGCAGTTCAGTGCCACCATCGACGTTGCCCATCATCTGTTCAAGGCCGGCGGGCAGGGCCGGGTTCTGTGGCTTCTTGGCGAAGGCGGAACCGCCGGTCGAACCGGAGGACTTGCCGGCCAGCTTGTCGCGCAATGCCTTTTCCTCGGCCTCGCGCTTCATCGGATTGCCGGATTTGCCGCCCTTCTTCTTGTTCTTGCCCTTCTTCTTGCCGCCGCCCATAGCCGGGCCGCCGAAGCCGGGGATGCCGCCGCCCATGCCGCCACGGTTGGTCATGCGACGCATCATCTTTGCGGCCTGCTCGAAACGCTGCAGCAAAGCGTTCACCTGGGAGACCGTCACGCCGGAACCATAGGCGATGCGGGCGCGGCGGGAACCATTGATGATCGACGGATCGCGGCGCTCGGCCGGGGTCATCGAGCGAATAATCGCCTCGGTGCGGTCGATTTCCTTCTCATCGAACTGCTCGAGTTCCTTGCGGTGCTGGGCCATGCCCGGAATCATGCCGAGCAGGGACTTCATCGACCCCAGCTTGCGCACCTGCTGCAGCTGATCGAGGAAATCGTCCAGGCCGAAGGAGCCATCGGAGATCTTCGCGGCGGCCTTGCGGGCCTCCTCCTCGTCGAACTGCTTCTGCGCCTGTTCGATGAGCGTCATGATGTCGCCCATGTCGAGGATGCGCGAAGCCATACGGTCCGGGTGGAAGACCTCGAAGTCCTTCAACCCCTCGCCATTGGAGGCGAACAGGATCGGCTTGCCGGTCACGGACGCCACGGACAACGCGGCACCACCGCGGGCGTCACCATCGAGCTTGGACAGCACCACGCCGGTGAAGTCCACGCCCTCGTCAAAGGCCTTGGCGGTCCTGACGGCGTCCTGGCCGATCATCGCGTCGATGACGAACAGGATCTCATTCGGCTGCACGGCATCGCGAATGTCGCGGGCCTGCCTCATCAGCTCCTCGTCCACGCCCAGACGACCGGCGGTATCGATGATCACCGTGTCGTAGAGCTTCTGCCTCGCGAGTTCGATGGAATCGCGGGCCACCTTCACCGGGTCGCCGGAGGTCTGGCCCGGAGCTGCGACGGCCTCGCCGCCATCGGATTGGACGCCCTTTTCGGGAGCATAGACGGGCACGCCGGCGCGTTCGCCGACCACCTGCAGCTGCGTCACCGCGTTCGGACGCTGCAAATCGGCCGCCACCAGCAGCGGCGTGTGGCCGGACTCCTTGAGCCAGTAGCCGAGCTTGCCGGCCAGCGTGGTCTTACCGGCACCCTGAAGGCCGGCGAGCATGATGATCGTCGGCGGGTTCTTTGCGAAGTTCAGCGGACGATCGACGCCTTGGCCGAGCACGTCGGTGAGCTCCTCGTTGACGATTTTCACCACCTGTTGGGCGGGGTTGAGTGCGTCGGACACCTCGGTGCCCAGTGCGCGCTCACGCACCTTGCCGGTGAAGGAACGCACCACGTCGAGCGCCACGTCGGCGTCGAGCAGCGCGCGGCGGATTTCACGGATCGTACCGTCGATATCCGCCTCGGAAAGCTTGCCCTTGCTCTTGAGATGCTTGAACGCATTCGAGAGTCTGTCTGTCAAAGATGAAAAAGCTGCCATAATGGGCAACAGTCTAGCCGCCACGCGGGAAATTGCGGTGTTGGGGACGACGCTTTCCGGGGAATGTGTCGCGTAGTAGTCAGGGATGTTGGGCATTCAGACGGCAAATGCCGTGCCGTCCGCTCGTGGCGAAGCCAATCGAGTGCTTCCGATACCATGGAAACCGTAAAGAATCCTGTGTTTTTTGGAATGCTTACGCTGTTTTGAAAATCGCTGGACACCGCTTATACGCAGACTGCCGTGCGCTCCGAACCATGACGTTCGGGCCAACGCAGACATGCCGTGCAATAAGGAAGGCCCACTGATGCCCACCCAAAAACTACTCGAACGCAAAGCCCTGATCGTTGGCATCGTCATCAACGTGCTGCAGGTCTTAGCCGGCATGGCCGTGTTCTTCATGACCGGCCTCAAGGCCATGTTCCTCGACTTCTCCTTCACCGCGATTTCCGTCCTGTCCGGAATGGTGGCGGTGTATCTCTCGTCGCGCACGGTGCGAACCACCGAGCGCTTCCCCAATGGCATGTTCGCACTGGAACCCATCTACGCGATCTGCAAGGCCATTTTCACCATGTCGTTGTTGGTGTATTCGCTGATTGACGTGTGCCGAGTAGCGTACGACTACTTCGTGTTCGGGTCCGGCGAACGCATTGAAACCGGCCCGGTGGTCATCTACGAGATCCTGACCGTAATCGTGTGCTTCAGCCTATACACGTATTACCGGCGTTCCAACCGCTCCATCGGCGATTCCAGCACCATGCTCACCGCCGAGTGCAAGAGCACGTTGGTCGACGGATCGATGTCGTTCGGCATCGGCGTGGTTGCCATCTTCCTGATGCTGCTACCGGCCGGCGGTCCGCTTGACTTCCTGCACTACACCGGCGATTTCTTCATCACCGTGGCTTTGGTGGCATTGACCATCAAGGAGCCGTTCAGCGTGCTCAAAGAGGCGTTCGTGGAATTGGTCGGCGGCGTGCATGACGACGATGAAACCAACGCCTACGTGGAGGCCGAGGCACAGCGCCATCTGCCTGCCAACACCGACTACGAGCAGACGCTGATCTTCAAGACCGGCATGAACTACACCGTTGACGTGTATCTGAGCGGCATCGGCGAAACCATTGATGTAGCCGACCTCATCGAATGCAAGCGCTCGCTGGAGAAGGAGCTCATCAAGCGCCTGCACATCGTGGACGTGGACTTCGTGTTTGACTGATTGATGGGTTTGAAGCGGCTACTTCAGGCTCCAAGTGGAACCCTGCGGGCCGTCTTCGATGGCGATGCCGGCCTCGGTCAGGGCGTCGCGAATCTGGTCGGCCTTGACGAAGTCCTTGGCCTTGCGGGCCTCGGCGCGGGCGTTGAGCTGCTCGGCAATCAGTGCCTCCAGCGCCGCATGTTCGGGTGACTCGGCCGTGCCATCAGCGGCACCGCCGGCAACGCCGGCGGACACCCACGGTTCGGCCAGCGGGTCGAGACCCAAGGTGTCGAGCATGGCACGCACGGCGAGCAGCGCCTCACGCACCTCGGCCTTGGCGGTTTCGGAATCGGCGCGGTCAGCCAGCTGTGAAAGCAACGTGTTGCCGGAACGGATGGCGGTGAAGATCGCGGCGGTTGCACCAGACACATTGACGTCGTCATTCATGGCGGCCACGAAATCAGCGGGCAGGTCGTCGGCGGAGACGGCAGCAACCTCCTCGCGAGAAGGCTGACCGCCCAGTGCCACGCCGGCTCGTTCGATGAAGTTCGAGACGCGGTCGTATGCGGCCTGCGCCTCGACCAGCGCCTGATCGGACCATTCGAGCATCGACCGGTACTGCACGGAGCCCAAAGCGTAACGCACCACCCAAGCGGAATGCTCGGCCAGCACGCTCGGCACGGACAGGCCGGTGCCCAGCGACTTCGACATCTTCTCGCCCTTGGCGGTCACCCATGCCGAATGCATCCAGCGCGCAGCAGAGGGGTAGCCGGCCGCGCAGGTCTGCGCCATCTCGTTTTCGTGGTGGGGGAAGCGCAGATCCAAACCGCCGCCGTGAATGTCGAAGCCATCGCCCAGGTAACGGTGGGACATGGCGGAGCATTCGATGTGCCAGCCAGGGCGACCCACGCCGAACGGCGTCGACCAACGGGCGTCCTCGGGATCGGTGTCCTTGGGGGCCTTCCACAGGGCGAAATCACGCGGGTCGTGCTTGTCGGGGGAGGCGTCGGCCGGGTCGACCGGATTGTACTTGTCGGCACCGGTGGCGTCCACGGACGGGCCCATGCGGTCGGCCACGGCGGCGGCCTCATCGACTTCGGAGGTCTGCTTCTGGTGGGTGAGTTCGCCGTAATGCGGCCAGGATGCCACATCGAAGTACACGTTGCCGGTGGGCTTGCCGTCCGCATCCGTGACCACATAGCCGTGGCCGTTGTCGAGAATGCGCTGAATCAGGTCGATCATGTCCGACATGTGGCCGGTGGCGCGAGGTTCCACGGTGGGCGGCAGTACGCCGAGCGTGTTGTACGCCTCGGTGAATTCGCGCTCGTAATAATAGGCGCGGGCCCACCAACGCTGGCCGGCGGCCGCGGCCTTATCGAGGATCTTGTCGTCGATATCGGTCACATTACGCACAAAAGTGACTTTGTAGCCGAGCTTCAAAAACCAGCGGCGCACGATGTCGAACGCCACGGCGGCACGGATATGGCCGATATGCGGTGACGACTGCACAGTCGCGCCACACACATAAATGCCGACTTCGCCCGGCTTGAGCGGCACGAAATGGCTGACCTGGTGCGAGGCGGTGTCATACAGATTCAGGCCTTCTGCGGCCTTGGCAACATGTATCGGCGTCAGGCTTGAAGGCATGACGGAAATGTTGAAATCCTGCGGTTCTTGGCTGTTTCCCATAACACTCAAGCGTAGGGTCCGAACCAGACATGCTGAATCGTTACTCGAAGAGTTTGATGAACGCTTCACAGGCGGGGCCCGAACGAGGTGACAGACGGATGAGAAGCAGGACAACAGTCTCGCGAGAATACGTCTTTGACCGCTGCGGAAACTGCGAGATTCATGGATTTGCCCTGCCTGTTACGCAAACGGGGAACGCTCGTGCCACAATAGAAGTCATGGCCACACCACAAGTGCTCATTTTGCAACATGTCCCATGGGAACGTCCGGGACGCATATTGTCGAACCTCGAAGACATCGGTCTTGAGACGGTGACGATGAATATCGTCGACAAAAAGAAACCGGACTTGCCTGATTTCGGCGAACTGGCTGGCGTGGTAATCATGGGTGGACCTATGGGCGCGCTTGATTACGACAAGTATCCGGGGCTGAAGGCGGAAGCCAAGTTGGCGCGTGCCGCTGTGGCTTCAGGCAAGCCGATTCTCGGTGTATGCCTGGGGCATCAGATTATCGCCACTGCGCTTGGTGCGCAGCTGCGCAAGGGTGATGCGCCGGAGATTGGGTTCGCGCCGATCAAGCGTGTGGACAAGCATGACTTCTTCTCCATGTGGGATAAGCAGCTGACGGTGCTGCACTGGCATAACGACGTGGTGGGCTTGCCCGAGGGAGGCCAGCTGCTGGCACGTTCGTCTTCCACCAAGGTGCAGGCGTTCCGACTGGGATCCGCGCTGGGCATGCAGTTCCATCTTGAGGTGTGCGGCTCGCTGCTGGACGAATGGCTGGATGAACCGAGCATGGTCAAGGATCTCAAGGCCGCGGGTGGGTCCAAGTCCCAATTGCGCGAGCAGTTCGCCCAATACGATCAGCTACTGCATCCGCTCGCCGAGCAAGTGTTCTCCGGTTTTGCGGCCCGCTGCAACTCCTACGCTCAGACGCTGAACAAATAACGTTTGTGGGCCGCCGCTGGGCAAGCGTGGCGCTACATTGGTGAGTCATGCCGACTTATGACATTGGACTGGAACACGTTTCGCTCGCTTTCGCTACCAAAACCATCTTCACTGATGTGACGCAGGGTGTTTTCGAGGGCGACCGCATCGGCATCGTCGGCAAGAACGGCGACGGCAAATCCACGTTGCTGCACCTGTTCCGCGGCACCCAGGAGCCGGATTCCGGCCGCGTGACGAAGCGCGGCGGACTCACGTTCGGCATGCTTGACCAGCGCGATCCGCTCGACGACAACGCCACCATTCGCGAAGCCGCACTTGAGGGGCGCGCCGACTACGAATGGGCGTCCGACAACACCTCCCGTGAAATCGTCGAGGCATTGCTCGGCGGCATGAGTCTGGATGCCAAGGTCGGCTCCTTGTCTGGCGGCCAGCGTCGCCGCGCCGATTTGGCCCGGCTTCTGCTCAAGGATTGGGATATTCTCGCGCTTGACGAGCCCACCAACCATCTCGACGTGGTCACTATCCACTGGCTTGCCGAGCATTTGAAGAACCGCTGGTCCAAAGGCCAGGGCGCTCTGTTGCTCGTGACCCACGATCGCTGGTTCTTGGACGAGGTCTGCGAATCGATGTGGGAAGTCCACGATGGCGTGATCGAGCCGTTCGAGGGCGGGTATTCGGCGTATATGCTGCAGCGCGTGGAACGCGATCGCCAAGCGGATGTGCGTGAAACGAAGCGCCGCAATCTGGCCCGCAAGGAGCTCGCATGGCTTTCGCGCGGTGCCCGTGCCCGTTCCACCAAGCAGAAATTCCATGTCAAGGCCGCGCGCGAGCTTATTGCCGACGTGCCGCCGATGCGTAACACACTTGAACTGAAGCAAATGGCCACCTCCCGTCTCGGCAAACAGGTGGTCGATTTGGTCGACGTGACGCAGATTTTCGAAAAACCGCAGGGCATGGCCGATATCGACCCGGATGTGGCGGCGCTCTCCGCGTCCGCTTCCCGCGTGGATGTGGTCAACGCCATGTACGCCGAGCCGCAGCTGCACGGTTCCGTTGAGGTGGCGGTCACCGACCTGACTGACCCGCGCCTGGTGGACGCCGGCGTGCCGGAAGCCGTCGAGGCCGCTGAGGAAGCGCGTAAGAAGGCCGAGGCTGAGAGCGGCAATCCGCAGCTTGCTGACGATCGCGAGGTTCGTCGCATGAACACGGGTGGTGAAACCATCGGCGGTGACACTGCTGCAACGGATTCGGATGATGACACTGCTGCAGCCGGTGTCACCTCGGCTGCACGCAAGGTGACGGTTTCCGGCCGCGAGATTTTGGATGATGTGACATGGCTGATTGGCCCGGGCGACCGTTTCGGCATCGTCGGTGCGAACGGTGCCGGCAAGTCCACATTGCTGAAGTTGATTGACGGTTCGATTACTCCGACCGTGGGCCATGTGAACATCGGCAAAACCGTGAAGTTCGCCGTACTCTCGCAGCGTCTTGATGAGCTGGAGAAACTGGGCCAGTACAAGATCAAGGAAGTGCTTTCCCGCTATAAGCCGAGCTACATTGTGGATGGCAAGGAAGTAACGCCGGGACAGTTGATGGAGCGTCTCGGCTTTGAATCCGCCCAGTTGATGACGCCGATTCGCGACCTCTCCGGCGGGCAGAAGCGCCGCATGCAGTTGCTGCTCATCCTGCTCGACGAGCCGAACGTGCTCATCATGGACGAGCCCGGCAACGATCTGGACACTGATATGCTCGCCGTCATGGAGGATTTGCTCGATACTTGGCCGGGTACGTTGATCGTCGTATCCCACGACCGGTACCTGCTGGAGCGCGTCACCGATCAGCAGTTCGCGCTGATTGGCGGCAAGGTACGCCATCTGCCCGGTGGTGTGCAGGATTACCTCGATATGGTTGAGGCTATTAAGAACGGCAAGGGATTGCCGGCTGACACGCCTGGCTTCGCGGGCACCGGTAGCAGCTCGGCGAAGTCTGGTAGGGGTAAGGCGGCCGCCGTCAATGCTGCTGCATCTCTCCCTCAGTCCGCTTCGCGGACAGCTCCCTCGTCAGAGGGAGCCAATAACGGTGAGGACTCCACCTCGAAGCTCACCGGCAAGGCCTTCCACGAGGCATCCAAGCGCGTGAATGCCATCGAGCGCAAGCTTGCCAAACTGGAAGAGCGGAAGACCGAACTTGAGGCACAGATGGCCGCCCATGACCCGAGCGACTACGAGGGTCTCAACAAGCTCAATGAACAACTCACCGCCGTCAATACTGAAAGCGATAATCTCGAAGCCGAATGGCTCGAACTCTCCGAACAATTGGAGTAGCGGGAGAAACCGTAACGTTCACAAGGCCTCGGTAGTTTGCCGGGGCCTCCCTCTATGCAAACTCCCACGGATTAATCAATTCCACGTCGGTACCTTCGAAGTCCTTGATATTGCGCGTGGCTATGGCCGCATCCCAGGAACAGGCAATTGCCGCAATCATGGCGTCTTGAATACTGGTAGGGGTGCCCCTGCGTTCGCGTTCGACAAGGATATGGGCATAATCCGCAGCTGCCTGGGTGTCAAATGCGAACGTCCTGTCCTCTAATGTCATAAGCGCCAGCTTGATGGTCGTATCTGTGTACTTTCGTCGTTTGCCTTCAGGCATGCGACATATTCCGACCAACAACTCGGCGACGGTGATGGCGGTGGTTGCCAGATTGCTTGTATCTTGGTTCCTCAGCCAATTGGCAACGTGTTCGTCTGGCTGTTTCTTGATGATTTCGCTGATGACGTTGGTGTCCAGAATAATCATGGCCGATTCCTATTCAAAAGATACTGGCTGTCGGGAATCGGCGGAATTTCGCTCGGATAGTGGGAGTTCCCCCTTGTCGAGTCCCTCAAAATCCATGTTCTTCATGAATTCGCGGATCTCGTCGTAGAAATTGGTCTTTCGTGTGATTTCATGCGCCACCGTGCCGGCCAGCCATTCTTCAAGAATGAATCGCACCTGAGATTCCATGGAGCGGTTGTTTTTCTCAGCCACTTCTTTGAGCTGCTGAATCTGCTCATCGGGTATTTTTCGGATGGTCAATGTTGCCATGATGCACCGCCTTGTTGCTGTCATAATGCTAGCATAAGGTGCTGTCATTTTGCTTGCAGTACGGGTGATGAGGTATGCACGCATGAAAAAGGCGGATATGCATCATGCACATCCGCCCTTTGAGCTTGGACTGGGTCTCCCCACAGTCGCCGAATCAGCGCCCGGTAACCTCGGAACCGACGACCTTTTCGCTCAGGGCGCGCGGGCCGCGGGTCACGGCTACGGCACCGGAGCGCACCAGCTCAATCACGCCGTAGTGCTCCAAAAGCCCCAGCAACGCATCGATCTTGCCTTCGGCACCGGTGGCCTCAATGGTTAGGGACTCGGGGTGTACGTCCACCACACGCACGCGGAAGAGGCGCACGATCTCCAGCACGTCGGAACGGTTGGATTCGTCGGCGGCCACCTTGATGAGCACCAGTTCGCGTTCCACGGTGGAGTTCGGGTCGAGTTCCACGATTTTGAGCACATGCAGCAGCTTGTTGAGCTGCTTGATGATCTGCTCCAGTGGCACGGCCTCCACGTCGGCGGTCACCGTGACGCGTGAGATGTCCGGACGCTCGGTGGGGGAGACGGACAGCGAGTTGATGTTGAACGCACGACGGGCGAACAGGCCGGCGATACGCGCCAGCACGCCCGGGCGGTTCTCCACCAGCACGGACAGCGTATGACGCTGGGAGCCGGGCTGGGATGCAGGATAGTTAGCCATGAGTACGCTCCTTTCCTCAGCGCTCGTTCGCGGCGCCGTCATCGGGACCGGTTCCCGGTGCGGGCGCACCGCCGGCCAACGGCTTGACGCCGGGCTTATACGTCACTTCATCGTTGGAGGTGCCGGCGGCCACCATCGGCCACACCATCGCATCCTTCCACACGCGGAAATCAATCAGTACCGGGCGGTCGTTGATCTGGTTCGCCTTTTCGATGGCGGCAATCGCCTCTTCCTCGGTGAACGCGCGGATACCCACGCAGCCGTATGCCTCGGCCAACTTGATGAAATCAGGCACTTCGAGCGGCGCATCGCCGTCGACCAGTGCCGCCGCACCATCGGCACCGTGCGCCTCGCCATCGAGCAGGTTGGTCTGCGAGTAGTGGTGCTCGTAGAACAGCGTCTGCCACTGACGGACCATGCCGTACACGGAGTTGTTCAGAATCGCGATCTTCACCGGAGCGTGGTCCAGGAACGCGGCGGCCAGCTCCTCAGAGGTCATCTGGAAGGAACCGTCACCATCGATCAGCCACACCGGCTTCTTGCCCTCGAACTCGCGGGCCGAGCCCACGGATGCGCCGATGGCGGCTGGCAGACCGTAGCCCATCGTGCCGAGGCCTCCGGAGGAGATCCAAGCGTGCTGGTTCTCGAAATCGATGAACTGCGAAGCCCACATCTGGTGCTGTCCCACACCGGTCACCCAGATGGTGGACGGATCGGCCATCTCAGAGAGCTTTTTGATGACCCACTGCGGGGCCATTGATCCGTCGGTCGGCTCATCCCACGTCATCGGGTATTCCTCGCGCCAGCCGTCGATCGCCTTCCACCAAGGGGCCAGATTCGGCTTGCCCTGAATGGCCTGCGTGCGCTGGATTTCGGGAATCAAGTCGTCGAGCACGGTAGCCGCATCGCCCACGATCGGCACGTCGGGCTGACGGTTCTTGCCGATTTCAGCCGGGTCGATGTCAATATGAATCACGCGGGCGGTCGGTGCGAAGGCGTCGAGCTTGCCGGTCACGCGGTCGTCGAAACGTGCACCGATGGCCACAAGCAGGTCAGCGCGCTGCACGGCACCGGTTGCGGCAATCGTACCGTGCATGCCCAGCATGCCGAGGTTCTTCGGGTCGGAGTCGGGAATGATGCCGCGTGCGGGCAGGGTCGTGACCACGGGGGCGCCGGTCAGGTCGGCCAGAGCCTTGACCTGTGCGCCGGCGTTGGAGCGGGCGGCGCCGCCACCCACATACAGCACCGGGCGGTACGACTGAGAGAACAGCTTCGCCGCGTCGGACAGCACACGGCCGTGCGCCTTGGTGGTGGGGTTGTAGCCGGGCAGAATCATGCGCTGCGGCCATGAGTAGTACATGTCGCCGGTCTGTGCGGTCTTGGTCAGATCCACGACCACCGGGCCGGGGCGGCCGGTGTTGGCGATGTAGTACGCCTCGGAAAGCACGCGAGGAATGTCCTGCGCGCGGGTCACGAGGAAGGAGTGCTTGGACACCGGGTAGGTGATGCCCACGATATCCGCCTCCTGGAAGGCGTCAGTGCCGATGGCCTGCACGCCCACCTGACCGGTAATCACGACCATGGGCACGGAGTCCATATTCGCGTCCGCAATGGCCGTGACCACGTTCGTGGCACCCGGGCCGGAAGTCACGATGCACACGCCCACCTTGCCAGTGGCCAGTGCGTAGCCTTCGGCGGCGTGGCCGGCGGCCTGCTCGTGGCGCATAAGCACGAAGCGGAACTTCGTGTTGTCTTTGATCTCGTGGTAGACGGGCAGAATCGCGCCGCCAGGAATGCCGAAGACGTCCTCGACGCCGAGATCCTCCAGCGAACGCACCAGCGCCTGGGCGCCGGTCATCTTCTCTCCATCGACGATGGTCTGCTGGTCGGGTGCCGCGTTGATTTTCGGCACACCGCTGAATGCCTGCAAAGGCGTGGGTAAAGCCATGATTCCTCTCACCTCATAGGTTTTGTAGCGAACCTGACCGACCTTGGGATGGGGCCGGGTGCCCGCGTGTCTGATTCCAGTCGCTTCCCCGAGACTTGTGGCCCCGACACGACTCGTCGCTCATGTTGGTATCAGTCTATTCGCAAATCCGACAGCGGGCTTACTTAGTCCGCGTCTTGAGCGAGTCCAGTGACTTCCAGCCCGCTTCGGCGGCCGCCAGCTGCGCCTTACGCTTGCTGGAGCCCTTACCGATGCCGATGATGTCGCCGTTCTCGCCCAACGAGACGCGCGCGGTGAAGATCTGCGCGTATTCCGGGCCGGAGACCTCCATATGGTAGACAGGCTCCTCCTTGCCGAGGCCGTGCGCCTTGACGGTCAGCGAGGTCTTCCAGTCGAGTGCCGGGCCCTCGGTGGCCACTTCGGCGAGCGTGTCGTCAATAAGCCGGTGAAGCACCTTGCGTGCCTCGTCGATGCCGTGTTCCAGGAAAGTCGCGCCGATGAGCGATTCCACGATGTCGCACAGAATGGAGTTCTTCTCCGCGCCGCCCTGCTCGGCTTCCCCGTGACCCAGCAGAATGTAGGGGCCCACCTTGAGCTTGGTTTTGGCGATGGCACTCAGCGCGTCTTCGGAGACGGCCTTGGCGCGCATCTTGGCCAGTTGCCCCTCGGTCATATCCGGGTGAATAGTGAACAGCGTTTCAGTGGAGACCAGTTCGAGCACCGCGTCTCCCAGGAATTCGAGGCGTTCGTAATTGGCCACGCCGGGGTGCTCATGCGAGAAGGAGCGGTGGGTGAGTGCCTGCACGAGCAGATCCGGGCTAAGAGTGGTGCCCAACGCTTCAAGAAGCTCGTTGGCCGGCGTCGGCTGCTGTGGGGTTTCATTACTCATGATTGTTGTATGGTCCTTCACGCGATGGTGATGTGTTGTGTTGTGTTGTGTTGTGTGCGATGCGATGGTGTACGTAATGGTGCACTTATGCGAAGGCCCCGCCACCCGTCGATGGCAGGGCCTTCATTCAAGCCGTTATCGCAGGACTCACTTGGTGTGAGCCGGCTGGATGGCGGAGCGGTAGGTGCGGCCGCGGTAGTTACCGCAGCTCGGGCAAGCCATGTGCGGCAGGGCCGGAGCGCCACAGTTCGGGCAGTTCACGGTCGCAGCAGCGGTGGCCTTCCAGTTCGCGCGACGCGAGTGCGTGTTGGCGCGCGAGGTCTTGTACTTAGGCAGTGCCATTTGAGTATCCTCTATTTCGTTCGAACAATTGAGCTTAAGCGTCCGTTATCTTAACGCACGGCTCGTACAAACTCCGTTCAGGCGCGCGTCACTCGGCCTGCTCGCCGTTCTGCTCGGCCTCGAGCTGGGCTTTGAGCCCCGCCAATCCGGCGAAACGGATATCCGTCACATCGTGATGATGATCGGGATCCTCGTTCAGATCGGCACCGCACTGCGAGCACAGACCCTTGCAATCCGGTCGGCACAGTGGCTGCAACGGCAGCGATTCGACCAGCGTGTCGCGGATCATCGCCTCGATGTCCGCGAATGCGCCGTTCTCCAGCAGCGGATACGTGTCTTCCGATTCGTCCTCGCCGGCGATGATGTCGATCTCGTCGTCCTTCTTGTTCTTGCCACCCTTGCCGTTGGCCTTGTCCTGACCCGACTCATACGGGAAGAACACCGTCACATCAACCGGCCAGTCCTCGTCAATCGGCTTCAGGCAGCGCGTGCACTCGCTGACGAATGGCGCGACCAGGCGGCCGGTGAAGATCAGGCCGTCCACAATCGAATCGAACTGCCCGCTCACGTGTACGGGCTCACCTTCCTTGATGCCGACAATGCTGTCGCCAATGCCGGAAGGTGCTGGGAAATCGGCGTCAATCGGCTTGGATTGACCGGCGCGCGAAGCAATCTGCGCTACCGGAATGGCCCACGGGGAATCTTCAACTCGTGCCATGGTATGTTCTTGGTGCCTTTCGTATGTTGGCTGGAGTTATTCGTTACTGGCGTTATTCGCGTTACTGATGTTGCCGGCGTTGCTGATGTTGCCGGCGTTGCTGGTGTTACTGGGCTTCGGGATAGTCGTTCAGCGTCAGGTGCGGCATCCGTTCTCCGGCCGCGCGCTGGCGCTCTTCCAGCACGTTAAGACCGGCCTGCACATCCTGACTGAGTTTGCCGAGCTGCTGGGACAGCCCTTCCATCACCGTAGTGCAGTACTGGTCCGCGCCTTGGGTCAGATGGTCGGCTCTGGTCTGTGCCTGGTCAAGAATCGCGCGCGCTTTCTGCCGTGCAAGCTCGGTGACGTTCTCCTGGCCGGCCAGGAACTGTGCCTGTTCGTTGGCGTCCTTGATCATGTCGGCTGCGCGGCTTTGTGCGGAGGCGACGATGGCGTTGGACTGGGTCTGTGCCGATTCCAGACGGCGCTCGGCCTCGCGCATGAGGGCGGAGGCGCGCTCCAACTGCACCGGCAGCATTTTCTTCAACTCGGAAAGCTGGTCGGTGAATTCGTCTCGGTCAACCTTCACCATGCCGGGGGCGAATATGCTGGACTTCGCTTCGCCCAGTGCCACCTCGAGCTGGTCGATGATGTCATACACCGTGGTGAATTCCTCGCGGCTCTTGACCGTGGCCGGGTCGTCGTCCGTGGTTTCTCGCAGGTCGGGCATTTCGTTCATGAACGAGGGGCGAGTGCCGGCGGCCTGAGCGGTCTGAGCTTGTGCCCGGGTCTGCTGAGCTGCTTGGGCCTGCGCTTTGGCCTGCATCTGTGCCGGAGTAGGGGTAGGCGCGGCGGGCGGCGATCCGGCGAGAACATCGGCCTCTTCGGTGGGTGCCGGCGCGGCTTGCGTAGACGCGGGCGGTTCCGGGGCGGACGGCTCCGGAGTGGACGATGCGGTGTCCGCATTCGGTTTGGTCAGATCGACGTATCCAGTGGGGTGGTCATCGCTCATAGTCATTAGTGCATCAGTCCTTCCGCTGACGTTCCTCGGCCAGAGCATCGGCCAGCATCGGCACGACGCAATCGGGCACCATGCCGGTCACGTCGCCCCCATGGCGGGCCACGTCCTTGACGATGGAACTGGAGATGTGTTCAAGAATCGGATCGGCCGGCAAAAACAGGGTTTCGATGCCAGCGAGCTTGCGATTGACCAGCGCCATGCCGAGCTCGGCTTCATAGTCACCGTTCTGGCGCAGACCCTTGACGATAACGGTGGCGCCGACCTTCTTGCAGTAGTCGGTAATCAGGCCGTCGGTGGAAGAAACGGTGACGTTCTTGCAACCGGCTTTGTCGAGGGCGCGGCGGATCACGTCGACTCTGGTGGCGTCGGAAAACATCGGTGTTTTCGCGGCGTTGACGGCCACCACCACATGCACCTCGTCGAAAAACCGCGCCGAGCGCTCGATTACGTCCAAGTGTCCGGCGGTAACGGGGTCATACGAGCCGGGGCATACTGCGATAGTCATGTCTTATAGCCTACCGCTAGTGGTGTGCTTCGTGCTGCCGAGCGTGCATTGTTGTCGCGTCGGCGTATGAGGCAGTGTGTGCGGTGCCGTATGTGGCGTCGTGTGCGGCATTGTATGTGGCGGGGTGGCGTGATGCGCGACATGGGTGTGTGGAGGTGTGCGGATTACGCGCCAATGGGTTTCGCGGGTAACGACGGGAATCTATGATGGAGTGCAGTCGAATCGTTGAATACGAGGAAAGAAGTGCACCATGACTTTTGCCGAGATGTTCGTTGATGATGCAGAACCGCTGCGCAACCCGGACCAAGGTGCCGGCACGTCGGTGCTGGAACGCCCGGAAACCAAGGAGTCTCCGGTTCGTGACGATGGCGGCGACGCGGATCGATTCGCACATTATGTTTCTAAGGACCGTATCGCCGAATCACGCGCGACCGGTCGTCCGGTGGTCGCCCTGTGCGGCAAGGTCTGGGTGCCCAAGCACGATCCGTCCAAGTACCCGGTTTGCCCCGATTGCAAGCGCATCTACGAAGAGATGACGCGCTAAAGGTGGTACTTGGCTCCCCTCAGCGAAGGGAGCCGAAATGGTCACCGAGCCGAAATCTCGTCGATCAGCTTGAGCTCTTCGACGGTGAAGTGGGTGTTCTTGAGGGCGTCGATGTTGTCGAGAATCTGCTGCGGCTTGGAGGCTCCGGTCAGCACGGAGATCACCTTACCATCGTGCAGCAGCCATGCCAGGCTCATCTCGGCCAGCGTCTGGCCGCGTTCGGCGGCCAGATTGTTCAGGTCCACGACCTGCTTGTGCAGTTTCTCGGTCAGAGCGGAATCGTTGAGGAATCGCGGATCGTGAGCCATGCGGCTGTCGGCCGGAATGCCGTTCAGATAACGGTTGGTCAGCAGGCCCTGAGCCAGCGGGCAGAAGGTGATAAGGCCCTTGCCCAGCTTGTAAGCCGTCTCCTTCAGACCGTTCTTTTCCACGGTGCGGTCGAGGATGTTGTACTTGTTCTGGTTGATGATGAACGGCACGTGCAGGTCGGTGAGGATCGCGGCGGCCTTCTCCATCGTCGGACCATCGTAGTTGGACAGACCCACGTACAGGGCCTTGCCGGAGTTCACGGCCTGAGCCAGTGCGCCCATGGTCTCCTCCAGCGGGGTTTCCGGGTCCGGGTGGTGATGGTAGAAGATGTCCACATAATCCAAGCCCAAGCGTTCGAGCGACTGGTCGAGGCTGGCGAGCAGGTACTTGCGGCTGCCGAGGTCGCCATACGGGCCTGCCCACATTTCATAGCCGGCCTTGGTGGAGATGACGAGTTCGTCGCGGTGGTGCTTGAAGTACTTGGCGAGCAGCAGGCCGCAGTTCTTCTCGGCCTGGCCGGGCTCGGGGCCGTAGTTGTTGGCCAGATCGAAGTGGGTGATGCCGTTGTCGAAGGCGGTGAAGACCAGGGACTTCATCTGGTCGAATGGCGTGATGTCGCCGAAGTTGTGCCAGAAGCCGAGTGAGACGGCCGGCAACTTGAGGCCGGAGGTGCCGGCACGGTTGTAGGTCATCGTGTCGTAACGGTGCGGGTTGGGAGCGTAGGTGGTGGTTGGCTCGAACATTGAGTCTCCTTACAATGTCATTTTTGTTCTTACGAATGCTGGTCTGCGATGGGCAAACCGACGCCGATCGAGTGGTATTCGTAAGTGTTCTTAGATACTAAGGTTCCAGTTCAAGTGAACTTGAATGCAAACGGCTGCGACGCTTCGGCGTGTCGCCGCAGTAAGGAGTCATGATGTCCTACACCATTCGTCAGGTGGCCACGCAGTTCCATATGCAGCCCTCTACGCTGCGCTATTACGAGGATCAGGGATTGCTGACCAACGTGGAGCGCACCGAAACCGGCCAGCGTATATACGAAGACTGCCATATCGACCGTCTGCGCGCGATCTGCTGCTTCAAGAACGCCGGCATGACCATTGACGATCTTAAAAAGTTCTTCGTGTATGAGTCCAATGAGCCCGAGCATATCGACGAAATCCTTGATCTGCTGGAATCTCGCCGCGAATCCTTGGACGAGCAGCGCCGAGCCCTCAACGAGGCGGCCATGCACGTGCAGCGCAAGCTTCATTACTATGGCGACATCAAGCGTGCCATCGACGCCGGTGGAGACTGGCCGGATTGGCGCGAGTACAAAAACCGCGCCTATTCCATTGAATGTTGAGGCCATCGAATGTTGAGGCCATCGAGTGCTGAGCTGGATGCCGGCTGGGCACAAAGACCGATGCGCGTCGATCGTGGGCGCGTCTATCCGAGTAAGGCCTTGCTCGGCAGTGCGCGGTCGAGCAGCCAGACAACGAGCGATATCACGAAGAACGCCATGGCCAGCTTGCCGCAGCTAATGCCGAACCCTTGCCAGCCGAGTGCGTCGAGGTCGATGAAGTCGTACGGATACGGACTGCCGCCGGCCGCCGGTCCGGAACCCGGCCAAATCGCCGCACGGGCCAGCACGAAGACCAAGTATGCAGGGAAATACGCCAGCCACGAGAACATGTAATGCCAGCGGAAACGCCGGTGCGGATCGAATAGCACGAAATCGATAACCGCCATAATCGGGGCGATTTTGTGCAGCATCGTATTGGTCATGATGCCAATAACCTGTGGCACGTATGCCGGGTCGTCCGGAGGCATCAGGAAGAACGCCACCAGTGCGGTGACTGTGGCGTACACAGTCAGGCACCCCTTAAGCCATGCGGGCGGCTGAATGCCTTTGAGCAGTGTGGCCGCGCCGGACCACAGCATCACGATGCCCAGCACGAAACCGGTCTGGAACGTGAAATACACCCAGAACTGTGGTTTGGACCATGCCTCATATGTGCCCACGAAGCAGAAACCGGCGATCGCAAAGCGCCACAACACCACGATGAATCTCATGCATCGAGTCTACCGCTTCGCCAGTGGGCTGTATGGCTTTGCCCGGACTACACTTAGGTGCAACTTCACCACTTATGTAGGAAAGGCCTTGCAATGGTCGATTATTCGCCGGCTCTGATGACCGACATGTATGAATACACGATGCTCGACGCCGCTCTGAAAGACGGTACCGCCGACCGCAAATGCGTGTTCGAGGTGTTCACGCGTCGCCTGCCCGAAGGCCGTCGCTATGGCGTGGTGGCCGGCACCGGCCGCATTCTGGATGCGCTGGAACATTTCCACTTGGACGAAGCGGACCTGAAGTTCCTGGCCGACCGTCACGTGGTAAGCCCCGAGACCATTAAGTGGCTGGAGAACTTCCACTTCTCCGGTACGATTCGCGGTTACCGCGAAGGTGAGATGTTCTTCCCGAACTCCCCGATTTTGCAGGTCGAAGGCACGTTCGGCGAATGCACGCTACTGGAGACGTTGATTCTATCCGTGCTGAACTACGATTCCGCAGTGGCCTCCGCCGCCTCACGTATGGCGTCGGCAGCCAAAGATCGCCCTTGCATGGATATGGGCGGACGCCGCACTAACGAGTGGGCCGCCGTGGCCGCCGCTCGAGCCGCCGTAGTGGGCGGATTCAAGGGTACCGCCAATCTGCTGGCCGCCCGGCTGTATGGTCTGAAGGCCATTGGCACCGCCGCGCATTGCTTCACGTTGGTGCATGATTCCGAACGTGACGCCTTCGAATCGCAGATCGAGGCTTTGGGCAAGAACACCACGCTGCTGGTGGACACCTACAACATCGAGGAAGCCGTGAAAACCGCCGTCGAAGTGGCTGGTCCCGAACTGGGTGGCGTGCGCATCGACTCCGGCGACCTAGCCGCCATGGCCCAGCGTGTGCGCAACCAGTTGGACGCCCTGGGTGCCACGAACACCACCATTACCGTGACCAACGATTTGGATGAGTACGCGCTCGCCGCATTGCAGACCGCGCCGGTCGACTCCTATGGCGTGGGCACCATGCTGGTCACCGGCTCCGGCGCTCCCACTTGTGCGATGGTGTACAAGCTCACCGAACGTGAAGGCGCTGACGGCACGATGGTTCCGGTCATGAAGAAGTCCAAGGACAAGGCCACAGTGCCCGGTCGCAAGTTGGCATTCCGCTCCTACGAATACGCGCTAGCCGAAGCCGAACACGTGATTTCCGGCTCGGAAGAGAAGCTGGCCGGTTTCACGCCCGAACCGACATGGAAGAACCTGCTGGTCGATTTCGTGGACCACGGCCATATCGATGCGCAATGGCAGGGCCATGACGCCATCATGGCCGCCCACGACTACCGCGCCAAGGCGTTGTCCGAACTGCCCATCACCGCACAAAGCCTGATGAAGGGCGAGCCCGTGATTCCGACGGAGACTCAGGTTCTCTGACGAGAACTTCCGTCTCCATAGGAATCCGTCGCAGCATAGCTGCTCCCCTTACCTACGGACGGCCCACTGGGCTGTCCGCTTAACGGTTCGACCACAGAGACCAAAGTCCTCTGACCGTATCTCACTGGCCGCATCCCTTTGGTTACATTGGCTACTCTTCCCTCTGTCTGTGCCCCTCTGTCTGTGTTGGCCGCACTCCTGTGGTCGCCGCCGAGGCGGGGAGATCCAACCCCGGTCGCACCCCCGTGTTTGCACCCCCTGTGGCTGTGTCCCGGGGCTGTATTGGCCGCGTCCCCTCGGCTGAACTGCGTCCCGGTTCGCCGGACGTGGTTCCAGCTGAGGGTGGCCCCCTTGTTTTTTTTTGGGGGGGGGCTACTGCTCACCGGGGAAATATGTATATGTGCATGCTGTTGCAATGTACATTTTGTTGTCAGTTGACAACGTCTTGATTCAGATGAATTGGCGGGAAATGGCCATTTGTCTTATCCAATTGATTTGAAGAACGTTGTCAGTTGACAACGTTTTGTACATGGTGCGGAACGACACATATTCCTATCCTGGTCAGGATGCCGACGAGGTGGAGTGAAAAACCAAACCATTTCAGAGGATATTGCACCGAGACGTTGTGGGATTGCCGTGTTGTCGGTGATGTTACAGAGATGGCGCAGTGTTGCGTGAGGGGGTGTTGCGTGTGATGTTGCGTGTGATGTTGCGTTGGGCTGATTGGGAGGAATATTCTGCCGGTAGAATGCCGTGATGCGTGCGGAGCAATCGTTTGCGGAGCAATCGTTGAAGAATCGTGTGAACTGATGCGATACGAATCATACCGTCTCTGAATTGTGGGATATGACGAATCGTATCATCATGGGATTGTGGGATATGATGATTGCGGTTTGATGAAATGACCGGGAAATCGGCCGAGGCAAGGTGACTTCGATGAGTGAAACTCTCAATGATGAGAACGCGGCGGGCAACGATGACGTATCAGAGCGGCGCGCTGTAGAGCATCGAGCGTTAGAACAGTACGATGTCGTGCATCACGGTGTGGTATCTGGTTGCCCTGTTAATTCGTGTGCGGCTGTGCTGAATGAAGTGATGTCGCAGACTGGTTGGAATGCCTATGAGCTTGCACAGCGCACTGGTTTGGATCGGTCTGCAATTGGTCGCGTATTGCGTGGGCAAAGAGGTATGTTGTTTGATGTTTTGGCCGAGGGGCTTGAGCGGGCTGGTTTTGGTCTTCACCTAGAAGCCGTGGCCCCCTCGCAAACGATTCCGGAAGACGAATTGCACATGTTGTTGGCGCAACTGCGTAGGCCTCCTGATTTCGATGCAATAGAAAGCGGAGCGACCTGGTCTACGTTGAAGATGCTCTGCGTCAATCTGATTCATGCTCGGAATGTTCAACATCAACGTATATCGTTCGTCCGAGCGGTTGCACGGGTGAACGATGCGTGCTGGATTGCGTTTCTCGCTGGTTTATACCATTTTCTGCGTTGGGATATCAACCCAAGGAACAGACGCTTGACATTGGTTCCTCCGTACCGGTATGGCTTGGATGGATGGTGGTCCCCACTGCCGAGCGCGGCAATTATGCACGTGCTTCATCGATATGAAGAGCCGTTGCATGACATGGGCTATACATATTTGCCGTTAATCGATTACGAACTCAACGCTATGCAGCGCAAGCAATTCAACCAAGATTTCATGGAATATGGCATTCTTATTCCAGCGGACGATCTCTCCCGATCCTCATCAGGTACGCAGGCATTGACTCTGTAAGCGAGTGGTGCATAAGAAAATAGTGGCGTGCATCCAAGTGTCATGGGATGGATATGTAAGCAGGGAATGACATTGCGCTGGAGTTTGATGATGGTTGACGAGTTGCTATCCAAGCATAGAGCGGATGGCGTATGCTGGGGCGCATGGTTGAAATCAAAGACATGCTTGGCAGTCACCAAATAATTCGTGCCGACGGCCGCAAGGTCGACGAACTGCGCCCCGTGCGCATCACCCGCCACTTCACCGACGCCCCCGAAGGCTCCGTGCTCATCGAATGCGGTAACACGCGCGTGATGTGCACCGCCACTTTTACCCCCGGTGTGCCGCGTTGGCGCAAGGACTCCGGCCTCGGCTGGGTCACCGCCGAATACTCGATGCTGCCGCGTGCCACCGCCGAACGCACCGACCGTGAATCCGTACGTGGCAAAATCGGTGGCCGTACCCACGAAATCAGCCGACTGATTGGCCGCTGCCTGCGTGGCGTCATCGATATGAAGGCGCTCGGCGAAAATCAGATTCAGCTTGACTGCGATGTACTTCAGGCCGATGGCGGCACTCGCACGGCTTCCGTAACCGGTGCGTACGTGGCTTTGGTCGACGCAGTCAATTGGGCGGAGAAGCACCGCCATATCAAGTCCGCCAGCCGCGTGCTTAAGGACTATGTGTCCGCCGTATCGGTGGGCGTGATCAACGGCACTCCGATGCTTGACCTGCCATACATTGAAGACAGTCAGGCCATGACCGACATGAACGTGGCCATGACCGGTTCCGGCACCTTCATCGAGATTCAGGGCACCGCAGAACACCGTCCGTTCAACCGTGCCGAACTCGGCACCCTGCTTGACTTGGCCGAAAAGGGCAACAAGGAACTGCAAGCCGCCCAGCGTGCCGCTCTGTCTTTAGACTAAGCCAGCTCCCCTGCCAAGGGGAGCCTTCTTAAAGGAGAATCCATGCAAATCGTCGTCGCAACCCATAACGAAGGCAAGCTTGTGGAAATCCGCCGCATTCTCGAAGAGGATCTTGGCGTGGATGCCGAAAACATCGAACTGGTGTCCGCTGGCAGCCTTCACCTGCCGGACCCGGTGGAAACCGGCGTCACCTTCCAGGAGAACGCGCTGCTCAAGGCCCGCGCCGTGGCCATCCGTACCGGTCTGCCCGCTGTCGCGGATGATTCAGGTCTCATCGTCGATGTGATGGGTAACGCTCCGGGCATTCTGTCTGCTCGCTGGGCGGGTGCTCACGGCCACGACAAGGCCAATAATGCGCTGCTGCTCGCCCAAATCGGAGATATTCCGGATGACAAGCGTACCGCGCGCTTCCGTTGCGCCGCCGCGCTGGTGGTCCCGGACACCGAGGCCGGTGCCGACGTGACCGGTGGAGTGGCTGCCGACGGCATCACCGTTCACACCACGGCTGCCGATGGGAGCACTGCCCCGGTGCATGCCCGGTACGCCATCAAGTCGGAGACAGTGGAACTCGGCGACATGCCGGGTCGCATCATCCGCGAGGCTCGTGGCGAACACGGTTTCGGTTACGATCCGCTGTTCGTCCCGGACGACCAGCCTGCCGGTCGCGTCAGCACTGAACCTGACCATGAAGGCGAGCCGCTGACCAGCGCCGAAATGACTTCGGCCGAGAAGAATGCGATTTCCCACCGAGGCAAGGCGCTGAAAGCCTTGGTCCCCGCTATCGAGGCACTGCTGCACTAAGTCGTCTAGGCTGTCTAACTGCACTGAGCCGCGACTAAGCCACAGTTAAGTCGCGGCTCAGCACTCAGCCCCCGAATCGGGCGAGTGTCTAGCAAGCGCCTATGACCGAGCAAGGGCGATACGAAAGAAGGCCGGCGCTTAGTGCGTCGGCCTTCTTGATGAACAAGAGCCACCCGATAGAATCGAACTACCGACCTTCCCACGAACGAGGGGGATGCTCTACCACTGAGCTAAGGTGGCGTGGCTTCAAGAGCCAAGTAGAGAATATAGCACTGCGTTTGATTCAGTGCAAGCCAGACGTTCATCATCTTTGGGCCATTGTTCTTTGGACCATCGTGGCGGCAATAGTGCGAACGATGTGCACACCTCATCTGCTCGGACGCCATTCGTCGTGTGCGCGTTATGCTAGCATGGTGAGCCTGATTGACTCGGAGGCAAAGGGAAGCATGCGTGATTTTGTGCTGGTGAAGTTGACAGACGAAGAGTTCGATGATTTCTCCGCCAGGCATCCACAAGGCAATTTCCAACAGACCTCGGCGATGGGACGCCTTCGCGCCGCGCAGGGGATCGACGTCGAATATCTGGCCCTCAAGGAGGGCGAGAAGATCGTCGCGGCGGCACTGTTCGAAACTCACCGCTCTCGATTCTCTATATTTGCGGCCATCCATGATGGCCCGATGTGCGACTATCACGACACCGAAGCATTGACCTTCTTCATGGATGCGCTGAAACGCCATGCCAAGGCAGAGGGTGCTTCACAGCTGGAGATCACCCCTGAATCCCCATATCGGCTTCGCGACACCAATGGAGCTTCTTTGCCGGATGACCAGAATGGCGCTCCCGACAATAAGCTGATAGAACAGCTCGAGGCGATCGGCTTTACTCATGGCGGTTTCACCGTGGGCTACACGGCGGTTCCGCGTTGGCGCTACCTCAAGGATCTGGCTGGTATTACCGATGAGAAAAGTCTGCTGAAGTCCTATGATAAGCGCACCCAGTGGAGCGTGAAGCGTGCCCAATCGATGGGTGTGCACGTGCGTGAGCTGTCGGACGACGAGCTGGGGGTATTCGCACGAATCGAGCGGCAAACCGCCGAACGCCGTAGCTTCGAATACCGTGGCGAAGCGTATTTCCACCGTTTCAAGGAAGCGTTCGGCAGCAAAGCGCATTTTATGGTTGCCGAGATCCGCATCGATGAATACATGGCGGACATGACGGCCAAGCGTGAAGCGCTTTCGGCCAAGGTGGCGGCATTGACCGCCAAAAACGCCGAACGTCCCACCACCAAAACCGAACGTCAGCTGGGGGAGGAGACCCGCAATCTGGCGGCAGCCGAAAAACGCCTGAACGAGGCGGCCGAGTTCGCCAAAGACGGGGATGTACTTCCGGCTGCGGCATCACTATTCGTGGAGCATCCGCGCGAGGTCATCTACCTGTTCTCCGGTAGCGTCGAGCGGTACAAGCCCTTCTACGCCTCCGCGCTGATTCAGCATGACGCGATGCTGCATTTCTGCGTGGAACACGGGCTGTCTCGCTACAACTTCTACGGCATCGACGGCGTCTTTGATGATCCCGATGACGAGGGTCGTGGTGTACTGGAGTTCAAGCAGGGCTTCAACGGATATGTCGAGGAACTTCCGGGCGAGTTCGTGCTGCCGGTCAAACCGGTTGCCTATGCCATGAAGCAATTTGCGCACAAGCTGCTGTCGCGGTAAACGGACGCAGCACACAGGCCATTCCAGAGCCCAGAGTAACGATCAGAGTAACGACAAGTAAGAAGGTTCGATTATGACGCAATCCGATGCAGGCGTCGCCTCGCTCACCCCTACCAAGATCACTCCTGCCGAGCTGGATGCGTTCTCCGCAGCTCAAGTGCAAGGTAGTTTCCAGCAGACCTCGCAGATGGCCGCCATGGGTGCGTTCAACGGTCCGGTGGACTATGTGGGTGTCAAGCGCGGTGACAAGCTGATTGCCGCCTGCTACGTGGTGTACACGCGGTCCCGTTTCGGTTTGGAAGGCTCGGTCTGGTGCGGACCGCTGTGCGATTATGACAATCCACAGGTGGTTGAGGCGATGACCGAAGCCCTGCGTCGTTCGGCCAAGGCCCATCACGCCATCAGCGTATCCTGCTGGCCGGCCGCAGTCTACCGTCTGCATGATCTGGACGGCAAGCCGACCAGCGACCCGGACACCACGATGATGGACAACATGGCCCGCTTCGGTTGGAAACATGGCGGCTTCACCGTGGGCTACGAATCCGTGGTGAACCGCTGGAACTTCGTCAAGGGGCTTGACGGCATTCATAACGAGAAGGAACTGCTGGCCTCGTTCTCCAAGTACCGCCGTAAGAACATCCGCATCGCCCAGGATTCCGGTCTGCGCGTGCGCCGACTGGAACGCGGCGAACTGAGCATTTTCGTCAAGCTGTGCGATATGAGCGCCGCACGTCAAGGCTTCAAGAGCCGCGATCTGGCCTACTATGAGCGTCTGTTCGATACCTTCGGCGACCTGATCGAGTTCAAGGTGGTCGAAACCCATTTCGACGAATATCTGGACACCCTGCAATCCAAGCTGAATGCGGCCTCCAAAGACAAGCGCAACCTCGAACGCCTGCTCCAGCGCGCGCAACAGCAGCCGGAAGGCACGGCCAAGAAGGGTGCCTCCGACCCGGCAACGCTGGAAAAGCGCATCGCCACCGCAGACAAGAAGATTGCGGCGCTGGAAAAGACCATCGGCGAAGTCAATGGCATCATCGCCTCGGACGGCCCGGTCATTCCGGTGGAAGCCGGTGTCTACTTCTGGCATCCGAACGAGGTCGTCTGCCTGTCCAGCGGCGAGGACGATCGTTTCATGGATTACTACCCGTCTTCCCTAATCCACTTCGAGGCGATGCTTGACTGCATCGCCCGTGGCGTGGAGCGCTTCAACTTCTATGGCATTTCCGGCATTTTCGACGCCAACGATCCTTCCTACGGCGTCTGGCAGTTCAAGACTCGCTTCGGCGGATTCGTGGAAGAGCTTCCGGGCAAGTTCACGCTGCCGGTGGACGGACTGCGCTTCGGTGTATCCGAAGCCGCACACAAGCTGCTGCATCGCTGACAAACAGTGGCGAGCACGGACACAGAAATAAGGCACAGGTGACGACGAGATGAGCGCGACTGTGAATCGAACAGATACGACGTATACGTTTGGCGTGATTACGCCCGAAGAGCTCGACCGGCTTTCCGAAGCCACAAGCCAGGGCAGCTTCCAGCAATGGTCCGGGCAGGTCCGTCTTGCCAAGATTCGTGGGCATGAAGCCGAATGCGTTGGCGTGTGCGACGCATCCGGCAATCTGGTAACCGGCTGCGTGATTCTGTACCTCAATGGCCGTTTCGGTGCAGATGGCTCCGTATATTTCGGCCCCATCGGCATTAGCGATGATCCGGCTCTGCTATGGACCATGACCGAGGCGATTCGTGAATCGGCCCGTCGCCACCATGCTGTTTCCGTGGCATGCTGGCCTAACGTCGCCTACCGTCTGTATTCCTCGGACGGACAGCCCGACGGCGAGCCGAACGATGCACTGCTGACCGGATTCGCCGATGCAGGCTGGGCGCATGGCGGATTCCATACCGGTTATGACGTGGTCTGCCAGTGGATGTACGTCAAGGATCTCACAGGCATCACCAACGGCAAGGAACTGCTGGCATCATTCGGCAAACGCGCTCAATGGAGCGTCAAGCGGGCGCAGTCGATGGGTGTGCACGTTCGCGAAATCGGCCCCGACGAGTTCGACGTGTTCGCCGATATCGAACGGCGGACCGGTGAACGCCGCGGGTTCGCGACGCGCGGCGCGGACTATTTCCGCCAGTTCAAGCAGGCGTATGGCGCGGATGCGCATTTCATGCTCGCGGAAATCCACATCGCCGAATATGTGGCGGATATGACCGCCAAGCGCGAGGCATTGCAGACTAAGGTCGCACAGCTGCAGGCGAAATACGATGAACGTCCGACCACGCGCATCGAACGTCAGCTGGGGGAGGAATCGCGCAATCTCGCGGCCGCCGACAAGCGTCTGGCTGAGGTGGAGGGATATGCCAAGAAGGGCGATGTGCTGCCGGCAGCGGCTTCAATGTTCGTCAGTCACCCTAATGAGGTGGTCTATCAGTATTCCGGTTCGTTGGAGGAGTACAAGCCGTTCTATGCCTCGGCGCTGATTCAGTACGAAGCGATGCTGCACCTGTGCGTGGAACAGGGTGTGAGCCGCTACAACTTCTACGGCATTTCCGGCGTGTTCGACGATCCGAACGACGAGGGCCGCGGCGTGCTGGAATTCAAGCAGGGCTTTAACGGCTACGTCGAGCAGATGGTAGGCAAATTCACGTTGCCGGTGGATAAGTTCCGCTTCGGCGTGAGCAATCTGGCGCACAAGCTGCTGCATCGGTAGCAACTGGCGGTCGGGGGGCGAACCTATGTGGGCTGCGTCTCGTCTGACCGTGCGCCCGCCGTGTGCCTACTTGCGCATTTGCTCACACGCCCATCAGCGCATGAGCCACAGTCATCATCGCCAGTGAAATCATCGCGGTGATTGCCAGTGAGAAGCCAGCCAGTTTGGCGTTGCCGAGTACTTTGTCGGTGAACAGCGTGGAGAAAATGGCGATTGGAGACAACGCGCAAATCACCATCACGGCGCGAATCGAAGCCGAGAACGGCAGCAGGAACCACGAGATCAACGCGAAGGCGACGCTGAACGGTATACGCCAAGCGATGACGGCCATGACTTCCTTCACGTCATGCTTGGATTGAGGCAGGTCCATGAGCATACCCACCATCAGCATCGACACCAGCGCGTTGGCACCGCTCAACGGTTGGGTCATAGAGGCGATCCAATTGGGAATCTTCACGTTGGCGACGGTCAACGCAATCATGAGCAGATACGTGTCGAACGGCACCGAGCCGAAGAAGCTCTTGCCGATGGTGCGCAGCAATGCGCGGCGGGCAGGCCGTTTGGCGTCGCGATCCTTGGGCTTTTCGTACGGCAAGGTGGGCGCCGAACCGGCGTGTTGCTCGGCAAGTGTTTTGCCGGGCTGAATATGCAGCAGTTGCTGGGTGAGCACATTGGTGCCGGCGGCCACCATCACGCAGTTGCCGATATCGAACATCGCAGCCGGCACCACCGCGCCCGCACCCCAGAATGACTGGACGACCGGAAAAGAAAAACAGCCGAGATTGAAGCCGGCGCCGTTGAGCATCAGGAAGGCGCGGTCGGTCACATTGCGCTTGCGGGTGGCCAGAAAGATGAACACGATCGGGATAAAGGCAAACAGGAATGCGAATACCGAAATAAGCAGCAGTGAGATGTCATGAGGATTGGTGGCGAACGAGTATACGATGGCACCGGGCAGCACGATATTGAATTCCGCGGTCTGCAACACACGATAATCCTTCTGCCCGAACAGGCCAAACCGCTTGAACAGATAACCGGCGAGAACGATCAGCAACAGACCAACCGGCGTAAGAATGGCGGACATACACTTCTCTCCTTGGCTCACACAGGCTCATGGCGCACAGGCTCAGACCCACAATGCTGTGACCATTATATTTGCCGCCTTGGCATTGCCGTGTGTAGAGGCGTCCGCAAGGGCTTGCAATTGTCTCACGCATATACGAAGAGCCTCCCGGAATCGTTGGCGATTCAATGCTTCCAGGAGGCTCAAGCCGGTGCGCGAGATGGGACTTGAACCCACACGTCAAAGACACAGGAACCTAAATCCTGCGCGTCTACCAATTCCGCCACTCGCGCGTGCATATCCGCGTTTCCACAGGTGTGGAAGATATGCAAAACCCTAGGCCGGACAGCCATTACAGACCAGTCAGCCTAGGGTATCCGAGCCACTTGTCAGAATCGAACTGACGACCTGCTCATTACGAGTGAGCCGCTCTACCGACTGAGCTAAAGTGGCTTGGCTCGCGGAAGGCATTTCGCCAGCCGCGCACAAGAAATTAAGTATAAGACATCTCCGCGAAAAGTCCAATCGGCGGCTTGGCGGTTGTGTCGCGACCGCTCGGTTGAAGATGACGGTTGCGCCGCGCCATGAACTGTTCGATAATGCAAACGATGGCAATCCGACATCGCTGACTGATTTTTGTTCTGTTCATGTCCGAATTTGTGAGTATTCTGTTTGGTGATACGGAGCGCATCCGAGCCGTGAGCGAAGGCGCTCCAGTCACTGATGAAAGGAATGGAATCCTATGGCCATCAATCCGCCCGTTGACGCCACCCAGACCCCTGAGTGGGCTGCCCTGCAGAAGCACTATGACGAGCTTCAGGCCGAAGGCGTGAGCCTCAAGAAGTGGTTCGCCGAGGACGCCGAGCGCGTCGAGAAGCTGTCCTTCGACGCCGGCGACCTGCACTTCGATCTGTCCAAGAACCTGATCAAGCCGGAAACCCTCCAGCTGTTCGCCGACCTTGCCAAGGCCGTCAAGCTCGATGAGCGCACCAAGGCTATGTACACCGGTGTGCACATCAACAACACCGAAGATCGCGCCGTGCTGCACACCGCGCTGCGCCGCCCGGTCGAGGATGAAGGCAAGTACATCGTCGACGGCCAGGACACCGTCAAGGACGTGCGCGAGGTGCTCGACCGCATCTACGCCTTCGCCGACAAGGTCCGTTCCGGCGAGTGGACCGGTGTGACCGGCAAGAAGATCGAGACCGTGGTCAACATCGGCATCGGCGGCTCCGACCTGGGCCCCGTCATGGTGTACGAAGCCCTCAAGCCGTACGCCGACGCCGGCATCTCCGCCCGCTACATCTCCAACATCGACCCGAACGACCTGGCCGAGAAGACCAAGGGCCTCGACCCGGAGACCACCCTGTTCATCATCGTTTCCAAGACCTTCACCACCCTGGAGACCCTGACCAACGCCCGTGAAGCCCGCACCTGGCTGCTCGAAGAGCTCAAGGCCAAGGGCGCCATCGACGGCTCCGACGAGAAGAACGCCGAAGCCATCAAGAAGCACTTCGTCGCCGTCTCCACCAACCTGGAGAAGGTCGCCGAATTCGGCATCGACCCGAACAACGCGTTCGGCTTCTGGAACTGGGTCGGCGGCCGTTACTCCGTCGACTCCGCCGTCGGCACCTCCCTGGCCGTGGTCTTCGGCCCGGCTCGTTTCGAGGAGTTCCTGCACGGCTTCCACGAGATCGATGAGTACTTCGCCAACACCCCGTTCGAGAAGAACGTCGTGGTGCTGCTCGGTATGCTGAACGTCTGGTACCGCAACTTCTTCAAGGTCGCCTCCCACGCCGTGCTGCCGTACGACCAGTATCTGCACCGCTTCCCGGCCTACCTGCAGCAGCTGACCATGGAATCCAACGGCAAGTCCGTGCGTTGGGACGGCACCCCCGTCACCTCCGAGACCGGCGAGATCTTCTGGGGCGAGCCTGGCACCAACGGCCAGCACGCCTTCTACCAGCTGATCCACCAGGGCACCCAGCTCATCCCGGCCGACTTCATCGCGTTCGTCAACACCCCGAACCCGACCAAGGACGGCGACCAGGACGTGCACGAGCTGTTCCTGGGCAACTACTTCGCTCAGACCAAGGCCCTGGCGTTCGGCAAGACCGCTGACGAAGTGCGCGCCGAGGGTACTCCGGAGGAGATCGTCCCGGCCCGCGTGTTCACCGGCAACCGTCCGACCACCTCCATCTTCGGCGTGGCCCTGACCCCGTTCGCAGTCGGCGAGCTCATCGCCCTGTACGAGCACATCACCTTCGTGGAAGGCACCGTGTGGGGCCTCGACTCCTACGATCAGTGGGGCGTCGAGCTCGGCAAGCAGCTTGCCAAGCAGATCACCCCGGCCATCTCCCAGGACGACGACGCCCTCGCCGCCCAGGACGCCTCCACCCAGAGCCTGATCAAGTTCTACCGCGCCAACCGCGAGTTCTGATCTCCGCTCCTGCGTCGCTTCAATCAGAACTCGCGGTTGGCGCGCCGCGCTGTGTTGTTTGATGGTCGGTCTGGCGACCGTCCATGGCGCGAGTTCTGATTCGTTCCTCTGGCTCCCCTCGGGTGAGAGGAGCTGTCAGTGTAGCTGACTGAGGGGAGTCTCTCTCACGACTAGTGCCCGACATCTTCGGATGCCGGGCACTTTGCATATACGGATTGCTGTCGGTCAGATGAGTCGAATGGTCATATTCCGCTTCGGCATCTGTTTGCAGACATAAAGGCACTGTCTAGCCAACTCACGTGGCTGATTCGCTTATTCGCCCTTATTCGCCTCATCCAAGCTCAGCAGATCGTCATCGGCATCGTAATCGAAGAGTTCGCCGTAACGGCCCCACTCCACGGCGATGGCGAACTGCTGATGCGCCTCGTCGTTGGCGTAACGGGCGCGCAGCAGGTCCAGCATGAGCTCGCCGCGGAGCTTGCCTTCCGCAGACTTCCGCAGTGCATGCTCAATGTTGTGCACCAGCGGCGCGTGTTCCATTGCCAGTGAGGCGAACACCTGCTTGGCGCGCAGAATGTCCGCCTTATGCCAGGAGTCGCCCGCCTCGGTGATCTGCACATGGCCGTCGCGTACCACGATGACGCGCAGCATCGTACCGGCATCCACCAGCGGGAACAGGTCGTCCACCTCGAACGAAAGAGCCGAGGCCAAATCTGCCAAGTCGATGCCGTGAGGATGCTCGGCAACCACATCCAGCAGACCGGCAAGCCCGCCCGGCGTGGCGTTGGGCAGCGGATGCTCCTTGATTTTCTCGATGGTCTTGGCGGGCTGAAGGTCTGATGCGTCCGTGACGGATGCGTCCGTGACGGGTGCGTTCGTGAGCGATGCCGATGGCGATAAAGCCTCGGCTTGTTGCGTAGGCTGCGAGGCCTGTCCGGTCAAAATCGCGTACAGTCGGTCCACCATCGCCTCGAATTCGACACTGTGACGGTCGCGCGGGCGCGGCAGATCAACCCGCACATCGGCAATCAGATGCCCCGGGTGCGAGCCCAACACCACCACTCGGTCGGCCATCTCCACGGCTTCCTCGATGTTATGCGTGACCATAAGCACCGACTTGATGCTGCGCTGTTCGCTCGACCACAGCTTGAGCACTTCCTGACGCAGGTTTTCGGCGGTCAGCACGTCCAGGGCGGAGAACGGTTCATCCATGAACAGCGCGTCCGGCCGCAGCACCAAGGCGCGTGCAATGCCCACGCGCTGCCTCATGCCGCCAGACAGTTCCTTCGGATACGCCGATTCGAAGCCGTCCAGGCCGATCATGTCGATGGCATCCAGAGCCAGTTTGGTGCGTTCCGCACGTGGTACGCCGCGCGCCTTCAGACCGAGTTCCACATTGTCTTGCACGGTGAGCCACGGCATCAGCGCGAAGGTCTGGAACACGAGTGCGATGCCGGGATTCGGACCGGTCAGGGCCTCGCCGCGATACTTGACCGTGCCGCTGGTCGGCTTGACAAGTCCGGCCAGCGCACGCAGGAATGTGGACTTGCCGGCACCCGAACGGCCCAGAATGGCCACGATCTCGCCCTCGTACAGGTTGAACGAGATGTTGTCGAACACGGTGAGTTCGGTGCCGTTGTCGGCCGTGAAGCGCTGGCCGACGTGCTGGGCTTCGATGATGGTGTTCTGCGGGGTCACCGCCCGCAGCGAACGAATGGTTTCCATTGCAACAGTCATATTATTCTCCTTAAGTCTTTAGTTCAGTGCGAAACGGCGCTCGGCCATGCGCTGCAGCGGGTTCCAGAACAGGCGGTTGACGGCCACCACGAACACGCTCATCACGGTCACGCCGATGATGGTCCTCACGGTGTTGCCGCTTTCGGTGGCCTCGGCGATATACGCGCCCAAGCCGGAGGCGGTCAGCGTATGCCGTCCATAACTTACGATTTCCGAGACAATCGAGGCATTCCACGCCCCACCGGCCGCCGTAATGCCGCCCGTGACCCACGAGCCGAATACCGCCGGCAAAATCAAATCGCGCCACCGCTGCCAGCGCCCCAGCTGGAAGCTGCGCGTCATCTCACGCAGATCGTCGGGAATCTGGCTGGCCCCGGCGATCACATTGAACAGGATGTACCACTGTGTGCCCAACGCCATCAGCAGAATACTGCCCCAGTTGATATCCACGCTGCATGCCACGAACCAGAGCGTGACGAACGGGAACGTGAAGTTCGAGGGGAAGCTGGCCAGCACCTGCACAATCGGCTGCATAAACCGCGAAACGCGCGGATTCATGCCGATCATCGCGCCAATCGGCACCCAAATCGCCGAGCAGACGAGCGTAAGCAGCGCCACGCGCAGGAACGTCACCATGCCCAACACGAACGCCTGCCCGAGCTCGCCGAATCCCGCATCGCGATGAATCACCAGCATAAGCTGCACCAGTCCGAACGCACACGCTGCCAACACCAGTACTGTGAATACCACGTCAAGCGCGCGGCTGCGTGCGGACTTCACGTCCGCCGCCCAACGTCCACCGGTCCGACCCAACGGGCGGGTCAGCGTGTCGAACAGGTCGCCGACAGGCCTGAACAGCCAGGCCACCATCTCATCGATATGTGACTGACGAATGATGGTCAGCACCACACTGGTCTTGCGCACCGCCGACTCGCTTTGCGTAATGCGGAACTTCTCCGCCCACGCGGTCAACGGCTTCCACAGCAGTACGTCGATAAGCAGCACCACCAGCACCATCGTCACGATGGCCCAGCAGATGGCCGCGAGATTCTCCTCGGCCGCCGCCTGTGCCACGAAGCTGCCGATGCCGGGCAACGCATAGGTGCGATTGTTCACCGAGATCATCTCGGAGGCGGTCAGGAAGAACCATCCGCCGCCTACGCTCATCATGCAGTTCCACAGCAGCGGAATCATCGCGTTCGGCACGTCCAGTGTCCAGAATCGTTGCCAGCGTGTGAGCTGTAGTGAGCGGGCCGCCTCGTCGAGTTCAGTTGGTTCGCTGGTCAGGGACCGGGTGAACGAGAACGCCATGTTCCAGGCCTGACTGGTGAAGATTGCGAAAATCGACGCGGCCTCCACGCCCAGCATCGAGCCGGGGAACAGCACCATCCAGATGGTGATGGTGGCCGAAAGAAAGCCCAGAATCGGTACCGACTGCAGAATATCCAACAGAGGAATCAGCACGCGGCTCAGGCGGCGGCAGCGCGCGGCCGCCGTGCCGTAGATGAACGTGAACACCAGTGAGAAGAACAGTGCCACGAGCATGCGGAACACCGAGCGCAGCGCGTAATACGGCAGGTCGGCGAGATTCGTACTGACTTGTGACGGCACGCCTTTCGGGCCGATCGGTTCGCCGATCGCCGGCAGAATCCAAGCGATCAGACCGAACAGCGCCAGAATACCGGACGCGACCAGTACGTCGGAGGCCAGGCGTACGGCGAATGGTTGGCGGTCGGACGCGGCGGTGGAAGGGTTGCGGGCCGACGCATCTGGACGCGCGTCGACGCGATTGAATGAAAACATGGTCATGAAAAGACCTCCCTATGCATAGGAAAGACGAATTATGCAAGGGTTATCCAAGGAGCACTACAGGCGAGAGCCCGACTTCCGGATAACGGAATATAAGAAAACATGGTCCTCACCACCGCAACTATGACTGTTGCCGGCGGCGGAACTACTGGAATAATCACCGTCCATCGGACTCTCACCTCCTTCAAGCCGTGCGCTGAAACGCCAGATCAATACCATCGTCGGTATCCATGCGACCAGCAGGAGGGGCGGAAAGTATTCGAATCCGCCGATTCGGCCATCGTTCAAGCTTCAGCATCGCAGGGCGGTGGAATTGCGTTAGTTCATGCCTTGATCCGACAAGAACTGCTGACCTGCGTGCAGTGTCTCCACTGTTAGCGGCAGCAACCCATATCCCTGCGGTAGCCTCGCCTACCGACGCTCCCAAGATAAAGCCCGCCCGCAGGTCTGTCAACTACGTCGCAGTGCCTTGGTGTTGGAATGCAATCAGGCAGCCATTCTGTCCGCAATAATCCGTACAATTGACGATTGCTGTGTCGAGAAGTGGGCCGCCGCATAAGCCCACGTCTCCATGGGTCCAGTCCGAACGGCCGCAAGGCCTGACTTTCGGCGGATCGGCAGGCTTCCCAAGGGCAAACCCGAGGGATAACGAGAACAGGCCAACGCACGCGATGCGCAATCGCGTGGATGGCCCCAGATCTGTGGCTGATATGCGGCAGCACTGAAGGAAAACAATGGTTAACGCTGTTGAGGCTTTTGACGCCAAGCACATGAAGCCGGCCGAGGAAATCCCGGCCTTCCGTCCCGGCGACACCGTCGACGTGAACGTGAAGATCCAGGAAGGCAACAACTCCCGTATCCAGACCTTCACCGGCGTGGTGATCGCTCGTAAGGGCGCTGGCGTGCGTGAGACCTTCGTGGTCCGCAAGATTAGCTTCGGCACTGGTGTGGAGCGTCGCTTCCCGGTGCACTCCCCGTCCATCGACTCCATCAAGCTCGTGCGTAAGGGCCGTGTGCGCCGCGCCAAGCTGTACTACCTGCGCGCTCTGCGCGGTAAGGCCGCTCGTATTGCCGAGCGCCGCGACAACTCCGCTAAGTGAGTCGATTCGCGGGTGCAATCGTGGGCCTGATGATGCAGGTGCGCGAATAAACCGTGAAATTCAGCCCGGAACCGTTTCGGTTTCGGGCTGTTTCCGTATTTTCCACGTATGATGGACGGGCGCCGGCACCCCTCATATCCGGCAGCATGAATCGCGAGGAGATGGTATGCAGGACGATCAGGATAACGGCGAATTCCCGGTTTCCGACAATCCGGAGAGCAACCAGACCTCGTATGATGACGAGGCCGATGCCCGCGATTCCCGCACGTTCCAAGTCGCCGACCACGGCATCGCCCTGTCCCCGGTTCCCCCGGCACCGGCGCGCCCTGCGCACGCCGCTTCTTCCGCTGGCGCGAATGCCGCGGCAGCATCATCGATGGATGATGACCACTTCACCCTACGCGACTTTTTCCTGTGGTGCGGCGTTCCCGTGCTTATCGTGCTGCTGATTCGCATTTTCGCCGTCGGCTTTTACGAGATTCCTTCGCGCTCGATGATGGACACCATGGTGCCCGGCGATCGCGTGGCGACCAGCAAGCTCACCCCCAAGATCTTCGATCTGCAGCGCGGCGACGTCGTGGTATTCAAAGATCCCAACAACTGGTTGAACGAGGAGCAGAGCAGCGCTCTCGGTGGCGGGTACCTCATCAAGCGACTGATCGGACTGCCCGGTGACGTGGTCGAATGCAAGGGCGCGGGCCAGCCGGTGACCATCAACGGCGTGGCCATCAATGAGACCTCCTACATTCGCCCCGGCGTGGATCCGAGCGCCTTCCCGTTCTCGGTAACCGTGACCGAGGACCACGTGTTCGTCATGGGCGACAATCGCGCCAATTCCGCCGACTCCCGCTATCATCAGGATGACGGCGATCGCGGCTTGGTTCCCATCTCCGATGTGGTCGGAGTCGGAATCGCGAGATACTGGCCGCTTGACCGGCTTGGTGCGATTGATGACTACCACGAAGTCTTCAAGGACGTGCCTGACGCTTCCGGCTCAAATTCCTGAGTCTTCGTTGAACCGTGTGAGTCTTTGAACTGATTGAGTTCCGGGCCGTCTGAATCCTGAGCCATATGAATCCTAACCATTGTGAGACGATGGGAGCCGCGCATGATTACCCCGACACTTGACTTGGAACGCAGCCTTGCGGCCCAGGGCTATGACCTTATTACTGGATTCGATGAAGTCGGCCGCGGCGCGCTCGCCGGCCCGGTGATGGTCGGGTGCGCCGCCATCTGGGCCCGTGATTTGGAGCCGTTGGATGGCGATGATGCCGTCGAACTGTCCGGGCGGACCTACCTCGGCGTGCCGGACGGCGTGGCCGACTCCAAAATGCTCACCGAACATAGGCGCGAGGCGATTTTCGACGAACTGCGCGACTGGTGCGCGGCCTACGCCGTAGGCCAGGCCAGCAACACCGAGATCGACGAATGGGGCATCACCTACGCGCTTGGCGTGGCCGCCCTGCGCGCGCTCAGCCAAGTCGAACGCGAACTTGGCTTACGGCTTGGAGGGAGATTGGCGGCAAGAAAGGCTTCGATGGAGTCTGCGGGGGAGATTGTGGAAGGTCATCCGGGAGACTCCGTAGGGGAATCCATTGGAAATTGTAGGGAAAGCGTTCGCGCCCTGCCCAAAGTCGCCGGAATTCTCGACGGGCCGAGCGATTACATCACCAAGGCGCTCAACACGTTCGACGCGCCGGACGTGCCGATTCCAGCCGATATAACGACCAAAGTCAAAGGCGACCAGCATTGCGCCACCGTCGCCACCGCGGCGGTCATCGCCAAAGTGACCCGAGACCGGCTGATGGTCGACCTCGCGCAAAGCAACCCATGTTACGCCGCCTACGAATGGGCTCATAACAAGGGCTATGGTTCCGCCGCACACCGTACCGCCATCGCCGAACACGGGCCGACTCCGCTCCACCGTGTCTCATGGCACCTGACCTGAGCCGCCTGCGACACGACAGTGTGAGCGCTAACGCAAAACTGTTGTGGACGCGCTAAAGTCAGTATTGATTAAGGTACAAGACTGGCCGCGCATGGGTGCCGGCCGCCAGCGGGGAGGTTAGGCAGCATGGTGACCGGCCGCAAGCCAAGCAAACGTCCGTCCATGTTCGAAGTGGCCAAGCTCGCCGGAGTCAGCCACCAAACCGTCTCCCGTGTGATCAATGACTCGCCGGACGTTTCCGACGCCACCCGTGCGCGAGTCCAGGCCGCCATTGACCAACTCGGCTACCGCCCATCCAATTCCGCGCGCGCACTGGCTTCCCGCCGTTCGCGCACCATAGGCCTGATCGCCGGAGGCCTCAAATTCTTCGGCCCGATTTCCTCCATCTCCTCCATCGAATCCATGGCCCGCGAGCACGGTCTGTTCATGAGCGTGATGATGGTCCACGAGGCTTTGTGCACACAGGTCGACTTCGACAACCTGTGCTACACCTTCAACGAGCAGAACGTCGACGCCTTCATCTTCCTGACTCCGACCGACGTGATGTTCGCCGCCGCCTGCCGTGCGCGAGTCACTCAGCCGCGCGTCATCGTCACCGCCACCCACGGCCAAATGACCGTGCGTGAGGGATTGGGCCTTATCTCCACCGAAAACAAGCGTCGCACTGCGCTGGTCGGTATCGACCAGTGGGGTGCAATGGCCAAAGTGGTGGCCTTGCTGGGCGAATACGGGCACAAATCGGCTCTGTATTTTGCCGGTCCCAACGAATGGCGCGACGCCCACACCCGACTGGATGCGTGGCGCAAGCTCGCCGCCTCCCGATCCATCGATTCACAGATCGTGCGCTGCCATACGTGGGATGCCTCTGAGGCATATGCGCACATGAATCATCTCATTGATGAGTATGGGCGTCGGGGCATGGCGTTACCCACTGCGGTCGTCGCCGCGAACGACAATCAGGCCGTCGGCGTCATGCGCGCGTTGCATGAGCATGGGCTTCGGATTCCGCAAGACATCAGCGTGGTCGGATTCGACGACATGTCTGGCGTGGATAACATGTACCCACCGCTGACCACCGTGCATCCCGATTTCGAGGGGCTTGGCGTGGCCGCCATGCGCGAGACGCTGCGTTTGCTGGGGGAGGGCGGCGAGCCGACCTTCCTGACCACCCAGCACGGCGTGGGCCTGATCCCCGCCGAAGTGCGTGCTCGGCGGTCCTTGGGACCGGCTCCCCGGCGGTAAGGCTGGGCTTAGCGGGGCGCTTCTTCGGATGATTCGAGGGTTTGCTTCGCTCCCCGGTCAAGATTGGCATGGACGTGATGACCAAGCAGGAGCACGTGCAGGTCGACTCTCTCGTGGGCCATGGCGGCATCTTCACCACTCCGAAGGTGGCGCTTGGGGTATGGCCGTGCTCGCCAACTACCTGTGGAACACCAACGAGGATCACAGCAACCTCGCTGATAAGTAAGCCTTTCTGACCTCCCTTTATTGAGGGAAGTCCTTGAGATTTTGGAAAAACGTCCATCCATCACAGTGGAAAGGTCAAAAATTTCTAACACGGGTTTGCATATTTCTTATTCCGGTGTTTATAATGCAGTCAACGTCCATTACATTAAAGAACTGAGGCGATGGGGAACGTCACCGCAGACGTGCACCGGTTGTTGTTGCCACGGGCAACAACCATAGTGACTCGGTCCTTGTCCTTCGTCCACGTTCCAACCGACCCTATACGCCCATAGAGGAGTGAATTCCCGCTGCCCGCGTAATCGATAACGATTGCGCGTTGTATGGCGAAAGACGACGCCGTCTTCCGCCGAATAGAAAATAGAAAGAAACGAGTCTGACAATGGCATTAGATGTTGGCAAAGCGTTGAAATCCAAGACCTTGGTGGTCGGCGTCTTGTCGATGTCGTTGCTGATGTCCGCCAGCAATGCAGTCAGCGGCACCATACCGGCGATGAAGGAGGCGTTCTCCGACTATTCCGCGGCGAACGTCGAACTGCTGACCACGGTGCCGACGATCGGCTCGATGGTCGGCACGGCATTGACCGGCCTATTCGCCAATGCCATCGGCAGGAAGAAAATCGCGATGGCGGGATTCCTCATATCCGCCGTCACAGGCGTGATTCCGGCGTTCTTCCCGTACTATTGGCCGATTCTCATATCGCGTATGTTCTTCGGCTTCGGGTCGGCGCTGTTCGTCACCTTGAGTGTGTCGTACATCACCGACCTGTATGACGGCGATATGCAACGCAAGCTGCTTGGGTGGAGACAGGCGGTCGGCAATCTTGGCGACGTCGTGCTGCTGTTCGTCGCCAGTCTGCTGATCACCATCAACTGGCAATCCACGTACCTCATCTTCTTCCTGTTGTTCGTCCCCATGGTGCTCGTGGGCATGTTCATTCCGAAGGAGTTCGATAACTTCAGCATTCGCAGCGCGCTCGTCGACGATGAGGGCCACGTCGTCGACAAGAGCGCCTCGCAGAAGCAGACGACGAACTGGCAGGTGCTGTGGCTGGCGTTCATCTTCCTGGTGGTCTCCATGCTTTACAACGTCATGTCCATCAAGCTCGCCAGCTATGTGGTCGATGAAGGCATCGGTTCCGCATCGCTCGCCACATTGATCTTCAGCTTCCTCGTCGTCGCCACCATCCTCTCCGGCGTGTTGTTCGACAAGGTCGCCAAGGTCACCAAGCGCCTGACGGTGACCATCTCCGAAGTGGTCATCGGCATCTGTTTCATCGCCACTGCGCTGACGAAGAACGTGCCGCTGATGTTCGCCCTGGTGCTGATTGCCGGCTTCGCATGGGGCATCATCAACCCCGCGCTGACCGCACGATTCGTGGACTACTCGCCCGCGCACTCGATGAACCTGACCACGTCCATCGTGATTATCGGCATCAACATCGGCTGTCTGATCTCCCCGTACTTCTTCGCGCTGACGGCAAGCATCTTCGGCAATTCCTCGGCCGGATTCGCCATCATCGTCGGTGGTGCGCTCTACCTCGTGATGGTGGTCATCGAGCTGATCACCCTCAAGGTGGACAAGAAGCTCACGGTGTGATTCCCGCGGCGACGGAGCCGTACCGGAACCGGACGACGGCAATCAACGACCAGCAACCAACAACCAGCAACCAATCAGACACACAGACAACGAACAAAGGAGTTTCAACATGGTGTTGTTCATGGCCAATCCACAGCGTCCCAAGATGTATGAGAAGTTCGTGCACGATACACCCGAATGGTTCAAGGGCGCCGGTCTCGGCATCTTCGCCCACTGGGGTTCGTATTCGGTGCCGGCATGGGCGGAGCCGATCGGTGCGCTTGGCACCTTTGACGATCCGGTGTACTGGAACACCCACTGCCCGTATGCGGAATGGTATTGGAACACGATGAGCATCAAGGGCTCGCCGGCGGCCGAGCATCAGAAGGAAGTCTACGGTGACATGCCGTATGAGGACTTCATCGACATGTGGAAGGCCGAGGCGTTCGACCCCGCGGACATGGCCGACCTGTTCGCACGCGCCGGTGCCCGGTACTTCGTGCCGACCACGAAGCATCACGAAGGCATCACGCTGTGGAAGGCCCCCGACAACGATGGGTGGAATACCGTGGACCGTGGTCCGCATCGCGATCTGGTCAAGGAATTCGCCGACGCCATGCGCGACAAGGGACTGAAGTTCGGCGTGTACTACTCCTCGGGCCTCGACTGGCACAAGGAGCCCAACATGCCGATTCTCGGCGACGGGGAATACGGGCCGCAGAGCGAGGACTACGCCCGCTATATGTACTCGCATGTGATGGACCTCATCGACGAATACCAGCCGTCCATCCTGTGGGGAGATATCGACGTGCCGAAGATCTCGGAGGAGGACAACGATTTCAGCGTGGCCCGACTGTTCGAGCATTACTACGACGTGGTGCCGGATGGTGTGGTCAACGACCGCTGGGGCCTGACCCATTGGGACTTCCGCACCGTCGAATACGAACAGGGCAAGGAGCTCATGGGCAAGGGCATGTGGGAGATGACCCGAGGCATCGGCTACTCCTTCGGCTACAACCAGATGGAGGACGCCGACTCCTACATGACCGGTCCGGAGGCGGTGAAGTTGCTCGCCGACGTGGTCTCCATGGGCGGCAACCTGCTGCTCGACATCGGCCCCGACGCCGCCGGACGCATCCCCGAACTGCAGCGTCAGTGCCTCGAGGGCATGGCCGACTGGATGGACGTGAACTCGCCGAGTATCCATGATGTCGAACCGGTGCCGGAAGCCTCGCCTTCCGGAGAGGGGGACGGCGAGCCATGGGTTCGTTGGACCGGAGACGGCAAGAGCGTCTATGCCGTCGTCGATGCTGCGGGCAGGGTTCCGCTGCGCATAGATGCGGGTGCGGTCGATGTGGATTCCGCAACCATTCTTGGCGGTGGCAACGTTGTCGTGGAGGCGGACGGCGATATGCTGACCGTGGAGATTCCCGCGACAGACGTCGCCGGCCCTCAGGTCGTGCGTTTTGCTCGACACTAATCAGCTCTTATCCATGAAGGCGGTCGCAGTCCGGCCGGCGCGGCCGCCTCGCTCATGAGTGGAAAAATTCTAAAACAATATTGAATAATTTCCTTACCGTACATTATCCCTTACTGTAAGAACCTATTGCAAGGCGAAGGAGCCTATCATGAGTCGTTTTACCAAGTGATCCCTTCCTGCGACGAAGTGCTCGTGTATTACGGCGAATAGTGCATGACCAAAAGCGTCAGTCAAAAAAGAGAGGGCCCGCAAAAAGGCCCTCTCTTCATGCCGGATCACAAGGAACCGCGCGTCTCACCGCTTGCCGTTGTAGATCTCGTTGTCGATCACATCGGCGAACACGTGATTAACGGCCGGGCGCACCACTTTCAGCGACGGCGTCAGGCACTTGTTCTCCTGCGTGAACTGCGTGTCCAGCACGGCGAACTTGCGTACGGATTCGGCGCGCGAGACCGTCGCATTCGCCTTGTCCACGTACTGCTGGATCTCCTCGCGCACCGCCGCGTTCGTGGCGAGCCGGTCCACCGGCGTCTCCGTGGACAGTCCATGCGCGGGCAGCCACAATGCCAGCGACTCCGGATCGAGCGTCACCAGCGCGCCGATGAACGGGCGCTGGTCGCCCACCACCACACAGTGCTCCACGATCGGGCATTTGGCGATCTCTTCCTCCAGCGGAATGGGGGAGACGTTCTTGCCTCCGGCGGTGATGATGATGTCCTTGATGCGTCCGGTGATGGTGATGCGGCCTTCGTCGTCGATGGACGCGAGGTCGCCGGTCCTGAGCCAGCCGTCGGCGGTGAACGCCTCGGCCGTCTTCTCCGGCAGATTGTGGTAGCCGCGGAACACGTTCGGGCCCTTGACCTGCAGTTCGCCTTCGTCGGAGATGCGAATCGAGGAGCCGGGCGCGGGCTGGCCTACGGTGCCGATCACATTGTCGGTCACGCGCGTGGCGGCGAACGGGGCGGCGGTCTCGGTCATGCCATAACCCTGAATCATCGGCAGTCCGATGCCGTTGTAGAAATGCGCCAGATCAAGCGACAGTGGTGCGCCGCCGCAGGCCACGTACTTGATCTTCGGGCCCAGAGCACCGCGCACCGTGCGGTAGACGAGCGTTTCATACTTGGCGCGCTCGGCGATTTCGGCAAACGTGTGCTGCTCGCCGGCCTGCTCCTTGCGGCTCCAGACGCGCGCGGCCTCGGCGGCCTTGACAAACAGGCGGCCCTTCCAGCCGGCACCGGCCTTGTGCGAGGCGGCGTTGTACACCTTCTCGAACACGCGCGGCACGCCCAGCAGGTAGGTCGGTTCAAACGAACGCAGGTCCGGCAGCAGGGACTTGGTATCCGGCAGATAACCGACCACGCCGTCATCGGAGGCGATGGAGGCGTACTGGATAAATCGTGCGAAGCAGTGGGCCAGCGGCAGGAAGAGCAGCAGGCGTGGATGGTCGTCAAGCACCACTTCATGAAGCGCCTGCGAAGCGGTGATGGTGATGGACACGAAGTTCTTATGGGTCAGTTCGGCACCCTTCGGGTTGCCGGTGGAGCCCGAGGTGTAGACGATGGTGGCCAGATCGTCGGCGCGCACGGTGGCCACGCGCTCGTTCAGTTCCTCGTCCGAAACAGACACGCCCAGACCTTCGAGCGCGCCCAGTGCGTTGCCCTCGAGCATGAGAATCTGCTTCAAGGCAGGGCAGTGGTCCTTGACCGAGTCGAGCCGGTCGAAGCGCTCGCGGTTGTCGGCAAAGGCCAGCTTGACCGCCGAATCGTTCATGATGCGCTGGGCTTGCGGGGCGGAGTCGGTGTCGTAGATCGGCACGCTTACCGCGCCCACTGCGGCCAGTGCGAAATCGAGAATGCCCCATTCGAGACGGGTGGAGGAGAAGATGGTTACCGCGTCGCCCTTGGCGATGCCGAGCGCGATCAGGCCTTTGGCGGCTGAGACCACGCGCTCGTGGAATTCGCCGGTGGTGACGTTCTGCCAGTGGCCGGGGCCGATTTTCTTGGCGGCGATTACCGTGTCCGCGCCGGTGCGGGCAAGGCGATCGGTGAGCAGTGAATAGATAGTTTGGTCATCGCGGATCTCGATGGATTCGCCGGGCATGGTGTAGTGGTCAAGCATAAGCGGGCCGTGTCCTTACGTGCGTTGCGTGATGGCTGTTGACAAATCGAGCCATCCTGACAAGTTAGGCTACGCTGGCGTAAGGTTGCGCGCGTTGTGGGCAATGGAGAAGTTGTCTGTCTGGTTTTGTGGATTGTATACAACGCCGTGTCTAACCGGTTTGCTCTACGGTTATGACCGTGTCCATTTCGGGAGCCATCGACTTCCTGCAGGACAAGTACGCGCTGAGCCCGGCCCTGCAGGGTCTGGTCATCAGCTCCATCATGATCGGCGGCGTGATCGGCGCCGGCTTCTCCGGCTTCCTGTCCGATAAGTACGGCCGCCGCCGAAGCACTGGTCGCCGCGCAGAAGCAGCACTAGGCCGCGTTTGCTGCGTCTATTGGCGAATTGATCATATGGGTCGTCTGCGTGCAGACGACCCTTTTGCGTTCCGAAGGCTTCTGACACCGTAGAAACGTGCTTTCTCGGCTTCGAGGGGCTGATTTTGCCTTATCCGGAAGTCTACTTCCACTTCGAGGGGCTGATGCCCAAGTAGACGCGGCCCTAAAACGGCGGAATGACGTTGACGTGTAGCCGTTTATACTTCCGATTACATGGATGAGGAGCCCCTCGAAGCGGAGATAGACTTCCGGCAAATGCGAAATCAGCCCCTTGAAACGGAAGTAGACCTCCGGCAAACGCAAAAATTAGCTTCCTCGAAACGGATAAATGTACGTATTGGGTGTAGTTGATGCTTCAGCCCCTGATATCGAAGCATATTTCTTCTGGTTGGCGCGTCTAGCATGCGCACTCCGCAATCGAAAATTCTGTGGCCTCTCTCACTTTAAAAGTCTGGCATGTGCGAGGGCGTTCGCTTAAGGTGAATGGGATTGCGCGGAATGTGGAGCGCAGGGTCATGACCATGCGCGTGCTGCAGATCCAGCTGCGCTCGCTGACCGCCATGGATATCGTGGCCTACGGCGGTGCGGCGGCCGGCATTGGTGTGGCTCTATGGCAGTATGCGCATACCACCGCAGCCGCCGCAGGAGCCAGCGCCGCCGGCTGGTCGCCGATCATGCTCGCCGCCCACCTGCCCGGCGCATTCGCCTACCTGGCCTACGGCCTGCAATACCTGATGCCGTTCGGTGCGGGCTTCCCGCTCACCCTCGCCGGACTGCTGCTGATTGTGCTGCTGTCCGCCGAATTCTTCATCCCCATGCGCCAACTCGGCTCCTACTTCCACGTGGCGATGAACGGCATGACCTCCACCAAACGTATCTTCGCCCTGCTGGACACCCCCGAGCCCGCCCATGGCACTGCCATGCTGCCGGCCGCCACTGGTACTGATGTCGGGACTGATACCGGTACCAAGGCCGGGACCGAGGCCGATGGCGGAATCACCGTCAGCTTCGACCACGTCGGCTATTCCTATGACAGCGCCGATTCCGGTGCCGCCGTTCAGCAAATGAATTCCGCGCCGGCACCTGCGCTCACCGGCCTCACCTTCACTGCCTACCCCGGTCAACTCACCGCCATCGTCGGCATCTCCGGTTCCGGCAAATCCACGGCTGCCGCGCTGCTTGCCGGCACGCTGACCGGATACCAAGGCTCGCTTACGCTGAACGACGTCAAGGTATCCGACCCGTCCGGAGAGACGCTCGCCCGAACCATCACCCTGATCGGTGCCAGTAGCCATCTGTTTGCTGGTACTCTGCGTGAGAACCTTCTGATGGCTTTGCCTGATGACGGCCAGAACGGTGACGTTGCGTCCGACGCCGCCAACCTGTCCAGTGGCCAGCTCCGGCTGCAGCGCCGGCCGAGATGAGCACGTTCCAAGTCATCAAGCGGTTACTCGGGGAGGCCAAGCCGCTGGCCGGGCTTATGGTCGCGGCTTCCACGGCCGGCACCATCGGCCACCTTGCCGCAACCTTCCTACCGGTGTTCGGCACCATCGCCGGATTCGCACTCGCCGGCAACCCCGTGACCACCACCATCGTCTACGCCATCGTGGCGGCCACGCTGAGCCCCTGGATGGTGTTGGCGCTGATCGCCGCCTTCACGCTGCTCGCCAGCTCGTTCGGGCCGACGCTGGCGCTCGCCGCCCTGCCCGCGAACCTCACCCAGACCTTCGCCTCCGCCCGTCGTCTGTTCGGTCTGATGGACGAAGCGCCGGGCGTGGTAGAAACTGGCACTGCGAACTCGGATTATGAGGGCATGCGCCTTGACCGCGTCACTTTCGCGTACCCGGGGGAGGAGAGCGAGGCGATTCTCGCCGACTTCTCGCTCGATGTGCCGCAGCACGGCATCCTCGGTATCCAAGGCCCATGCGGCAGGGGCAAGTCCACTATGCTGAAGCTGCTGATGCGCTATTGGGACCCGCAGCGTGGCCAAGTGACGCTGTCCGGCACGCCGCTACCGCAAATCGATGTGCATGCCCGCCGCCGTATTCAGGCCATGATGAGTCAGGAGACCCACCTGTTCGACGGCACGATTCGAGAGAATCTGCTTATCGCCTTGCCTGAATCGGAGATTCGCAATGGGGGAGCGGCCGGTGTTCTTGACGCCCGACTCCGCGAAGCCCTCGCCAAGGCATCCGTGCTTGACTTGATTGATTCGTTGCCGGATGGGCTCGACACCCAGGTGGGTGAGCTGGGCGACCGACTGTCTGAAGGCGAACGCCAGCGCATCGGATTGGCTCGCGTATTCCTACGCAATGCCGACTTGGTGCTCTTTGACGAGCCGACCAGTCGTCTGGATGCCTTGAATGAAGCCATCATTCTGCGTTCCATTCATGAGCTGTCCAAGAGCGAGCAGAATGCGGATAAGGGGCAAGACGTGGCTGTAGTGCTGGTCCCTCGCCGTGAATCCGCCATGCGCGTTGCCGATGCGGTGCTGAATCTGTAAAGTCACACAGTCACAGGCCGCAATACTCTGCAATACAGGATTCCCGCCTTGCGCGTCGGTGCGTTTCGGCTGCGCAAGGCGGGAATCCTGTATTTCCTTATATATCAGCCTCTGATAAGGGCATCCAGAGAGTCGAGGGCCGCGTCGATGGCCTGAGCCTCGCGGTCGTCATCCGTCTCGGCGAAGGAATGCTCGCTGTAGGAATCCTCGTCGGCACTGGGCAGTAATACCCCGCGAGGCGTATCGGCACTGTGCGCGTGCTCAATAGAGGCCATATGTGCCGGCTGCACGGCATTTGTCTGCTTGCGGTTTCGATTCGCGTCATTCGCGAAATCAACGGCATCTGCGGCATCAACGCTATCCGTATCATCCGCACCACTGCGCGTAGTCGGCCGATTCGCCAGCGTGCATGGGTCGTCGGGCAACGAATCGGCCAAGGCCGCGACTGCTGCGCTGGCCGCTGCCTCGGCCGCCGCGCCGTCCAGCATCGCACCGGCCGCAGAGCCAGTCACGGAGCCATCCGCAGGGCCGCCCGTATACTCGCCGTCGTGCCGTCTACTGGATGACTTACCAACCAGAACAGCGCCCCTCGTACGCCGCACAAGCGACGGCACGTTCTCATCCGTCGTGACTTCCGAGACGGTCGCTGCCGTGTCTTCTTCTGCAGCCATATTCGCCGCTGCCTTGGCGGCTTCCTCGGCAGCGCGCTGCGCCGTCAGCCGTTCTGCCTCGGCCCTTTTGGCGGTCTCTATGGCGAAAATCTTCTGCTGTGCCGCAGCGCGAGCCCGCTCAGCCGCATCCATAATTCCCAATGCCTGCTGACGTTCGTTTTCAATACGACGCAGCGTGGCTTCCGCGTGGCGGATATTCGCATCAGCCGTGCTCAGCGAGTATTTTGCAGAGGCCAAATCGGTTTTCGGCTGCCATAGATGCTCGATTTCCTCCAGCGTGCGTCCCATTGTCTCCGGCACCAACGCCACGATGCCGAACAGGCAAATCAGATCCAGAAACGCGAAAATCGCGAACGATATGCCGCCGCCCAATCCATCGATCATCATCGGCGTGAATTGTGCGATGATCCAGTTGGCGAACAGCAGACACATCACACACAATCCGGTGGCACGACCGCGCAGATACGTGGGGAAGAGCTCGGGAATCACAATCCAAGGAATCGGCCCCATCGAAAAGGCGAACGATATGGTGAACGCCATGACGAATATAAGCGTCAGCAGCGAATTGCCCATGAAATACGAGCCCGAAATGCATAGCGCGAACGCGCACATCATGCCGGTGCCTATTTCCATAAGACGTTTACGGCCGAACGTGTCGATCAGGTACATGCCTACCACGGTGGCCACCAGCTCCACGCCGCCTACGCTGGCGGCCGCGAGGAACTGAGTGTCCCCGCCGAACCCGAGATCCGAGAACATCACCGGCCCATAGTAGGAGATGGCGTTCATGCCGATGAACTGGTTGAACACGGCGAGAAAGATGCCGATGACGAGTGCCCGTCGCAGGCCTGGACGGAACAAATCATGGAATTCGTGCGACATCTCGGTTTCCAGTTTGACCGAGGCTTGGATGTCATCGGTGCGCAGGCGTGCGCGTTCGGTGCCGAGGATGTGCTCGAGCACCGCGAAACCTTCATCGGTTCTGCCTACCTGAATGAGGAATCGTGGGCTTTCCGGTGCCCTCCGCATAGCCAGCAGGAAAGCGGCGGCCGGAATCGCGCCTAATCCCAGCATCCAGCGCCATCCAATGGCGATATCCCAGTCGTTTGATCCGTAGGAGGCGATGATGTAGTTGATGACGTTAGTCAGGAAGAGGCCGCAAACCGCAAGCAACTGATAAGAGAAGGCGAGCAGACCACGGATGTTGGCCGGAGCCGATTCGGTGATATATGTGACGGCCAGCGCGGCGGTCAGGCCGATGCCGTAGCCGCCGGCCACGCGCGCCACGATAAGCGCTATGGGACCTATCGTCAGCGCACTCCATACAGCCGCAACGAGGAAGAACGCGCCGCCGATAATAAGGATACGTTTTCTGCCGAATCGGTCGGAAAGGAATCCGGCGGTGGCCGCTCCGATGACGGCACCGAGCATGATGGAGGAGATGACGAGGCCCTCCATGAGAGTACTGAGCCCATATCTGGCGCGCAGGAATTCGATGGCGCCGGAGATAGAGACGGTGTCGTAGCCGTACAGTAATCCGGCAAGACCCGCACTCAAAGCCAGTCCGAATGTATATTTTCCTGATCCGCGGGTGCGTATGGCTGTCCCTAAAGGGTTGGGCTGCTTGGAAGCAGTCCGAAACAGTCCCGCCATGTGCTCTTCCTCTCAATACAGCTATGGGGGTGCCTATTCATACTAGCCGAACTGGCTCCGTCTGGCGCTGGTCCCGGCCCGTCACGCAAGACAATCCATCCTGGGATGTGAATCAGAGGAATTCGCCAGTCTTTCCGAATGCACTCTAAAGCAATTCGCCAGTTTGCAGTCAGCAAGGGTGTTATTGCCATGGTATAGAAAGACGGGAAATGCTCTCCTTGCCACTATTATCCTTTGATAATGTCCCATTTATGTCCTTGGCTTTTATTCTAAGCTGAGATAGTCCTCTACCGCCTGTCATAGCTCGTGCGGTATAACATGAGGACTTGGTATTACACGTATTGCTTGATATGACTGTTATATCTGCTGCTGTGATATTGACGATAAGACTGCATTCTTTTATCGGATCAGCGTACTTGATCATATTGCTGGTGAATTCATCTATGCCCGTATGGACTATATCCAGCACTTTGGGATCGTAGCTGAGTGGCATAGTGCCCAGAAGTTGTGTGTTCACAGCAAAACCAAGTTCACGCATCTCTTCCTTGGCCTGTGTAAGATGTGCATCAAGCATTTCCTGCTCAGTCTCAGGGGCGGGAGACATTCTGGACTTAGGAAGCTCGACTCTATCGTGTGATTCATTGTCTGCGATGGTTTCGGAACCGAGTACATCGATTGTCGCCCGTATTTTTTCGAGCAGATCTTGAGATATGTCAAGTAGTTCAGAGATTTCGGCTTGGTACTGTTCAGATTGCGGTGGTTGCTCACACCAAGTCCGTATGTCGTGCTGCATGCGAAGTATCTGGTAGGCGAGTCGGTTGGTCACTTGGTCGTGGAGTGTTGCAGCAATTAACTCGCGGCGGCGACGTTCCTCGTTAATCTCCCTCTGACGATCCAGCTCATGGCGGATCTGCTGCATGCGCATGAGCCTAATGCGCCATTGCATGCCGACGCCGATACATGAAGCAGCGGGGAGCGCTACTACGGCAATCATGTCAAAAATAGGCGATGGACTCGCGCCGGACATTCCCAGCATAGCGTGGGAGACGACAGTTACGGATGATTGGACTATGCCTAAGCCGATGCCTAGTCCTGTATATCGAAATGAGACCAGCATTAGAGTGGCGGCAAATGAGAGGAACAACGCCCAAGATAATTCAGATAATGCGGGAACCATACAAATGCACGCCCAAAGCAGAGTTTGCATTATCGCCGCCACAAGTGGAAAACGTATGGAGATGATGGACAGAACCATCGCTACCACGCCAATCGCGAACGCAATCCATCCAATTACACCCGAGACAAGACTGGCGACCAGCAGTATACTTCCGTATCCGCATCCTGCCATGACCGCGATTGCGCGCATGTACATCCAACTGCTGGTACCTATTTCGTCGTTCTGATCCTGTGCAAGTCCATTCCGTTTGGTGTTTTCATGGTTCATAGCAGTCCGCGTTTCTCGCACATGATGATGGCGTGGATTCTGTTCCGTGCATGCAATTTGGCGACCGCACGTTTGACATACGTGCCGATGGTGAACTTGCTTAGGGACAAAGACCTCGCAATCTCCTCAGTTTCCAGTCCTTCGGAGTACATGCGCAGGATTTCAACCTCCCGTGCGGACAGTCGATCTCCGTTCATCCAACGCTTATCTGAAGCCTTAGTAAAGTCTGGAATAAGGTTGGAAGCAGTGTCTGGCACATCAGTGAAACGTGCTGATTCATCAGCAGCGCATTGCGTCGCCGAGCCCATCGATGCGCGTCGTACGGCGCTGGACAAGATGCGTAAGTCCGTTTTGGAGATCAACGCCTGAGCTCCGGCTTCGGCGGCTGCGCGAGCATAGCTTCCCAGCGAAAATGAGGTCATGCATACTACTCCGATGGGTAGCGAATGACGGCGTAAGGTCCTGCATACCATGGCACCGCTCGTGTTCTCCATGGACATATCGACCAATATCACTTGCGGACGCGTTCTCGGGGACAAGCAGTTGTCAATCGCATCGTCGCCTGAGATTGTCGTCCATAGGATGTGCAGCCAAGGCAGACTGCGCAGGATGCTCGACAATGCCGCCAACGTCAGCTGGTCGTTGTCCACAATGCCCAATGTCACTTTTCCTTCGCCTTGTTGGTTCATGTCTTGATGATATTGCGGATGGTCGCCAGCTTCCCACAATGTCACTTATGAAGTGACATCGGTGGATTGTCCCGGAAGAAGGCGATACCTTGAAGACGTTCCGGAAAGATTCCGGAACGGCGAACGCGGGTTCCGGTCAGTGTTGACGGAATTCATGGGTAACGGAACGATCGGATACGAGAATGGAGCACACCATGTCCATTCAAACAGGAAAACAGTCCAAGCTGAAGATGATGGCGGTTGCATTGGTGACCTGCGCATCGATGACAATCATCCCTGTGGCATCCGCCTCTGCTGCTGAGGCCGACGTCATTGCGCCGACCACGGAAAGCGGAGAGTATGGGATTCGGCCCATGTGGCTCAACCCGGAGGGTAAGCATACGCAGTACCCTGCTCAGGGCGGTATCTGGGAATGGGGCTTCTGGAACGTCAAGATTCGTTCCTATTACACGCATGACACACGGACGCATGGCTCTTCGGTCTCGTTGAACGGGGATACCGTGCGCAGCATCGATACAGTCGCAAAGAAGCAGTCCATTGCAGAGAAATACGCTGTGAACTATTGGGGCAATAACGACGCCTACTACTATCGGGTGTCCTGAAAGGTAATGATGAACGGCCGATGGCATATGGCATTCCCGTGTGGTATCGGCCTCTCCTGATGATTGGAGTGTACCATGCATCGTCGCCTGTTCTTCATGGTATCCACGTTGGTATTTCTGCTCGCCACGTTATTGTCAGTCATGGCCAGCGACCTACATGACAGAGCTTTACCCCAAGGAATTCATCCTACAATCTCGATGACACTGGATTTTCAATCACCTAACGTGGATGACGCTCAAATGCTGCGAGAGCTTGCTGATATCGGAGAACAGCAACAACTCGGCATCGTCAAGGTTATGCCTGACCTTGACGGGGATGCATCCGCTCAAGTATTTGTCGCGCTAGATTCCACTGCAAGTGAAAGACTGCCCGAGGGAACTTCAGTCCGTCGATTTGGAAACATGCCGAGTTCTAAGGTGGCAGGACAGTCGCGTCTGTCGGCGGCCTCTGCGAGCGGTCAATACTATCTACTGCAAGGCAACCAGTCTGATAAAGCACTGCGCGATTGGACGGTACGCAATGGGGTAATGGTGGCGTGGGGTGCGGATTCGTTGCGTGATGACGTGCGCTTGCTAGCCTCACAGTCAAGTTTCGTGATGTCGATGGCCGCGGCTCTTGCCCTGATGGTGACGATGGTTCTGTATTGGATGGCATCTAAAGTTCGTTCAAGGGCGTTGCGGGTATTAGCTGGCGTCTCGGTATGGCGCATACAGAAAGACGACATGATGGGCATTCTGACCCCATCGCTGTGTGCGGCATGCCTAATCGACATCGTCTCAGTCACGGTGGTTGGTGCGGTTAGAGGCGCGGTGTTCATACCATACTTCTCTCGCATACTACTGGTACTTGAAGGGACCGTGTTGGCAGGACTGTTTGTGGCGATGCTGATTGTCGGCATGCTGTCATGGCCTTCAGCAACGATGATCATGCGTCGCGCATCCGGCAATATCGGACTACGCCGATCTGCTTTGGCAATGAAAGCGATGGTATTCGTAGCGGTGCTGGCGGTGACTGCGCCCGCAATGTCGGCGATAGCATCGGCTGATTCATCGGCCCGCGAGCAACGTGTATGGGAGCGTTTGTCTAATCAGGTCTCAATAGCGCTGTCGTATGAAAATAACCCCCAACTGGATGCGAAGGTCGCGAACGTGATGCGTGAAATAGAAGATGACGGGAGAGGAGCTCTCTCCTACACGTTCACGCCAGAAATGACCGGAGCCCCAAGTGCTGAACCAGTAGCGTTAGTCACTCAGCAATGGCTCAATATGGTACAGGTCGACCCGGCTCACATGGAGCACTCAGTCCGCGTCACGTTCGATTACCTACCCGCGGAGGCGAAAGACATAGTTTCTCAGATACCAGCATGGAGTGCAGATTCCCAGACCAGTGTGAATATGCTCGAAAGAGCCTTGTATTATAGCGTTTCCGGCGATGCAATACCCGTGCTCAAAGGCGGCTCTGACACTATGCTTTTCCCGAAAAGGCTCACGCTCATAGTTCTCCCTGACTACTCGGGATTCTCCGACTCAGGATTTCTAGTGCCGGCGGCCACCACACGCAACATCGTGTTGACGGGTCTTCAGGATGTACGAGCAAGATTGCGACAAGCAGGGTTGTCAAGACAGGTCAAAGTGCGATACATCGCTGAAGAGCAGATTCTGCAGGCCCAGTTCTCTGCACATTTCGCTTGGCTGCAAGCCGCTGCATTTGTAATGCTTATTGTTGCGTTTGCCTTAACCGTTATGGTGCATGCGATGGTCCGCGCTGCGCTGCGCGCAAGACACGACTATCCGCTCATGCTCAACGGTAGCCCCGCAAGACGATTGGCGGAGTCCACGATACTTGTGGAGAGCAGTACGGCGTTAGTAGGAGGAATTATCTTCGCTGCAATAGCACTTCGCTCTACAGGCATCTCAGCTGCAGTAATGACCGGAGCGCTGGGTTTGCTGGCAATCTTCATTTCCGCACTTTCGCACATTCTGTCCGTACAGCGCATGTTTGTGGGCATCAATAATCGCACTCTTTAATCAACCGAGCCCAGCAGAAAGGACATGTTTATGACCACTATAGAATGCGACAACCTGACGGTACGCATTGCCGGGCGAACAATTTTCGAACACGTCGACCTACATATCTCCGAAGGTGGTATGGTCGCCCTCACTGGCCCCAGCGGATGCGGAAAGACCACGCTGTTGCACACACTCGGTCTTCTACAGGAAGCGGATGGTGGACGACTTATGATCGATCGCGAAAATGTCACGCACGCGACAGCCAGAAGACGTAGACGATTCTGGCATGACACGGCCTCGTTCATCCTTCAGGACTACGGCATTATGGACGAGGAAAGCGTGGCTTTCAATGTCTCCATGCAGCTTGGACCATTTGGACAACGTGCGGGAGGGGACCGCAAACAGATACGAGAGGCTCTCAGAGCTACTGGACTGGCAAAAAGAACTCAGGAACCCGCGTCTCATCTCAGTGGAGGAGAAAAACAACGTCTTGGAATTGCGCGCGCTATATACAAGAACGCGTCTGTAATTTTCGCAGATGAACCCACCGCTTCTCTCGATGCGCATAACAGGCAAATCGTTATTGATTTGTTGCGGCACCGAGCTGATCAAGGGGCAATTGTGGTTCTTGCCACGCATGATCCCATTTTAGTCTCTGCATGTGACCAAAACTACCAAGTAGGCAATCATAACTAATCATTGATTGCTATACCTCGTGAAGTGGAATAGTGAAAACGCAAGGAGGAATGATGGTCCAGATAAACGCTGACGGTATGACGAAGCGCAAATCGCTGGCTAGGCGGGTGCTGTTATACGCTATCATCGCATTTATAACGTCGGCGCTCATTGCGGCTGTCTTGATCATGATTGGTCTCATTCCGCTGAAAAGAAATGGCACAAGTTTGCCGTGCAACGATTTGGCATCCTACCAAACAACGAAGCAGATATATGTCGAGAGCAGCGCAGCCATTGACAAACTCAAATCAGTAGGGAAAAGCGTTAAAGTGAACATTAAACACGCCGATTGCCCCTCCCGGATACAGGACAAAGGATATGTCGAAATTACATATGGAAACGATATCGAACGTGACAAAATCATGAAGATTCTTAATGATGATGGTTTGGGAATATATACTGTGCTTGTTCGACAGTAATTTTTAGTGAGGATATGAAAAAGGAATACTGAAGAATCAGTCACTATGCGCGCCAATTGACTTTTGCCTTGATTGGTAGTGTTTTTTCGGTTATTCGCTGTTTGTGGTGAGTGGTGGTCAGGCGGTGGTGACGGCTTTGAGGTCGAGTTTGCCGCAGGTCAGGTAGATCATGGTGGCGAAGTAGTCCGTGTTGCGGAAGCCGCGGGCCCGTCTCTTCACGTTCCGGATGACGCTGTCGGCGTCCTCGAGGACGGCGTTGGTGTACGGGTGCTCGAAGTATGCGACGATCTCGGCGAAGTGGCGGCGGATCGGACGGGCCGCCTCGTTCTTGGGCCACAGGCGTTCTGGTCCCAGCACGTCAACAGCTTTGCCGAGGTGCTGCTGCCACGCCACATGGGCGGCGACAGCATGGTCAACCCGCCCCAGCGGTTGGGTTACAAACGGTTCGGCAACGACATGCTGCTCGACTTCTACAAGGCCGAACGCGACGCCATCGAAGCAATCTGCCCCGGCAAGCCGTGGTACATGATGGAGCACTCCACCTCCGCCGTACAATGGAAGCCGTTGAACACGCGCAAGCGCGCCGGTGAACTTTGGGAGCTCGACGGCGTCCCCGCCATCACCAGTCACCCCCCCACGGCCAAGGCGCCGCCATCTACGTGGGCTGCGACCTTGGCCGCCACGACATCACCCACTTGCTCACAGAACTCAACACAACAGCCCCCTCCGACGAAAGGGCTCCCGACCAAAGGCCGGGTGGGGGAGAGATCAACGCCGCAACCACGACCGCAGCAGCCACGACTCATGACCCCCCGCATCCTGCACACCATCCGCCAATCCTCAGACGGCACCATCCGCTTCGGTTTCTCTCTGAACCGTTCGAAGCAGCCCGTTGCCGTCAACGGCATTGAGTAAGAGCCAATCATCGCCTGCCGGTGCGAACCCGGTCTAGACGATTTCATTGCCGGGAACGCCGGCCCCACCGGCTACGAGCTGGCCCGCAACGCCATTCTCATCACCAAAACCACGCTCTAGATGAGTGTCCAACCGGCTATCTCCGTTTCAAGGGGCTGATACACCGGTTGGGCAAATGTCTATCTCCGTTTCAAGGGGCTGTTGCAAAAGTAGACGCGGCCCCAAAATGGCTTAATGGCGTTGAAGCAAAGCCGTTTATACTTCCTCTTTCGCGGATGAAGAGCCCCTTGAAACGGAGGTAGATGTCCGGAAAGCCTCAGATCAGCCCCTTGAAGGCCGGATATGGCTCGAAAATGGTGCCATGTGGTCCTAAAATAGGTGAGTCGATGGTCTTTCAGAGATGAAAACGAGGTATGCACAGTGGGGAAAGCCGAATCGAACACAAGTCGTACGGTCGGCGCGGTCAAGGCTGCTTCCACTGCATCCCCTGCCTCCGCCAAGCGTCGAGTCACCCTGCGCGATGTGGCTCAAACCGCTGGAGTGTCTCTCAAAACCGCTTCAAACGTCATTAACGGTTCCGGCCGCATGACCGATGAAACCCGTGCAAAGGTCGAAGCAGTCGTTAAGGACCTCGGCTACCGCGTCAATGTGGCCGCCCGCAACCTGAATCGCGACCACACCGGTTTTATTACTCTTGCGGTGCCATCGCTCACTCCGCCGTATCTCGCTGAACTGGCCAATCGCACCATTGACGCCGCCCGTCAGCGCGACTACTCCGTATACGTCACCACGTATGCAGAGGGCTCGGCCAAAGGAGCGCGTGACCTGCTCAAGAACTTCAACTCCACTGTGTCAGACGGCATGATTCTCTCCATGAGCGAGGTGGAGGATATTTCGCCCGAAGACCTGAAGGTTGATTTCCCGCTGGTTATTGTCGGTGCCCGAACCACATGGGGTGTTGCCGACCACGTGACTCCGGACGATGTTGCCGCCGCAGCAACAGCGTCAGGCTACCTATACGATCGAGGTTCTTCTCGTCTCGCCGTAGTGGGCGCACGAGGCGATTATGATACGGCCGCTTTGTTGCAGGCTGTGGAAGGCAACGCACAACTGCGTTTGCGTGGTGTCATTGAAGAAACGCGCCGCCGTGGGCTTGAGCTGGATCCTCGTCTGATTGGTAATACCGCTCAGGATTGGACCATCGGCGCTGGCGCTCGTGTGACTCAGCGACTGATTGATTCCGGCGTGCCGTTCGACGGCGTGGTTGCCTTTAATGATCAGCTGGCCATTGGCGCATTGACCGCACTACGCACTGCCGGCTATGAGGTTCCCGCGCAGGTGCAGGTCATCGGCTTCGACAACAACGAGGAAGCCCCATACCTGCAAATTCCGCTTACCACCATGGATTCCAGGCTCGACTGGACCGCGCCCACCGCCGTGGACCGCATCCTCGGCCGTATCGCTGGAGACATTTCCAAGCCCGAACTGCTCACCGCCGAATCGCAAGTAATCGCCCGCGCCTCCACGCGCTAAACAACATTGTCGTAATGCTGGTGCTGTTGCACGAAGTCGTTGTTGTATAAATGTCCCATGGGGCGGTGATTTCCTCATGGGGCGGTAGCTGAGAATGGCTCTATTCTGCGGAAGATAAAATTTTACCGACCGCCCCATGGGCAAGTTACCGCCCCATGGGTGTACGGGTAAAGGCGGCCGAATCGCCTCGTGCCGCCCCCGTGGATATGCAAGTTAAAGAGCACCGGCAGCATGACTTAATGCACATAGAGCGTCCCCCGCATGGTTGTGCCACTGATGCCGGCCTGTACTGGGTCGGCTCAGGTGTCGATAACCAAGCTTTGTTCGATTTCGATGGCAAGGCGCTCGCCTCTCTGCCGACGTTCAAGTACATTCACACCGGTGCCGTCACCGATCATGTGTTCACCAAGATAGATCCAGTGGAGATTATCGCGACTGACTCGGATTCCATCGACGTGATCAAAGCGCAATTGCCGAGTGAGGCGGCTGCACACTATCAGGATGGGGTGGACGAGACCGAAACCGTGACCTGGCAATCCGCTGCGCTTGACTGGATTCGTGGCGCGGGCACATACACCATCACGGGCAACCTGCCTGCCGACGCATGGGGCAATGTGGACAAGGTCTCACTCGTCAAAAAGACCGAAACTCCGGTGAAGCCATCCACGGAGAACTTGGACAAGGCCGTGGCCGAATCCGGGGAAATCAATCGCGATGAGTACACCAACGAGTCGCTCGCCAAACTCGATCAGGCGCTTGCCGCCGACCAGTTCATGCTCGATTACGATTTCTCCGCTCCCGCTGATGCGGCGAAGGTTACCGTAACGCTCAAGTCGAATCCGAATGTTACTGAAACCTATACGGTTGCTGTTGCCTCTCGGGCCGAAGGTGGTTCCGGCAGCGGCTCGGACGGTGCGGGTAATGGCGGGGCTACTATCAATCCCGATACGGGCGAGGGTGATAAGACCAACGGTGCGAATGGCGACGAGATTACTGGTGTGCTGAGCAATACCGGTAGCGCGGTGACTGCCGTGGGTCTTGCGGTTGTCGTTCTCGGCGTGGCCGGTGGGGTCTCGCTTGCTTTGCGTCGTAAGTGCTCCTGATAGAGACTGATGCGGCATTATGATGCGGTTGCCGGCAACTGGCTGCCAGATGCCATCTGTCGGTTTTCGTCTGCTGGATGCCATCTGTCGGCTGTCGTTTATCGGTTGTTGGCTGTCAGATGCGTCTGTCTCGGCGCAGCGATGCGATTCTGTCCCGGTTCGTGCATCAATCGTTTGATGTGGGTACCAGGACAGAAATCACTGTCCTGGTTTGCGAAAACGGGTGTTTTTCGCGTACCGGGACAATTCCCGTTGCCCCGGTTTGCGTGTCAACCGTTCTACGTGAGAACCGGGACAGTATGTTGATTTCGGGATTGGCTGTATTCTGCTGATTCTGTTTGTCGGGGTATGTGGACTTTGGGGATTGGCTTGTCCTAGTTCTCGAAAATGGCCCGAAATTGCGTACCGGGACAACGATTTCTGCTCCGGTGTAAACGTCAATCGATTGACGCCTGTACCGGGGCAAATTCGCGCCCGGGAACAATAGGGCGAGGGCCGGTCGCAGGAGTAGAGCGTGATGTTGTCATGATTGCGCCCGGCTCTCCCACACGGAAGGCCGGGCACAATCATGCCGTTTGGTTGCAGCACCCGCACATCGCCTGCATAACCGTGTACAGTGGCGTGTAGTTGCAGTACATGAAGGAGCATCGCACATCATGACCAACGGGCACATCAACCCCGCCAACGTGCCGGACATCGCCTTGAAAGACGGCCATTCCATTCCGCAGGTCGGCCTTGGCATCCTACGCATCGACGACGAGGGTGTGGTCCCCGTCGTCGAATCCGCGCTGGAAGCCGGCTACCGCCACATCGACGGTGCGGCCGGCTACAACAACGAAGCCGGCGTGGGTCGTGCGCTCGCCGCTTCCGGATACAACACCGGTGCCAAGCGCGAGACCCTGTGGGTTACCGCCAAGCTGCGCGACGAAGGCATGGCACGTACGCTCGGCGTATGCAACTTCATGCCCGCCGATCTGAAGCGTCTGCACGAGGAGACCGGTGCATGGCCGGCCGTCAATCAGATTGAGCTGCATCCCACGTGGCAGCAGCGCGAAGTGGTGGCGTTCTGCAAGGAGCACGGCATCGCCGTGGAGGCCTACTCGCCGATGGCGCGTGGCGCCGACCTCAACGCCGGCGACGGTACCATCGAGAAGATCGCCGCCGCCCATGAGGTCAGCCCGGCCCAGGTGATTCTGCGTTGGCACATCGAAAACGGCACGATCATCATCCCCAAGTCCGTGCATGCCGACCGCCAGAAGGAGAATCTCAATCTGTTCGGCTTCGCCCTGACCGCCGACGAACATGCCGCCATCGACGCCCTTGACGGCCCCACCCGCGCCGGCCACGACCCCCTCACCTTCACCTATGCGTGATTGATGGCACGCCGTAACGCCCACTTTCGCCGTCGTTTCAACGCCTCCGGGCCGCTGGAGCGCGTGCTGATTCTCATCGTTCTCGCCGCAGCAATCGGCGTGACCATCGGCCTGTTACTGCCGCAGGTCAGCTCCGACGCGGCCAAAATCACCGGTGGCTACACTGCCACCGGTTCAGCCGCCGACACTTTGAACGCGCTCGCCGTAGACGACAACCAAAGCTCCTCCGGCTACGACCGCGATTCCTTCGGTTTCCGCACCACCGACGCCGACGGCAATGGCTGCGACGTACGCGACGATGTGCTCGCCCGCGATCTCACGGACATCACCTACAAATACGCCGGTTCCTGTGTGGTCGAGTCCGGCACACTGGCCGATCCGTACACCGCTCAGACCATCCATTTTGTACGTGGCCGCGCCACCAGCGCCCAAGTGCAGATCGACCATGTGGTGGCCCTTGAAAACGCTTGGCAATCCGGTGCGCACGACTGGTCCACTGCCAAACGCCATGAATTCGGCAATGACCCCTACAACCTGCTGGCCGTCGACGGCCCGGCCAATCAGGAGAAGGGTTCGGCTTCCGCCGCCTACTGGCTACCCACCAACGCCGACTACCGTTGCGACTATGTGGCCCGCCAGATTGGCGTCAAAGACAAGTACCAGCTCACCGTCACCTCCCAAGAAAAGGACGCCATGCTCGCCGTCCTCCACACCTGCCCGGGCCAGGCCGTGCCCGCAGACGAATAAGAGGAAGGGTATCTCGCTTGAGAGAGGTACATTAGGCCATTCGCAGAGCGCTATCTGCTTTCAAAGCAGATAGCACTGTCAGCTACACATTTCATGAGCGAGTTTTCGGCGGTTTGTCGTATTCCATGAGCGAGATGGCGGGAAATGTCAGCTGCCAGTCCGCCAGTCATCCATCAATCGTCCGCAGATTGTCCGTCTGTTGACTCGGGAAACATGCCTGTGCTATAACTGCGCGCGGTATGAAGGGAACAGGTACAAACAATATGGCAGTAACACACACCGAAGCAGATGCCACTGCGGCAACCACTATGACGAACGCTGTGGCAGACATCGAACAGGAAACACCGGAAATCGAGAAGGAACGCCAGCTTGCCGGGGCCGGAGCAGGGACGAACAACAAGGAAAAGCCGCATGACCATGCGCTGGCCAGCATCCTTGGCCCCGCGTTCGTGGCGGCCGTGGCCTACGTCGATCCTGGTAATGTGGCGGCCAACATCACCTCCGGCGCACGATACGGCTACCTGTTGGTGTGGGTGCTGGTGCTCGCCAACGCCATGAGCGTGCTCATCCAGTATCAGTCCGCCAAACTCGGCATCGTGACCAACAAATCCCTGCCGGAACTGCTGGGCGAGCGTATGAGCGATGCCGGCCGCTTCATGTTCTTCATGCAGGCCGAGGTCATCGCCATCGCCACCGATCTGGCCGAGGTGATCGGCGGCGCCATCGCCCTGAACCTGCTGTTCGGATTTCCACTGTTCATCGGCGGTTTGGCGATTGGCGTAATCTCCACGGTGATGCTGTGGTTCCAAGGCGGCAAGACACAGACCACATTCGAGCGCATCATCATCGTGATGCTGCTGATTATCACATTCGGCTTCATCGCAGGCCTGTTCGTAGCCCCGCCGAACCCCGACGAAGTGGTCAAAGGCATGATTCCACGCTTCCAAGGCGCCGACTCGGTGTTGATGGCCGCCTCGATTCTGGGCGCCACCGTGATGCCGCACGCCATCTACCTGCACTCCACGCTGGTGAACGACCATTACGCAGGCGGCGAAAAGCCGTCGATCAAAACGCAGCTGAGAGGCTCGAAAATCGATGTGGCCTGGGCGCTGTTGCTGGCCGGCACCGTGAATCTGGCGATGCTGGTGCTCGCCGCCAACTCGCTGCATGGCATGTCTGGCACGGACTCCATCGACGGCGCACAGCGGGCGATCACGCAGGTGCTCGGCCCGGTGATCGGCACGATCTTTTCCATCGGCCTGCTGGCTTCGTCGCTGAGCTCCACATCGGTCGGCACGTACGCCGGCTCGGAAATCATGCACGGTCTGCTGCACGTTAACGCCCCGATGTGGGCCTGCCGCGTGGTCACGCTGGTGCCGGCACTGATTGTGCTGTGGTTCGCCAAGGACCCGACTCAGGCGCTGGTCATCGGCCAGGTGGTGCTTTCCATCGGCATCCCGTTCGCCGTGATTCCGCTGATGCGATACACGCATAACAAGGAACTCATGGGCAAGTGGGCTGATGGAACCGTCAAGCACGTGATCTTTATGATCGTCGTGGCGCTGATTGTGGCGTTGAACGTGCTGCTGATTGTCCTGACGCTAATGGGCAGGGCGTAATAGACTCCAGCTGAAATCCTGCGATAGCACAACATAATAAGAAGCCCCGGTGTTGGAAACCGGGGCTTCTTATTATGTTAAGAATGGTTGAATCTGCCGTCAGTTCGCAGCCATACGCCGCGCACGCCGTTCGCGCAGCGCGCGCAAGGAAATAATGTCTCGCGTACGACCGGCACCGTCGCCCTTGACGCCGAAGAACACCATCAACACCATTACCAGACAGATCATTGCGGAGATGCGCAGCGCCCATTGAATGCCAAAAATCGAAGCGGCGACGGCGGAGGCGCCGCCCCGCTTATGCAAAGCGGCAAACGTTTCCATCAGAATCACCAACACGGGTGCGCCCACAGCGCCCGCAATCTGACGCGCGGTATTCGTCACCGATGATCCGGCGGACACTTCGCTCGGCCCGTTCAGGCAATTCAGTGACCACGTGGTAATCGGCATCAGCAGGAAACCCATGCCGATCTGACGGATGAACTGGCAGATCGATACCCACCAGATCCACGTATCCATCGCCACCAGCGACATGCCCAAGGTGCCAAGGGTCAACACAATCGAACCGAACAAAGCCACGGGTCGTGCGCCGAATCGATCCATCGCACGGCCGCCGAAGAACTGGGAGATGCACTGACCGATAGCGCCCGGCAGCATGATCAGACCACTCATCGTGGCAGAATACCCACGGTCGGTCTGGATATAGAGCGGCATGATGACCAGAATCGAACTGAACGCGAAAAATGCCAGCGACGCGGTAATGGTGCCGATGGTGAACGAACGGTTCTTCAGCACTTCCAAGTCCAGCAGCGGCGGCTGGGGGAGTGCCGACTTGTCCTCGGCTACGGCCTCGCGATACCGCTTGCCAGCGCGCAGGTTACGCAGCACGAACCAGACAATGCCAATCAGGCCCACTGCCATGGGCCCCCACGTTACCGGTGCGGCGAACCCGTAGGCCTCCGAATTGGTGAAGCCGAACATCAGCCCGCCAAAGCCAATCACCGACAGGCTCACCGAGAAAAAGTCCGCGCGGGCAGACGGGTCATGCGAGCCGAAATTATGTAGTCCGAACATGGCCGCCACCAGCGAGACCACGCCAATCACGGTCATGGTCAGGAAGATGGAACGCCAGCCATTGACGTCGGTCTGCCAGCCGCCCAAGGTGGGGCCGATTGCCGGAGCCACGCTCATGGCCATGCCCACGGTGCCCATAGCAAAGCCGCGTCGGGACAGCGGGTAGATCGAGAACACCGTGATCTGCAGCACCGGCCACATCACGCCCGTGCCGGCCGCCTCCAGCACGCGGCCGAGCAGCACGAAGAGGAAGTTCGGGCCCAGCCAGGCCAGCAGGGAGCCGATCGTGAACACCGCCATCGAGCAGATCACGATCTGTCGGGTGGAGAAACGACGGGTCAGGAACGCGGTCAGCGGTACCATAACGCCCATGACCAGCTGGAACACGGAGGTCAGCCACTGGCCCGTGGTTACGGAAATATGGAATTCCGAAACGATGATTGGCAGCGCCGAGCTCAGCTGCAGCTGCGTAAAGTTGCCGACGAAGGTAATAAAGGTCAGGATTGCGATGGAAACAAACGCGGCATGACTCAGCTTGCCGTCAACGTATGATTCCTCTTGGCTCAGCACTCGTTGCAGTTCGCCACGACGGTTCTTGATTCCGTTCTCTCCAGCCACGCACACTCCACTTCCGTTGCTCGGCCTGATGGCTTTGGGCGGTGTCGGTTGGCATGTTCGGCACTGGTTGTGCCTGCGGCGCGTGCCGGTATGCTGGTTTCGTTTTTTCTTCTTCTCGCATACCGACTTACGTGCCGACGTGAGGCAAATGTATTCGGCGACCGTCGTTATTTTCTTGTGCTTGGCCGGGCAGCCTGACAAAAGCACCCCAATACGTTATACCTAGGGGTGGTCCAGGTGGCTGGGTGGCTCAGTAAGGACTGTTGCCAGCCGAATTCTAAAACAATCTAAAACAATCTAAAAAGTTCTAAAAGAGCTTCATCATTCCGAGATATCCAATGTCATACGAATATATGCCGCATGTTCTCTGAGGTATTCACGAAGGTACAGGATGGCGAAATCGACTTTCCCGTATCCACGATCCTCGATTACCTGCGCCTCAATGAGGCGCGTGCGGTAGATGCTGGCGTATTTCACGTCCTGCCCATGCGTTCGGCAACGGTGGAGGTGGAAGAAGGTCCGTCATCTTGCGCCATTGCCAGAAGATAGGTTTTATCGATGGGCGAAAGCCCATCCAGTTCCGGTCCGTGGACTGTGTCTCCCAGATGACTGAGCGCATCTTGGACCCCGGCTTCAGCATCTTCCACTGAGACGGTAATGGCTGTGTCGTGCTTGTGATTCCGAGCGATGATTCGCCAAATATGATAGCCGACAAGCTGAATCATGAAAGGATAGCCTGCAGTTGCTTGTGTAGCGATCCGCAAGGGTTCCCCTTCTAGAATCATTCCGGTTTCCTGGAATGTGTCCGCCAACGCATGAGAGACTTCGGCCAGATCGACGTCGCTCAACCGCTCCGGTTGTGCACGTCGTAGGAAGGTCATTACGTTATCATTAAGCCATTTTGAGGACATGGAAGGCAACCCGGCAAACACAAAAGCCAGATTTCTGTCTTCACTGGTCAGATGTTGTACTGCGGTGGCGATGGCGACCATGTCTGCCCGAGTGGCGGCTTGGGCCTCGTCCATGGTCACCAGAAGACCGTTGCCATGCTTTTCCAGCTCGTCGAGCCGCAGACTCATGGTTTCGCGGAGTGTCAATGGCATTCGGTTCTTTTCATAATGGACTCCACCAAGACTGCCTCCCACGTTCATGACACTGATAGATGGTTCGAACGAGAAACTGAAATTCCCCTTTCGCGGCTGCAGCTTGTCCACTAACCGTTGCGCCATGCCGTCTGATGCGGTTTCGCTGATGGTTTGCCATCCTCGTTTTTCTGCGATTCTCCGAAATTCAGCGAGCATTACGGTTTTGCCTACGTCCCTAGCCCCGGTGATCCTCATCAAACGTCCAGGTGCGCCTGATCCGTTGTCTAGACCTTCTTCGAAGTCGGCGAGCACCATATCTCTTCCAATGAGAACGGGTGGAAGATGCCCGGCGCTGGGCTTAAACGGATTGATTCTGGTGCTGAGCATGTATCCTCAATTCTCAAGAATCTCAGGGTTCATGAATTATAGCAAAGTCACATACGAAAGAGAACGCTCATGAATTGTTTGCGGTGGTGGTGGACGTGGACTATGTAGGCAAACAGCAGTTAAAGAACCTGTTGAAGCAGTTTGGGAATGGTGTGCAGCTTCGTCCGACTTATCTTGTCAGCTCCGGCAAGGGGGTACATCTTTATTATTTCTTGCAGGAGCCGGTTCAGTTGTATCGAAACCGGGAAGAAGTGCTTGCGGAGCTGAAAGAAGCTCTTATCCGGCGGCTATGGAGTGATACCAGCTCTATCCGTCCGGACAGCCCGGATATAATCGGAATTTATCAAGGTTTCCGGTGTGTGGGGAGTCAGTCGAAGCTGGGTGTAGATTTCCCAGTAAAAGCCTATAAGCTGTCAGAGAACCGTTACACGCTGGAGGATATAAAAGCCAGCATACCGAGCTGTAAGGTAGACCTTGCTCCGTTGTACGAGAAGCCGAGAAGAAAAAGTACCGTTACGCTGGAAGAAGCAAAGGAGCTGTACCCGGAATGGTATGAGAAGCGGATCGTGCAAGGAGAGCCGAAGCAGAAAAGTAAGAAGCAGGGTGGTACGTGGGTATGTAACGAAGCTTTATATGAGTGGTGGAAACGGAAAATAACCGAAGAAGTGAAAGCCGGAGGGCGTTATTTTTCTATTATGGCGTTGTGCTCTTATGGCTTAAAGTGCGGCATATCCGAGCAGAAGATACGTAGAGACGCCTATGCGTTCCTGGATCATTTAGAGAGCCTTACTGAGGACGAGGACAACCATTTCAGCCGGGCAGATGTGAAAGACGCTCTCCGGGCATTGAAAGGGGACAGAAAAAGGCTGTCAACGATAGCAAGCCGGGAATGGATAGAGGATAACACAAAGGTTACGATACCAGCAAATAAGCGAAATTACAGAAAACAAGAGGCTCATTTATATCTTGCAAGGCGAAAAAAAGAGGATATGAAAGTTATAGGTGAAGTAGTAAAAGAGGGCAGACCAACAGCAGAGCGGACAGTCAGAGAATGGCAGGAGAGCCACCCGGCAGGAAAGAAAGCGGACTGCATCCGAGAGACAGGACTTGCAAAGCATACTGTTTATAAGTGGTGGAAAGATATAAACAATGAAAATATATAGGGAAAAAGGAGTTATTAAATAACTCTTTTTTCCCTATTGTCTATTGCTGAAGATTTGAGGAAAAATGAAGGAATTTTGATAAAAAAAGATAATTCATCAAATATATTAAAGCCAAGGTTATTATTCCAATAATGATGCTAATAGGCAATATTTTTTTTATAAATAGTGTTGCAAGAGACGTTCCTAAAAGAAACGCAGATCCATATGGGATAACAATATTCAACATAAAAATTTTATTATGTTTTTTTCGTAAGGTTGATTGATTATAAATTGATTTTAGAATGTGGCTAAATAAATACAAACATAGTATATTTAGTAAAATAAAAATAATCAAAAAACCAATGATGGAAAGTATATGATGCTTTTGTATAAATAAAAGTAATTCTATATGTTGTATTTGAAAGTTATCAATACCAACTAAAGAAAAGTCTGAAAATCCAGTTTCGTCAGATATAGACTTTATATTTTTTAAAATTTGTGATTCCTCAACAAATGGTAGTAAATCACAATTTATCATAGCAAAGTATAATAATGATTCAAATTGAAAATTAGTTTTGTCCACTTCCCAAAGAGTGGAAGGGTAAGGAATAAGCATATAAGTATTCAAAGTGATATTAGAGGTATTTTTATAATTTATAGAACAATCTGTTTCTATAAATCCGATAACTTCAAAATTAGTATTTTTACTATAATAATTTCCGGTAATTATGTCTCCGATTTTATAAAAAGATTTATATTCAGAACCCAATAGAACAGGAATCGAGTCATCTTTATATGAAATACTATTCCATGCAATTCCGGAATTTCCCTCAACTTTTATATTATAAAACTCATAGGCTTTTTGATTAAGTTGTAACGCTTTTATATTTATTGTAGGAGACTGACTATTATCAATAAATTCATCAGAATTATAATAAAAGCGTTGGTCTCCATTAAAGTCATCTATATCTACAGCGATAGCCTGATTGAATGAGGTTAAAACATCGAAGTTACTTGATGCATTTAATGTGTTATAGAAGTTTGCTAATATATTTATGTTTTGATTGTCTGTTCTAAAATTATAAAATTCATCTGGATCATAAAAATTGTCAACCATTTTGTAAAAATCATTTTGTGATGAAAGTGTTTTAAATACACCATTGCTTTGCGGAATAGAAGCAATGAAAGGAACAAATATACCTGACAAAGTAAAATATATAGAGAAAATAATAAAAGAAAATAATGTTATAAAATATTTTTTAGTGTTCATAGAAGACTCCTTAAAAAGAATATAGTAAATTTAAAAAGCTTATCATAGGAAACATATAAAAGTCAATACCCGTTGTCTAAATGAAAGTGCAACACCCGTTAGATTGGAAATTGCCTAGAAAACCAGTCCGAAGGGATGTCGCACCTATGGGAGAAGTATATTCGCACCTGTCGGAAGAGGAACGCCAGGTCATCCAGATCGAGGCAGGCAACGGCGCCAGCATACGCGGGATCGGCGCGATGCCGGGCCGCAGCCCGTCCGGCACCAGCCGGGAGATCAAGCGCAACACATGGTTCCCGTCCAACGAGAACGAGTCGTACCGCCCGTACCGGCCGAAAAGACTGAAGACGGGGCCATGGACCGGCCGCTACCACATCGCCGGGCCCGCGCAGCGCAAGGCCGACCGCAGGAGATCCAAGCCACGAAAGCCCTACCGGCTGTCGCACGACCGCCTGTGGGCGCGGGTGGCCGAATGGCTGGGCCGCGGCTGGTCGCCGCCGCCCGTCAGCGGCAGGCTGCGCGTCCTGTGGCCGGACGATGCGCTCATGCGCGTGTGCCCGGAGACCATCTACCGATGGGTCTACTCCAGCAGGCCGCTTCGGGAACGCTGGGCGCGGTGCCTGCCGCGAGGGCACAGGCGGCGCCGCAGGCACGGCGGCAGGAGGACGTCGCGCTTCCCGATCCCCGGCCGAGCGCCCATCTCCGAACGCCCGCCGGAGGCCGACGGCAGGAGCGCGTTCGGCCATTGGGAGGCCGACAGCGTCATCGGAGTGGGATGCAACCCGCACACCGAGGTGGAGAGGAGGACCAGGTTCCTCATGGCCCGCGTCGTTCCGGACAAGACCGCCGGCGAGAGCGTCGGGGCGCAGCCGGACATGTTCTCGCCGCTGCCGGCCGGCGCGCGCGCCGGCGTCACGCACGACAACGGCACCGAGTTCGCCCACCACGAAAGGCTGCGCGACGGGCTGGGCATGGCCACGTACTTCGCCGACCCGTACTCCAGCCGGCGGCGGGGAAGCAACGAGAACGGGAACGGCATGATCCGCCGGTATCTGCCCGAACGCTGCGAGATACGGATGGACATGGCAAAGGAGGTCAGGGAGATCGTCGACGAGGCCGACAACCGCCCCATGCGCGTGCTCGGCTACCGCACGCCCGCCGAGGCGTTCGCCGACGAACTGCTGGAATTACAGGACCAACAAGGGTGTTGCACTTCTAAATAGACATCGGGCAATCTAAAAGGTTCTAAAAGGCTTCGGGGCAAACCTCGCATTTCCGAAGCGCCCATGCATGTCGTCGATTATGGATTCAGTAAGAGCATCATCGTATCCGCAAGGACGAAGAAGGACAGTACGGGGCCGTCGTCGGAGCGGCGGAGCAGGTTCGGCACCGTGACGCCGCGCTACGATACCGCGGGCAATCTCGTCGCCTGGCAGGTGCGCTACCCGGACCCGAAACGCCCGGGCAAGAAGGTCCAGCGGCAGTTCAAGCCGGACATGGAGCACGAGGCGCACCAGTGGCTCGAAGAGGAACGGCATCTGGTGGAACTGGACCGCAAGAACATCCAGGAATGGGTCCATCCGTCAGAACGCCGCCGCAGGAAGCGCGCGAGCCTTATCTCGTTCGAGGATTACGTGACCCGGTGGGCGGAAGGATACCGGCTGCCGAACGGCGAGAGGATAGCCGGCGGCACGCGCCGGAACCTGTATCTCGACATCGCGCACTTCATGCCGGGCTTCAAAGGCAAGCTCCTGACCGTGCGCCACTCCGTCAACAGAGGATATTCGGATCGCGGCTCGACGCGCATCGCCAGGACCAAGACCGACTCCAGCCGGCGCACCGTGCCTATCCCCGACGAGCTCGGCCACGTCAGCGAGAAGGTCGCCATCAAGCACTACCAGCGCATCGTCGCCCAGCACCGCAACCAGATCGTCAACCAACTCGCCGAAGATTTCATCAAAGCGGCTGTCGTATATGAAGAGCATAAATGAGACAACAGTGATACTGTTTAAAATACTATTAATAATCGAAATTCATTAACAAATATATGGATGCCGACGATGTGATGGGCATTTCGCGAATATTAAAATTGCCTCACTAAATTCGAAGTCTTCATAACTACTTTTGTTTTGAATTTGCGGTTGGTCTTCTTTTGGAAGGTCAACCGCAAATTCTAATCATATTCAATTCAATTCGATAACAGTATCTATTGCTGGTCTTTTTATAAGATTCTCTTATTTATCTCCCTGTATTATCTCCTTATCTTGTAATTTATGCACGCTTGCAATACTATATAAAACAAGTGCAACTAGCGCCATAAATCGAGTCCAGTTGGTATTGCAGATGATCAGCGCGAGAAGGATAAGAGCACAATATATTGTGGATCTAATCCAACGATAGTGATGCTTGTCGTTGATTTTAAGAGACTGTATTACCACCCAAATAAACGCACCGACTATAATTGCACCATTCAACCATAGGAGGAGTGATCTTCCTGTAGGGTCGGGGGTGTCTGAGACTGCAAAATTGCCGAACCAGCATATGCATGCACCTGTAAACAGTGCTTCGGGTGCCATCAGCATTTTTTGCGAAAACATCTCACGATGTCCTTTCTACTGGACACTGACTCCGGGCGGAATGGCTATCGTTAGGCAGATTCCCTTTCCGGTGGCTACGGCACGGGTGATTTGCAGAGCGAGATTCGCAAGATATGCGGCTCCTACAGCGGAAACAAGTATGCCGGCAATTGTTCCAGCGGGTCCTCCGACCATGGTGCCCAACGCAGTCAAGGCCGCTGCCAGCGCCTCGGGTCCTATGCCGGCCGCGACAGTTACTGCGGTAGCAATGCCTATAGTGAGATCCGAGTAGGAAATATACCATCCATCGCATTTCGCCATTGCTCCGGATGGAGAAGCGGGGACTCTCGCAGGTGAAGTGTCATCGGCATGAGTGACTCCTAGAACGGCATCTTGCAAGAATGTATATTGAGATTCCGAAAAACCGTATGCATTCTTAAGTTCGCTCTCATTCAAAGTAATGGTTAACTGATTGTTTACATATTTAAAATACGGGCCAACAGATACAATTTTATTCAAAGTATCTTGTTGTTCGTTGGTCAATTCAATAGGATTGGTTTGACATGTCGTTACATCGATAGGAGGTGAATTATCCTCGGCGGCCGTTGCGGTGCCCGTGAAGGCTGACATGCACAAAAAGATTGCAATAATACTGCTCAATATGCGCCTAAAGTATTTCATGATAATCTCCTTTGATTATTGTTTTAGGGAACCTTGTCCCAATTTAATTAAAGCATATAGTGCACATTCCAGGGCTCTATCATTGGTGGTTTTGTCATCTGAAGATGACAAAACCACCACAGCTTCTGTCATTTCTGGTATTGCCAATCTTCAATCGTATGCTCTCTCGGAATGCGAACAGTGCTACATACCCAATGTCTGATATATCAGAGGAAAAGCGTGAAACGACCCTGCTCGTGCTCAAGGACGGCACCCTAAGGAGATCTCATGGACAAGCTCGGCCACGTCAGTGAGAAGGTCGCCATCAAGCACTACCAGCGCATCGTCGCCCAGCATCGCAACCAGATCGTCAACCAACTCGCCGAAGACTTCATCAAAGCAGCGAACTAGTGTGCTCTTTTTAGGGTATCGTGTATAGATTATAGATTTCGTTTTGTGACAGCGGCTTGCGGTAAACTTGTCTCAAGTTTACCGCAAGCCGCTGTACTCAGAATCTAAAATTAAGTACATAAAAGCTTCAATTATCCATATTAGAGTATATTTAAACTGTTTAATAAATGTCACACAATGCCAATTGTGTCGAATTAACAGTTCGCATATATACGAATGATATATCCTTTTCGACCATTGCCTCCCAAAAGTGTTGGATTGAATAAAAGACAGATACTTAATACAAATTCACTAGTGTATTCATTAGCCACGGTATGAAGAGAACGAAGAAACATCCTATAACGGAAACAATAACAATCTTCATTATCTTTTTGAAATTCTGCTTATCCATGGTGACTCCTCAGAGAAGACCGAAACAGGCTATAACACCACCGACGTTGGCGGCTCCCATCGCAGCAACTGCTCCAATGCAGGCAGCGCAAACAGGTGCGGCAATAGGTTGTGCAGCACATGCAGTCGTGCAGGTACCAAGAATAATCCAGGCAACAGCCACATCGACCCCTAAAACAGCAGTCAGACAAGTGGCTGCCTCTCCCCATCCCTGAGTTTGCGGAAGACTGGCGTACTCATCTAACTTTTTTTGAATGTCTTCATTGGAGATGAAATCGAAGTCGCTGACTTGCTGATTAACCAAATCGCCGTTCATGTAAACCTGCATTAAAAACTTATTATTATCGGTTTTTGAAAGCAACTGCTCTGCGTAGTTGCTGATGTTCCAGCTAGAGTCAAAGACGGCGGTAATATTACTCAATATAGAGTAACGAGGATCCTGGATTTGAAGAGTTATTGAACGAAAAGTTCCGTTATCGGTGTCGAACTCTAGCAATGAAGGTTCGCTCCAGTTGAGTTTGACATCTTGATAATGTGTCTTTATATGCGCTGATTTCAATAGGGCTTTCGTGTTTGTGACTAATTTTGACCTTACCTCGACATCATGAATATCTTTTGCTTGACTTATTGTAGTTTTCGCTAATTCGCATTCAACATTGCACTGTGTTCTCGCTTCCGTTGCTGGCGAAGCGTAGGCAAAAGAAGCAAAATTAAATGACATAATAATGGTGCAAAGTGATGCAGCAACTCGTTTAGCTATAGTTTTCATTTTTCCTCCGTTAACACCTTTGTTGACAAAAGAGACATTATAAAAATGTCTCTTTTATTTTATGATGATGGGGTGGACGCCTTTAATGCAGAAGCTTCCCCGTGAATCTAGATTCTTTCCGTATGTTGTATACAGAACTATTCCATTTTGGGAATAGTTCTGTATACAATGAGTCCGTGACCATTAGAACAAATCGAACGCTGCTCACACGGCGGGAAGCCGCTCTCCGGCTCGGAGTGAGCGAACGGCGAGTCAGTGCGCTTCGCGCTGCCGGCCGGCTTGAATCTCTTTCCGCGGGAGGCGGCTCGCTGGTCACGGAGGATTCCGTACGCCGCCAATCACAGTGGCAAGGGGCGGACGGGCGCCCTTATTCACCAGACATGGCGTTCGGGGCGCTATACATGCTCAGCGGACTCGATGCGCCATGGCTGGGTCGGCAGCAACGGTACCGGCTCAAAGGCTACCTGAGGCAGATGGATGCCGAGAATCTGACTCGTCTCACCCGACGGCGCGCAATGATGGTCGAATACTGGTGTAGGGACTCCAACCTCGCCAAGGTCAAAGCTCTCATTCGTCCTTCCGCCGCCACCGGCATACTGGCGGGCATGTTCCAGCTGACTGTCACGGATGTGGTGGAAGGCTACATCGCTGCCGACGCTCTGGATGATGCCGTCCGACAATGCCGGCTGAAGCAAGGCACGACGCCAGTTCGGGTGCGACTCCACGTCGCCGATAGTCTTCCCGCCGGTGAGAGGACTATGTCTCTCGGCGTATGCGCGGCCGACCTGGCCGAATCCAACGACCCGAGGGAACGACGCGCCGGCCTGGAAACCCTCCAACAGCTGATCGACGACCACCACCGCAAGGAGCATCAGGAATGATTCCCACAATCCACATCCCCAACACGGGTCATCCATGGAGCACCGTATACGCGGTCGCCGCAGCAGACATGTCGGAATCATGGCTGCTTACTGGCGGGCTCATGGTCCAACTGCACGCCATCATGGGCGGATTGACCGCGCGCCCCACCACCGACGCCGACCTGCTCGCCGATCTCATGGCCGACCGACGCGGCATCGCCAGACTGCGCGGTGTTCTCGCCGCCTGCGGGTTCGAGACGCAGCCGGGCATGCTGACCGGATACACGACCCGTATGAGCGCACCAAACGGCGACATTGTGGACCTGCTGGTCGCTGACCACCTGCCCAAGTTCCTCGGAAAAGACGCGACCATCGCCGGCACGCCGGTGCTGTCCATGCCGGGCGGCACTCAGGCCGTGGAACGCAGCATGCAGGTCCGGCTCATCGACGACCAGAGCAATGCCGATGCCGTGATTCGCATCCCGGACCTGCTCGGCGCACTGATACTCAAAAGCGCGGCATACAGCGCCGATCACGCCGGCTACAGCGACCGTCACCTCTATGATGCAGCCATGCTCGCATCTCTCATCCCAGATCCCGATGCGGAGCTCGCACGCCTGCACAGCGGTACCGACCGCAAACACATCAAACTCCTGCACGAGCTGCTCACCGAGGATTCACCTTACTGGGACAACCTCGACGAACCACACCGTCAGGACGGATTGGACACCATCGAAACACTCGCCACATGGTGACGGGCCTGTAGACAAGTTGTATATATATGAGGACATGAAATTCTGAATTATGTAGCTCAAAATGTCATATCCTCTTACTTACGTCGGAATGCAGCCGAATACTTGATATTCGATGCTTTGTTAAACCAGCTTTGACAGGGTGGCTTCTCTTTTTGATGTCAATTTTGATTTAGCAGAGCCAGAGTATCCGGCAGTCGGTGGACGCGGCGTTTTTCCGCTGGTGTTCCGGCGACAGCAAGTGCAGGATGGCAATGATTTTCTATGGGATTTGTGTGGGTGGACTTATGTTCCGCCCACACAAATCCTAATTGCAAGTGATGGGACTTACGTCTGACCTTGATGGCTCCAGGTTATAAGGGGTCTTTAGCATTCCATACTGAGCATGACAATTGAACTGTTTTCTCATGGATGCGTCAGCCCATGCCGAATAGTAAGTCCAATGTCTACTTGTATGGAAACGATCGTAAACCTGTCCCCATCCGCGGTCGGTATCCCATAGAAGCGCTCTTCTAGGCATAATGGACAAGGACCATACGCCGCTGCGATTCATCCAATATCCATCGGAAAACAGGTCCGTGCTCCAGGAGCTATACAAACCCGCTTCCATGGTGGTAGTGGTAGCGGCATCTTCTTCAGCGTTAGCCTTGAGGTAGGCTTCCACGTCTTCTCTGGTGCGACCATATTTCTTGTATTGCGGATCATTGAGATATGCTTCAATCTCCGCTTCGGAAGGATAATGTGACTGCGCATATTGCGGCGTCTTAGCCGCATTGGTGGAGGTCGTCTCCGTCGCGGAGGCCACCATTACCGAGGAGAAGGAGACCGTGACGGCGAGCAAGAGGGAGGCCGTCGATTTGACCAGTCGATTATTACGCATTGCGATTCTTCTTCTTGGATAGGGAAATTTTTATGGAATATATGATTTCCATGAGTATGAGAATTCCCAACAGGATGGAAACCAAAGGGATATATGAGATATAGAAATCTCTCATATCCATATCTGCTTTTGCTGAATAAGCGACATCGCAATATGTCAGCATTACAAAAACGGCAGAGACGATCGAGATAAGTATCGGCAGGACGAAGAAGCGTGCAGGAATCCACTGAAATCGGTGCCGATCAAGATAATGCAGATAATAGATATTGCATCCAATCATCGAACAATAAAGAAGAAGCGTCCACATCGGAGCCAACTCAATGGTGTTTGATATAGCCATTTCTCTCCTTTGAGTCCGTCTTCCTACACGATTAAGGCATATCGGGGTCAGGCAAATTATTTTCTCAATATGCAGTCAGTCTGTGAATAGCTTCAGGGTCAGCCCCAGAAGATGATTCTCAGACTTAAGGCCACGATATAAAGTATCGAATCCTATGCAGTCGAACTCAAGATACCCTGGACGGTTTGTCATCTCAAGATGACAAAAACAAGCAACGGCTCTTTCAGCATATTCACTTACACTGTTCCTTGGTTTCAATCTCCCCACAAGGCGCACGCGGGGTGCGCCTTTTCGCGATCGAGGGAGATCAATATGCCGAAAATCAGGCATTCCCATGGAAACCATCCGCAGAAGCCTCCGCGAAGCAAGTGGGGAACCGTGCTGGCCCGTTATGACAGAACCGGCATGCTAATCGCATGGCAGGTTCGATATCCGAATCCATTAGAACCCGGCAAACGCGTCCAACGCCAGTTCAAGCCGGATCAGGAGCTCGAAGCCCGTAGATGGCTGGAAGCCGAAAAGTATCTTGTCAGCCTCCATCGTAACGGCATCGCCGAATGGGTTCATCCAACGGAACGAAGCCGACGAAAAGCCGTCGAGGAAAAGAGCCGGACACAACGCAATATGTTGTTCCGTGACTATGTGATGCGATGGGCCGAGGAATACCGGCTGCCCGACGGCAACGGTATCGCCGGTGGCACGCGTCGCAATCTTTACCTGGACATTGGCCATTTTTTGCCAAGTCTTGGGGACCTGCCGCTTAACGAGATCACTCCGTCCATCATCAAGGCTTGGTATGATGCGCCTCACCCGGAAGGACGGTGGGCGTTCCGACGCTCATGCATGCGGCTGAAGGCGGTACTGGAATCAGCCACCCGAGGCGGATTGGACGGTTCGGAGCCATTGCTGTCCTTCAATCCCTTCATATTCCATATTCCGCCAGCGCCACAGCCCGCCCGCATCAATGTACCGCCGGTGACTCCTTCCGAATTAATCCTGCTGGCTGACGCCATGCCCGATTACACCAGACTGTCCGTATTCCTCTCGACTTTAGTGGGTGGTCTGCGATGTGGTGAACTCTGTGGGCTTCAGGTGCAAGACATCGATCTGAACAGGCAGATACTTCACGTCCGGCACTCCGTGAATCGCGGTGACGCTGACAGAGGGGATCTCCACTTCGGCAAGACAAAAACGGAATCCAGTATCAGGAACGTACACATCCCGGATACGCTGATTCCTCTTATTCGACAGCACCTTTCTGATTACTGCGATCTGACCCGACCGGATTCGCCGGTGTTCGTGCCCAAACGTGCAAGAATCATGTCCCAGACAACGCTGGACGGCCAGTTCGCCAAGGCCCGGCTGAAAGCAGGACGCCCTGATCTGACATTCCAGGCATTACGAGCCAGCCATGCAACATTACTCATGATTCAGGGTGGAACGTTGCGGGAAGTCATGAATCAATTGGGACACGTCAGTGAGAAGGTGGCTATCCGGTACTACCAGCTCACCGTCGCCTCACATCAGAGTCAAGTGGTTGACGAGCTTGCCGAATCATTTATGAGCGGCATTCAGCGGCGTGAGTCCTAGACCAAAGTGATGTACCATCGCGATACGTGGCACACCTTCGTATAGGAAATGCCGTGAGGGATCTGAATCTGGTCCCTCACGGCATTTCGGTATCTGGTTGGTCGAAGTCTCACAATCGCAGCATCAGACGGATTGGAAGCGCAGATGGTCCGTTAACTCCCGCACCGTATCTTGCAGCCGACGGAGTTCGGAGTCTCGGCTGACCGTGCTCCATTGCGTCGCATACGCCTCCATCCAGATCTCCAATGCTTCAGCAAGGTTCGCCTCATCGTTATGTTGAGACGTGGTGTTCGGTTGCAAAGTGTCAGTGATCCCGGTCTCGGACGCAAGCCGGAGGCCAACCCGGTTCAGCAGTCGTTGTCCCTCGACGGCTATGCGGAATGCAGCGGCGTTTCCTGCGTTCCGCGGTCCTGCGGTCGCGGTGATCGCGGAGATTCGACGGGCACTGGCCTGCAGAAGGTGATCTGCGGTTTCGCCGAGCGTGATGCGGTGTTTCAGATAGCGGAGCAGCATTCGTCGGGATTCCGCAAGTGACGGTGTCTTGCTTTCGTTCTGGAGGGAACGGATCACATCGTCCGGTCGTTCGTTTTCCGGCAGCAGTCCCGGGATGGTTTGCAGGACCCCGGTGTTGACTCCGCCTTGTCCGTCATCAAGTTCCAGCCAAGTGATCAGGTGGTTCCATTCGAAACTGGCCGCATGACTTGCATGCGTAAGAATATTAAGCAGTTCACCGCTGGCGTCGTGGTATTCGAGTCGGGAGATACGGCGGAGCATGTCGGCCTCATCCGGGATTCGCCTCGGGTTCCATGATTCCTGTGCACCGATGATCATGCCGGGGATGGCCATGCGTGGGTCGTTGACGTGGCCGAAGTCGCCCCAGTCGGTGACGAGCATGCCCTGGGCGCCGTATTGCCTGCCGTAGCGGGCCATGCGGGTGATGTTGCTCCAGGCGTCGTCGATGCGCGGCAGGAGCGCGTTCCAGCACCATACGGCCGGGCATACGATCTGCTTGGCACCGGATTCGGCGACGGTGTGGATCTTCTCGTCCGTGACCTGAGGGTCGTACTGCCAGTTGAGCAGGGTGACGGTTTCGGGGAGCCGGTCGAGGATCTCGGGGTGTTCGAGGGCGATGTCGCCCCACATCATCGGCCGCCTGCCCTGGGCTTCGAGGTGGCGGCACAGGCGGGTGACGTAGTCGGCGTACATGGCCGCGACGCCGATGCGGTCGGCGAGGGGCTTGGACCGGCCCTTGCCGAGGTCGAAGGTCTCGTCGGCGCAGATGTTGAATTTGTTGGAGCGGAACAGTTGCAGGTAGTCGTCGATGAGCCGGCACGACAGGGCGAAGGCGCGGTCGTCGCCGATGTTCAATGTGTGGTGGTGCATGCGGTCGATGAACCCGAACGGCTCGTCGGCGGTTTCGGGGAACTCGCCGAGGTCGCGCAGGGATTGCGTGCGCAGGGCCATGTAGAGGTGTCCGAACGTGGAGACCGACGGGACCAGCTCGATGCCGCGCTCGGCGCAGTAGTCGTCGAATGCGAGGATGTCGCGCGGGGTGAGCGGGCTGGAACCGCGCCAGGTCTCGCTCATCGAGTCGAACGCGAAGGTGTGTTCGATGTAGAGCTGGAGCTGGTTGTATTTGTACAGGCAGAGCTTGTCGGCCCAGTGTTTGAGCCAGTCGAGGGTGGGGACGCGCCCGCGGGTGACGTCGAGGTAGTAGCCGCGCGTTTCGAAGGCGGGTCGGTCCTCGATGTGCAGGCAGGGCAGGGCGGCGCCGCATTGGCGGATGAGCTGGCGTAAAGTCTGCACGCCGTTACGCACACCCTCGAAATCCGCTCCCGCTACGGTCACGCCGTCCGGGGTGACATCGAGCGTATATGCACCGGACGGGTGTGCATGGGGGTCGTCAAAGGTCGTCAAGGTGATGAATCCCGGCCAGCGGTCGCCGGTGGCGATATCCCATTCCAATCCGGTGGCTGCGCGGATGTCGTCGATGAGCTGCACGGCAAGTATGTGCCGATCGTCACCGACTGCGCGCGCTTCGTTGATTCGTCCGCACATTGGCAGCAATGCGATGTTCGCTTTATGCTGCATGGTTTGCGGCGTGGGGATGATGGTCCATCCCTTCAGGGTTGCTTGATCGCTCATGGAAGTCCTTTCTCAGTGGTTCACCTTTGATTGCGTTATATTGCGTTTTGGGTTCCGAGATGACGCGCGGCGCCGGAACCACTCGCAGCAATGGTCCCGGCGCCGCACGCATTGTTTATCGCTCCGTTTGGGCTATTTGACGGCTCCGGTAGTGACGCCCTTCATGATGTTCCTTTGGATGATCATGAAGAAGATCACGACGGGCAGGGAGAAGATGACGGATGCTGCCATCTGTCCGCCGAAGTCGGTGCCCATGCTGGGTGTGGAGAACGAGGAGAGCCACACAGGCAGCGTGTACTTGGACTGGTCCTTCATGAACGTGTACGCGGTCATGTAGTCGTTCCATGCGCTGATGAACGCGAACACGGACGTGGACACGATGCCGGGCGCGGCCAAGGGGAAGGTGATCTTCCACAGGATCTGCCAGTCGTTGGCCCCTTCGACGGCCGCGGACTCGAAGATGTCCTTGGGGATGTTGAGGAAGAAGCCGCGCATGTTCCAGATCGCGAACGGCAGGACCATGGCGATGTACGCGAGGATCAGGCCGCTGTACTTGTTCAGCAGGCCGAACTGGTTGAAGATGAAGAACTGTGGGATGATGCCGCCCGAGGTCATCTGGATGGCCAGCACGAACACCATGATCGCCTTGCGGCCGCGGAACCGGTAGAGGGTCAGGGCCGCGCACGCGAAGAACGCGAGGATGACCGACAGGACGATCGATACGGCGGTCACAATCACGCTGTTCTTCAGGTTCGTCAGGAACGACGTCTGGGTGACGGCCACCATGAAGTTGTCGATCGACAGCTTCGCGGGCCAGAACACGGGCGTCGCGGTCATGATCTGGTTGCGCGGCTTGAGCGACGTGACGAACATCCAGTAGACCGGGAAGATCCACACGATGCAGAACACGACGGCCAACACGATCGTGCCGATGCGGCGCAGCCGCGAGGAAAGGCTACGCTTAGCGCGCGGCGCGGCAGAGGTTATGGTTGCGGTGGTCATCACAGGTCCTCCCCGGATTTGAGCAGGTATCGGATGTACACGCTCGTCAGGGCGAGCAGGATGAGCGTGACCAGCACGCTCGCGGCGGCGCCGGTGCCGATGTCGAACGACACGAACGCCTTCTTGTAGGTGAAGATGCCGATCGTCGCGGTCGTCTCGCGGGGGGCTCCCTGTGAGACGGGCCAGATCTGGTTGAACACGTTGAAGTCCCAGATCACCGACAGCATCGTGATGACCATCAGGCTCGGCTTGATCAGCGGCACGGTGATCTGCCAGTAGCAGCGCAGCTTCGAGCAGCCGTCCAGCTGGGCCGCCTCAAGGCAGGACTTGTCCACCTGTGTGGTCGCCGCGTACAGGTTGATCGCGATGTACGGGACGGCCTGCCAGACGACCAGCAGCCAGATCTCCAGGAACGCGAGCCACGTGTTGTCGGTCCATGACAGGTTCGTCACGTCCCCGAACAAATGGGTCTGGGTCAGCAGCCAGTTGACCACGCCGTACCCCGGCTGGAACAGCCACTTCCACACCACCGACGAGGCCACGTTCGGCATGGCCCACGCGAAGATCAGCACGAACGTGACCAGCCAGCGCATCACCGGCCCCAATTTGGTCATCAGCTGGGCCACGCCCATGCCGATCAGCACGCTGCCGGCCACGAGCGCGGCTGCGAACCCGAACGTGCGGGCCAGCGACTTGTAGAACTCCGGGTCGGTCAGCACGTTCTCGTACTGGTCGAACCCGACGATGTTGAACGAGCCCGTGAACATCAATGGCGGCCTGTACGCGATGCCTGCCGACTCGGGCCCCATGGCCTACTTCTACGACAAGGACGTGTTCGACAAGGCCGGCATCAGTGAACCACCGGCCACCTGGGACGAGTTCTACGAAGACGCGAAGAAGATCCGCGCCACCGGCTCCTACATCACCTCCGACTCCGGCGACGCTGGCCTGTTCAACGCGATGATGTGGGCCATGGGCGGCCACGCCTACAAACTCAATGACGACAAACTGACCATCAATATCGCCAAGGACAAGGGCGCCCAGCGGTTCATGGACCTCTGGCAGAAGATGCGCGACGAAGACCTCATCGACGTCCACACGAAGACCTGGACCGACGACTGGATGAAGTCACTGGGCGACGGCTCCATCGCCAGTCTCATCAGCGGCGCATGGATGGCCAACAACCTTCTGCAGGGCGTGCCCCAAGCCACCGGCAAATTCCGCGTAGCCCTCCTGCCCACCATCGACGGAACGCCCATCAACGGCGAATACGGCGGTAGCGGACTGGCTATCGCCAAGAAGATTCCCGACGGCAAACTCGACGCCGCCAAGAAGTTCGTCGAATACGTCACCACCAACGACGAAGGCATCAACGCCCGCGTATCCAACGGCAGCTTCCCCGCCACCACCAAGACCCTCAACCAGAAGGACTTCCTCGCCAAGACCACGCTCAGGAACACCGACGGCAGCGACAACGAGTTCTTCGGCGGCCAGAAATATAACGAGGTCTTCTCCCAGGCCGCCAAGGATGTCACCGGCAAGTGGGAGTTCCTGCCCTTCGAACCCTACGCCCGCTCCATCTACGGCGACAGCATGGGATTGTTCTTCTCCGGCAAGACCGACCTGAAGACGGCCGCTGCCAAGTGGCAGATAGCGCTAAGAAATTATGCTGCTGACCAAGGATTTAGTATCGTCTCAAGATAAATAGATTACAAAGATGACTCCTGTAAGAAATTAGCTATGGTTCATATAGTATTATAAAGGAGTATATAAATTATACTCGTAATTAGATGAATACTTCGCGTTAAGCATATTTCATAAATGTGTGGAATATTGACATGGGCCTATGTTTGAATTGATGTCACTATTTCAGTTGTGTAAAGACACTCAATTTAATCCAATTGATTGCAATTTGGGTGCGGTTTGAAAGATGGAGCTTCGATAGAATTCGACTAACATAGCGTTTGACTGATTTGGTTTCCAGAAATAGTTTTTTGCTATGTCGTCATTACTGAGTCCTTGTGCAATTAAGGCACATATGTCACGCTCTCTAGTAGTAAGACTCTTGAATGATTCAATAAATATATTTTGCTGGTCTTGAAAAATGAATTTGCTTTGTTGATATTCTACTAGTTTCTTTGTTATTCGTGGAGTAAGAATTTTACCATTTTCAAAAACAGCTTTTATCGATTCCATTAATTGTGATTTACTTATGTCTTTCAGTAGGAAGCCGCTGGCTCCGGCGTCGAGTCCGCCGAAGGCGTAGTCGTCTTCGTCGTAGGTGGTGAGGATGAGGATTCTGATGGCGGGCCAGTGTCTGGCGATGTGTCGGGTTGCTTCGATGCCGTCCATGCCGGGCATGCGCACGTCCATGAGGATCACGTCGGGCAACGGCCGGTGATCGGCGTCCAACTGGTTGAGTGTGTCGATGGCGGTTTGCCCGTTCTCCGCCGAGGCGATGACGGTGATGTCGGTCACGTCGTCGAGCATGAGCTGGAAGCCGAGTCGTGCCAGTCTCTGGTCGTCCACGAGCATCACACGGATCATGGTCGGACCTTCCTTTCAGTCGGTTGTTTCCCGGTCGGGGGAATGACCGCTTTGACCTGCCATTCGGTGCCATTGACCGGCCCATAGGCGAACGTGCCGCCAACGTCCCGTACGCGCCGTGACAGTCTGTCCAGTCCGGTGCCGTCATCGGGTGCGATAGCTTGCGCCGCACCGGTGGCTCCGTCGTTGCGGACGATGACGGTGACTCCGTTGGGCTGGTGGTTCCATGAGACGTTGAGATGCGTGACGTGTCTGCAGTGGCGGATGGCGTTGGTTATGGCCTCGCGGGTCACGTCGAAGCAGAGGTCCGCCTGGGGTTCGTCGTCGTTGCGGACGCCGGTTTCGGTGAATATGGTGATGATGTCGAGCGTGCGGGCGTGTGCGAGGATCGGACGGATGTCATCCCATGAACGCATGCTCCGGGAGCCTGGTTCGGCGGGATCCTCGTCTTCGTCGGTCGTGTCGGTTTCGGTCAGTGCGCGCACGGCCTTGCGCGTGTCCTCCAGGCTTTCCCGTGCGATCTCGTTGATGCCCTTCAGAGCCTCCTCCACGCGCGAGTCGCCGGTCTTACCGGTCAATCCTTCGGATAGGGCGATGATCGCGGTCAACCCGTGCCCCACGCTGTCGTGCAATTGTCCGGCGATGCGCGAACGACGCACGGCTGCGTCACGCTGCTTGGCGGCGGTCTGCGCGCGCCGGTGTTCCAGGCCGGCGGCGGCCGTGGCGTTCCTGGCTTGGACCATGCCGCGGCGTGCCAGGGCGATCGCGCCGGCGAGGGCGAGCAGGAGGATGCGGCCGGGCCATTCGCCGAGGAACCGGCTGGCGGGCCATGACATGAACGTCGCCAAAGTCACGGTCAACGTCGTCACGAGGGACCCGATGTACATGCGGCGTTCCCCGGCCGTACGCATGAACGCGTAGAACGCCGCGACCAGTTGGACCAGCAGGATCGAGTCCGCATGCCAGAAGGACAGGACCAGGGTCAGGATGAGCTGCGATGCCAACGTGGCGGACGGGGCCCGGTAACGGAACACCAATGCCAGGCATGACAGGAGCTGGAACAGCAGCAGCATTATGAATCCGCCGGTCTGCTTGGCGAGCGTGTACATCGGATCCAATGGGGCGCCGATCATGCGCTCCCACGTGAGCATCGCCATCTCGACCGCGAGCACGCATAATGGCATGGCTATGGCAGTGACCCTGCCGACGTTCACCGTTTGCCGCTCCATACGATCCACTGTGCCACCTCGCAGGGTCATCGGCGTGTTCACTGGGCGAGGCAGTCCGCGCCGGGCATCAGGCAGCCGAGCATCGTGACCGAACCGGTGAACAGCACAGTGAACACGATGATGATGGCCAGCCATACGAACGGCGAGAGCAGCGCCCCGATCCATGCGGCGACACGGCCGCCATGCTCCCATCCGTGCCCGTCGTGGCCGGTGATCCACGCGATCAGCACGCCGGGCAGGGACAGGAACAGGCCAAGCAACAGGAACCCGACGATCGAATCGTTCGGCGCGGTCGCGGCTGGCAATGGTCGGGGCGGATTCGGCCGGCCGGGCTCCGGGACGGGCGATGGCGCCGGCAGGGGCTTGCCGGGTGACGGTTCGTGATGTGCGGGAATGTCCATGAGTGCCGATCCTTTTGAATGTCATTGGAGCTTGTTGATGTTGATGGCGCCGTTGTCGCCGGGCAATGCGCTGATGGAGACCTTGACGGTGCCGTCGTCGGCCGTGTAGTCGTATACGCCGGCCTGTTCCTCCTCGGTGGCGTTGCGGGTGAAGCCCGCGTCCTTGATCTTTCGCGCGTAGTCCTTCGCTTCGGCGATGGTCCATGACACGTCGATCAGGTAGCCGTTGTCGGTCTCGTCCCTGATGCGGGTCGTCACCCGGTCGGGTTCGGGCACCCGGCCGGCATACTGGCCGTCAGGCCAGGAGCCTTGGACGGAGCCACACGCCGCCAGCCCGAACAAGGCCGTCAAAATCAGCAAGAACGCGAGCAGCATGGATGCCGGGGCGCGCCTCGGCATTGCCGTGTATCGGACAGGCATGATCATCCTCCTTTTCCGAATCTGATGCCGTCAACGGCTTCTGATCGCGTCGGCCACGCTGCGGCGCAACGCGGGCCGGATCTGCATGTACTGGATGAGGAACAACGCCAGCCAGCAGGCCGCTCCCGCGCCGATCACACCAGCCCACGGGATCCCGGCCACTGGAACGCCGACGAGCGTGATAGAGCGTGTTGCGAGCACGAGCGAGCTGACGGCGACCGGGATGAGCGCGAGGACGACCGCGCCGGCGGCCAGGTGCAGGCTCTGCCACAGGATCATGCGCGTCACCCGGCGCGGCGACATGCCGATGCTGCGCAGCAGCGCCTGATCGGCGACCATGCCACGGTTCGACAACGCGATGACGGCCAGACTCGTGGCCAGGGACACGATGCACAGCATCGCGATCATCAGCAGCGAGTCCGCGTAGTTCAGGCTCGTCGGATGGCCGCCCAGGGCCAGTATCCGCCCGTAGGACCGCGCGCAGGTCAGCAGGGTCGTGGACAATCCCAAGGCCAGTGCGAGCGGGGCGATGGTGTTCATACTGGACACGGCCTTCGCCTTGGCGGCACGGGCCGCGAGCACGCCGGTCGCCGACCCGCACAGGCGGCACACGGCGCGTCCCGCATCCAGCAGGATTGGGACCAGCACGCCAGTGAGGACGTACATGCCGAACGACGCGATGATCCCGGCCCATAATGCGCCGTTGAACGTCTGGCCGGCCTCCTGCCCGAACGCGTGGGCGCGCGGCATGCCCATGCCGGAGAACGCCAATGCCAATGCCGCCGCCATGACGACCAGTCCCAGCGCGCAACGCGCCCAATACCGCCATCCATGCCGCCCGATCGGCGCGTCCCTGCCACGGATCGCCTCGATGGGACGAACCTTCGCCGCACGCATCGAGGGCACGAACGCGCCCAGCATGCACGTGGCCATGCCCAGCAGCAGCGAGCCGAGCCATGCCGTCGCGGACGGCGCGAATGCGGGAGGGACGAACGAGCCGAGCCCGCCGGCGAAGCTCTCCGCGGCCATCGCGTTGAACTCGGGAACCGCGAGCAGACTGGCCGGCATCGCGAGCAGTGAGCCGAGCAGCGAGCCGGTGAGGCTAGCCACGCCCACGAGCATCCACGTGCCCGCGCGCACCTGGCTCGGACTGGCGCCCATGAGACGCCATTGCGCGAACGTGCCGCGGATGCGGTCAACCGTGGCCGAACCGACCACCGTCAGCGAGAAGAACGCAAGCAACGCCACCACGACATAGATCGTGGCCGACACCATGCCGAACTCGGCCGGGTCCAGACCCGCCAGCCGGGCGGCCGATGCGAACGACGGCGACGAGGTCCACACGAACTGGTTCATGCACACGCCCACCAGCGTGGTCACCACCGCGACCACCATGATCGTGGGCACCCAACCCGCGAGATTATCGCGGAACACGCGAAGCACATACCTACCCACGACGGGCCTCCTGACCGTGCTGCGGCATGGCCGGCTCGAACGTGCGGCGCATGCCCTCGACGATCTGCCCAGCGGTCAGTCTGCCCGCGATGTGGGTGATTCCGCCGTCACGCAGGAAGACCACGCGGTCGGCCAGGGCGGCGGCGTCCGTGTCATGCGTGACCATGACCACGTTGGAACCCGAATCCGCCAGCTCGCGCAGCACCTGCAGCACGAGCTCGCTGTTCGCGGTGTCGAGCGCGCCGGTGGGCTCGTCGGCGAACACCACCGCCGGGCGCAAGAGCAGGGCCCGGCACAGGGCCACGCGCTGCTGCTCGCCGCCGGACAGGGCGCTCACCACGGTCCTCGCCCTCCGGCGCAGGCCGAACCGGGACAACAGCTGCGTGACCCGAATGTAGTCGGCCTTGCGATGGGCGAGCGAGAGCGGCAGCATCACGTTCTCCTCGACCGTCAGATACGGCACGAGGTTGTACTGCTGGAACACGAAACCGATATGCCCGCGGATGAACCGCGAACGACGCTCCTCGTCCAACGCGTAGATGTCGGTGCCGCCGATGACGACCCGACCCGAGTCGGGCCTGTCCAAACCGGACAACACGTACAACAAAGAGGTCTTACCCGCACCCGAAGGCCCGACGATCGCTGTCAACCCGGCACCGGGAATATCCAACGAGACATCATTGAGAATCACACTCGGACTGGAACCATCAGCGGAAACCACACGCTTGACCAACCCACGCGCCTGAACCGATAAATATGTATTTACCCCAATGAAGTCATTTGGTTGTTTTTTCATGGACGAGAATCCTTCCTACGAGAGTGCTACTGCCGACAGTATCCATAAAGACAAGTCAATCGTCTATGCCGGAGAGACGATTGACATCAAAAGATGTCAATCTGTGTCGAAGAGAGAGTCGAGTAACCATATAGTTGATAAACAGCCACCAGTCAAAGAATCATCAGAATTGTGATGTCCTTCATCTAACAGTTGCAAAAACACCGAATTATGTGCGGACGGAACAATAGCCGAATATGAATTCAACCATTGTTCCGTATATAAGAGAGGCGCCTTTATATCATTCTTGCCGGCAGTAATCCAAATGTCAGGAGCCTGATTAGAAAAATCAGCTGGAAGACGCCGCAATTGCGCCAAAGGTGAAAACGAGTCATAGCAAGAAGATGATGAGGGATATCCGAATTCATCCCAATCGCTAATTGTAAGTGGATTGTCGGGGTCTGTGAGAATCAATTCCGGTGTTAAAAAAGGGTGCGATAATTGAACAATTTTGAAATAATCCAGGCGGCGCAATGCGGCAGAAAGAACAACCAAAGCGCCGGCGCTTGAACCCGCTGCTCCAATGCGTTTGGCGTCACATAAGTTATTTGCAATCAATCCTTTAGTGCAATCGAGAAAATCATTGATAGATATGAACTTATTTAACCAAAAGTATAAATATCCCTTGATTCGTCCTATTGCTTTAAACATTTCAAGCGCTCCTATTGGTGTAAATGAGGGGGTGACCCTAACGAGTCACCCCCTCATTTTTAACCTTTATGAATCAGCAGAAGAAACCGCTGGTGCTGCTCGGGCGACCGAAGCAGAACGAGTAGCTGTAGCCACTGTCATGCACCGCGTCGTCATTCACTTCCTCGATCGACTGCATGTCGATGATTTTATTCATTGTTGTTCCTTTCTACTATTTTGTTCCGCGGACCTTCCGCAGAACAAATCTTTTGCATCTGGGAGCGGGAATAAATCCCAAAGATTATGGGTAAGGACATTTAATGCTGTTAGTATCCCTGCTGATCCGGTTGAATAATCGCTTGAGAGGCGCAAGTATGAATCTCCCGGGAATTGTAGCGTATTTTCCCAAGACAAACTATAGTCGTTTAATTCATCTAAAAGTCTATTATTTGTTTGTGTTGTTTGCGGTGACCATGTTGAGGCAAAATGGTTTGCAACTAATATCCCAGCAATCCCATTGTTTAGTCCGGAAAAAGCATATTGAGATGATGAACATGCCGCAATGAGTGAGTCCCATTCTTTATGGAAAAGAGAATCATCATGTAGTGCAATTCGTGCAATGGAAATTGCCACTATTAGGCCGGCAGAACCATCTGCAAGGTAAGGAAGAGACCTATTGTGCTTATCCTTAATTCCTCGCATTCCATTTGGCTCAATAACGGTATTGTCTAAATCTCTGCATATGCAATTAAGCGCACGCCGAATATAAGCTGGGTTATGTTCGATGTCAATACGACTTAGAGCTAACCAAAACAGTGTGATACCACTCCATCCATGCAGGAGGCCACCTTGTTTTATGCTTGCGATTTGATTGGATTCCATCCATTGCGCTATACGATGTCCAAGTGCAATAGCCTCATGGAAATACCTCTTATCGTCTGTAGCCATTCCGTATGATATCAGGGCTAATCCTTGACCGGCTAGTCCGCCATTAAGGTCAAGATTTCGTGTCTCTTTCCAATGTTCATATGTGCTAAATAATAGTTCGTGAGCAGTTTCTAATTCTCCCAACTCAAAAGCGACTAATCCTATGCCGGATAGCCCTGTATATAATCCAAAGTCCGATTGATTGCTTTGCGCGAAACCGTGGATCATGTCTTTCATCCATTGGACGTCATCCGAATTGATAATTGAGTTGGCCCTATACAGGCTCATTAGGATTCCCGCCGCGCCGGAGCTTACGTTACTTGCACCCCAAATGGAGCCCCGTGTTACATCACCAGGATATAGTTTTCCTGGCAATTTATGACGGGTATGAAAAATGCCATTAATAATTTCAGTTTTAACTAATGACAAGGAATCAGGGTGTGATAACAGATTAAAGGAAAAACGTGGTGTAAACTGTGTAAGATGTGCATCTGGAGTTAATGGAACATCTGAAACTCCAGATGCACATGGGCAACGTGATTCAACATCCTTTAACAGATTTATATATTCCATGCCAAATTTTTTCGAAATATTATTCTTAACTCTGATCCAATGATCTGGGCTAAGCATGCAAATCGAGGTATTTGCATAGCATAGACATGCGAGTACCCTTGAAACAGCAAACCAATCTGCTTCTTGAGCGGAGCAACCCAATGGGGGATGGAATCCCATAGCATTATGTGCTGATATTTCCTTGGAGTCCAAGGTGCGTCCATCCTCAAAATCTATAAAGTGTATAGACATTGTTTTAGGATTAATCATTATGTTTCCTAAATGAATATCCCCGTGAACATAGCCTGTGCGATGAATAATTTTTACAGCATTGATAATCGATGTTGCGATTGTATTGATATCACTTCTATATTGCATCAACTGATTAGTATGATCATTTTCACATTGATAGGGATAGTTTTCCGACAACCAATGGTTCAGTGTGATTTCATTAAGCCATTCCATTTCAATGTAGCCATGTTCCCAAGCGTTAAACCTTCGATATGGTTTTGGTGCAATGCCGGTATTTTTAAGAAGATTGAGCATCTTCCATTCTATGGATAGTCTCTCAATGGCATCGCGTTGGCGTGCGTCTAGACCGGCATATGGTCTCGCTTCCTTTAAAAGGGCAATCTCATTCTTTTTATTGGTTGCACGATATACCCCACCGGAATTCGAGAAATGTACAGCTTTAATCTCATAGTTATCTAAATCGGTGGGAATATTTTTCATATATTCATTCAGAGATATTCCTACACACTTTGGCTTGTCGATTCCCTCTGCTGGATGTATAAAATGTGGAAGCCTCTTATCGGCGACCAGTATTCCAGATTGGTCTGGGATCATAGAAATATAATCGTTATTTTCATCCTCGCGACGCAGGTCAATGAATCCTCCGTATCGAAAGAAGATTGGACTTTGCTTGTATCTAATGTCACTAAGAATATAAGGGCCTTTTTCATCTTTGATGAGGGGATATAAATCACCGACTATTTTTTCAAGTTCATCATTTGTTGATGGATATATGGTGATGAATTTCCCACTACCTGAACGATTTGCTGCCTTCCCGTTGCAGTTGAGAAAATCTCTATGTGAACTTTGAAATTTGAATGTTGTATTATATTTACAGCAAATTTGTATTACTTCTGCAAGAATCTTTTCTGCGTTCTCTTTTGTTGCGCTTAAATGAATCTTCCATCCGTTGACTCGCATTTTTCCATTCGGAGAGCTTACATACGTCCACGGTTCTCTTCTTGTTACATACCAAGTATCGGGAATAAGAGATTCCGCAATCCAATGGTCACGCTTCATGGATGGAAGCATAGAAGCGTGATCTACAAAAAATGGAGATTGTTTCGTAATTGATTCGAGGTAATCTTCTTCACCAATCATATTTTTCCTTTTTTCTTGTATGCTTTAATAATTTTTCATTGTTGTATCCTTACTTATTGATTTCAATGTGTTTGGAGCGGATTGTCAGCTGAAGATGACACATATCTTCGTGTTCTTACCATTGACATTGCTTGCTGTGATGCGTGGGACTTGAGCCAGCTGACGGCGATTTGCGTGCGGTCATGCAGTTGCAAGGTGAAGAGGATTCGACTGATGGTTCGTCGTATCGTCGCGGGCTCCAGTACCAGTTTGCGGGCGATTTCCTCGTTGGTCATGCCTTCCGCGATCAGTGTGCATATCTCGCGTTGGCGCGGCGGCAGGGCTGCGAACGAATCCCGCAGCTTCTGTTGTTCGCGGCCTGCTGTGGGTCTGGGCATGCCGTGTTCGAGAATCTGCCGGGTGATGCGTGGCGTGACCACGGCGTCTCCGTTCGCCACCGCATGAATCGCATCCTTGACGGCTGCAGCACTGGCGTCTTTGAGCAGGAATCCGCTGGCTCCCGCATCCAGTCCACCGTATGCGTAGTCGTCCTCGTCGTACGTGGTGAGGATCAGCACGTGAATGGCGGGCCATCGGCGGGTGATTTCACGGGTGGCGGTGATGCCGTCCATCACGGGCATGCGCACGTCCATGAGCACCACGTCCGGCAGCGGGCCTCCTGCCGATTCCAGTCGCTCGATTTCAGCGATAGCCTGTCGGCCATCGCCCGCCTGAGCGACGATCGCGATGTCACTCGCCTTGCCAAGCATGAGTTTGTAGCCGAGCCTCGCGTATTGCAGGTCATCGACCAGCATGATGTTCGTCATCCCACGTCACGCCTTTCTCTTGTCGGACGGACGTCAGCATCGCGGTCACCCGCCAGACACCGGTTTCCGCCCTGTCCGGCCCGTAGCAGAGGAACCCTTCGGTTCGGGCGATGGCGTCCGCGATTCGCGCCAGACCGGTGCCGATGGCACCATCGGAAGGCTTGGGGAGGTTCGTTGATCCGTCGTTGGTGATGGTCGCGATCAGGCTCCCATCCGCCGCGTGATCCCATGTGACGTTCAGATGCGCGAGGCCGGGCGCATGGCGCACCGCGTTGGTGACGGCCTCACGGGTCACCCGGAAGCACAGATCCGCCTGGTCGGGGTCCTCGCTGCGTCGGCCGGTCTCGGTGAATGTGGCGATCACGCCGGAAGCCCGTACGTGTGCGAGCACCGGTCGGATGTCATCCCACATGTATCGCTGCGCCGACTCTTCGATCGCGGTGTCATTCATCTCGTGCGACTGCGTACCGCCTGTGGTCGGCGGAATACCGGGCAGGTTCGCATCGGTGGCGGTCAAGGCCCGCAGGGCGTGCCGGGTGTCCTGCAGGCCGCTTTTGGCGATGTCGCGGATCGCGTCGATGGCCTGTGCGACCTCTGGATCCACATCTTGTCCTTCCACCTGTTCGGCCAGTCCTTGGGCCAATGCGATGATGCTGGTCAGATCGTGGCCGACGCTGTCGTGCATCTCGCCGACGATGCTGCCGCGCCGAACGGCCGCATCCCGCTGTTGGGCGAGCAAGTCCGCGCGCAGACGCTCGTCGCGTTCGCGTTGGAGCGCCAGGGAGGATAGGCGTCGGTTGCGGACCGCATAACCCAGCACGCCGATGACCACTATCGGAAGCATGGCGGGCAGTATGTCAAGCCAGATCGACCATCCGGCCTGCCGCCAGCCGTCTCCGGCGAACGCCTGACTGCCCAGCACCATGCAGGAGGCAAGTCCGAAGCACAGGATCCGCAAATCACTGGAGACGGTCATGATCAACGCCCAATAGGCAATCATCGGCATGATCGGAGCCCATTCACCCACGCCGGCGAGATCCAGCAGCAACGCCAGAGCAAGCTCTCCGCCCATCACCCATTCGGGTCTCACGTACCGCCATGCCAGCGCGACGCCGCCGGCAAAAACGGCGGCCAGCATCAGCATAAACACGCTTGGCGTGTGCGTGGCCCAATACGAGTGATACGACGGGACGGCATCGCGCCTGGTGACCCATAGCATGCGCAGCATGAACAGCGTGGCCACGACCGGCAATCCATAGACCGGCAGGCCGCCCGGTTTCCTCAATCCCAGCGGAGCATCGCCCGTATCCCATATCCTCGACTCACAATCAGACATACTCGCATGCATATCCGCTTGGTGCTTATTCTCCTGCCGCACGAGCGATGACGACCGTCGGCGATGTGCGAATGCCACGTTGCGCGGTGAGCCACGAACCAAGCATCGCCATGGCGGCAAGCAAGAGCACGACCACGAGCCACAGGAGCCACGGCATGCCGAATACCAGCACGTCAAACGACAACCAGATGCCGATGGAGAACGAGACGGATACGAGCAGACTGGGAACGAACGCGATCAGGGACGAGGTGACGACAATCATAAGCCCATCCAAGGCGGCGATGGCGTTGAGCTGGCCTTGGGTTCCACCGCTGACGGCTACTAGCGCGAGGTCAAGCTCCCGTCCACGCTGGGCGATCAGATAGCCCGAGCACACCGCCGCCAGCACCAGGACCAGCGATGTGCCGATCAATGCCAGGATACGGGCGAAACCGGGCACCTCCACCGTCGGCGTCCCCGCGGGAAGCAGCCGCGTCCACGCGGTGATGGTCGAGGTGAGCGACTCATATGACATGAGCAGCGTCAATCCGGCGGCCAAGGGAATGATGGTGGACGAGGACGCGCACACCCTGGCCCGAGCCTGCTGGCATGCGATGCGCCACGCCGGCCAGGGAAGACGCACCACCGCCGTCCACATGCGCACCGTCGCCGACAGCACGGCCGGACCGGCAAGGCAGACGGACACGGTGAACAGCAGCATCGCGATCATGTTGCCGTACGCCAGCGGCGACATGGACGAAAACGTGACCTGCACCGACATCCGCGCCATCGATGTCTTCCGCACGTTCAGCAGACCGACCGCCAGCGAGACCAACGCCCCGGCGAACATGATCCAGGCAAGAACAAGACGGGGAACACCGACCGTTTTCGGAGGGTTCGCCGCCTCGCGCAACGCCTCGACCGGCGATATGCCGCCGACCACGCGCACCGTCAACAGCGAGCCGACCAAGGCCATCGCGAATCCGAAGACGATACCGCAACTCCACGCCCGCAGCATGCCCGTCACATCCTGCGGCAGAAACGGCAACCCGTTCGCCTCCAACTGCCGGGTCGCGAACGGATAGAGCCCCCGTGCCAGCGCCGGCGAGACGATAAGCGAGACGAGCGTGGCGGCGACATCCAACAGCAGCACCTGCGCGCAGACGCGCGACGTCAACTGTCCGGGCGTGGCACCCTGCAATGCGATCAAGGCGAGGGCGCGGCGGCGCTGACGGATGGCCGAGGAGACCACCAAAAGCACCATGAGCATGCCCACGACGATCATCGGCACCAGAGGAGGGCCGCTCAGCTCCATCGAGAACATCACCGCCCTGCCATGCAACCCCGGAACCGCCATGGCCATCCTCGCGTTCGACAACATGACCATCACCATGCCCGACACGCACTGCACCACTGCCAGCAGCAGCAATACCGCGCCCCACACGACAGGCGCATCCCTGAAATCACGCAACAGGCCACGCATCAAATCGCCTCCCGCCCATCAAGACCGGACGAATCGGAACCGACCTCGGCCAACACACCGTCACGCATCCGCGCGACGCGATCGCAGCGGACCGCGACCTCGGGACTGTGCGTGACCATGACCACCGCATGACCAGGACGATCCGCGAACGCGCGCAGCTCATCGACCACACGCCCGCCGGACTCGGTGTCCAACGCGCCGGTCGGCTCGTCGGCGAACACGATCTCGGGATCGGCGACGAGCACACGGGCCAACGCCACACGCTGCTGCTCCCCGCCCGACAGCAACGTCACGTTTTGCCTGCGCAACCCGAGAATCCCCAGACGGTCAAGCAGCCCGGCCGCGCGATCCCACGGATATTTCGCACCGCGCAGCGTGAACGGAAGCCTGAGGTTGTCCTCCACGCTCATCGAAGGCACCAGATTATACGACTGGAACACAAACCCCAGATGATCACGCCGGAACCGCGCCGACTGGGCACGGCTCATACGGGTCACCTCCTGTCCCAGCACCCGTACAGAGCCATCGGAGACGGACTCCAACCCCGCCAGACAATACATGAGCGTGGACTTGCCTGAACCAGACGGTCCCACGATCCCCGTCATCTGACCCCAGCCGGCTGTGAAATCCACATGCCTCAGCACCGGCACCGTCTCACCCCTACGCAGCTCGAAACTCTTCGACAGCCCCGCGGCCGCGACCGGAGCCGACGCCATTGCATCGCTCCCCGTTCCCCTCAAATGTCGAACCATTATCCACCTTCCTCACCTGCGTATTGGACTTCGATACCCCCACTATCCATCGAAGAGACAATGAGCAGCAAGAAGACGTGCGAAAATGTCATCTAGAGATGACACCCTCAATAGGGGAAAATAATGCCAAAGATGATGGCACCTATAGAGAATGTCTCTTTTTATTGTTTTTAAGGACGGCGCAAGCTGCTGTTTTTGGCAAGCATGTAGTACAAGGGAACGGTTTTGAGAAGGTGGTCGTGTTTCCCTTCTCCAATGACATGGCCATTACTCAGGACATATATCATTTCGGCATTGCGCACGGTAGTGAGTTGGTGGGTGACGATAATGAAAGTGCGGTCTTCGGCTTGTTCCAGTAGTTGGGTAACAAGCTGTTCGTTATCAGCGTCCAGGTTTGCGGTGGCTTCGTCGAGCAGGATGATTTTTGCCGTGGAAAGAAGGGCGCGGGCTATGGCGAGTCTTTGGCGTTCTCCGCCTGATAGCATGATTCCGTTTTCCCCTATCTGCATATCGAGACCTTTGTCGGATCGATCTAGCAGATGGGAGAGATTCACGGATTTCAATGCCCGTCGGCATTCATCATCGCTACAATCGTTTGATCCGAGAAGTAGGTTCTCTCGTATGCTGCCGGACAGTGCTGGTGAATCTTGTTCCACGTATGCGATGTGGCTGCGTAAATCGTCTCGATCACAGGTTGTTATGTCCTTGCCGAGTACATTGATGTTTCCGCTGGAAGGATCATAGAAACGTTCGATAAGTTGCAGGATCGTGCTTTTCCCTGCGCCCGAGGGCCCGACGAGTGCCGTGACGCTTCCCTGGGATATGGAGAGGTTCAGGTCGTGCAGAATTGGTTTGGATTCATATGAGAAGTAGACGTGTTGGAATTCCACTGCTGGCGGACAGGGGCTGCTGTGTGCCAGCGGCATATGTTCATTGATTGTTGTGACGACGGTGTCATGGTCCTTTTCTTCGGGAATATCCAATATTTCCCGTATACGGTTCATCGCGGCCATTGAATTGCCAATTTGTGAGCCTGCGTAAATAATCTGGCTGAGCGGTGAGATGCTGATGAACAGCAACATGATGAACTGGGTAAGTTTTTCGACGGATAGCAGCCCTGTGGTTACGCGCCATAATCCCAGACCGAACACGATGATAGCCGCGAGCTGCAGGGCTATCGTGGCCAGTGGATTGACGATCGACTGGATTCTGGCGATCTTGAGTCCGGACAGGCGGACACGGTTGATTAAGGCGGCAATGACCTTATTCTCGTTCTCGAAGCCGTTTGAAGCACGTATGGTGCGGATGCCGGCGAGATCGCGATTGAGCGTGGAGGTAAGGTCGCCGAGCGTGTATTGGCTGTCATAGCTTGCTCGTTCAATGAATTTAGCGGACAGCAGCATGAGTGTGAATACGGTGAGAAGCAGGGTGATTGCTGTGCCGAATAGGATTGGGTCAAGCATTGCCATAAACACAGCGGAACCGATGACGGTGATGAAGCCTGATGCAAGGGCTGATGTGCACTGCATGAATGCATTACGCAGTTGTGAGGTGTCGTTGCTGACACGGCTGAGCAGGTCGCCGGAGTCGCGTTGATCGTATTCGCGTATGGGCAGGCGTAGCAGGTGTTTGCTTAGTGTGAGACGAGCATCCCTTACGATATCCTCTCCTGTACTCTGCAGTTGGTAGTTCTGTAGGGCTGATATAGCTCCTGAGGCGATGACGAGTAACAGCATTCCGGCAATGACGGGCCACTGGGGAACCTGGAATACACCGTTCTGGAAGAAGTTGGTCATGTACTTAGGCAGGAGCAGCGTCATAGAGGCTCCTATGGTTCCAAGGCATAGGATGAGTGCCAGCCGTCCTCGGTATTTTCGGAGGGGAGAAATCAGATTGTACATGGAGGCAGGTTTCATGTGCATGGTGTCGTCCTGGTCGTTGACGGTCATTGCGTATCTTTCCGTTCGGAACTGGCTCTAGTAATGGTGTATTGTTTGACGGCATCAGGTTCGCCGATGGGTATACCGTTGGCTTCTACCCAAGCGTGTGCGCGGAAGGGACGATCGGTGAATCCGGTGCACCATGTGACGGATCGGTGAGAGATGCGGCATGCCGCCGCTGTGGAGAGCGACCGAAGCAGACAACCTTGCTGACTGCGGCATTTGCGGCTTACCACGCATACGGCATTGCGGTAACGCTCCGCCGTGCTGGTGTCGGCCGGCGGATATCGTTCGGACCACGTTTCAAGCCGGCGGCAGAACTCTCCGATTTGCTGTCGTTCCATCCGTCTGCCGATGATGATGGCAATCAGCGCTATCAGGCGGTCGTGAAAGTTGACGTGTGTGACCGCTTCCGGCTGTAAAGGGATGCTCATAGACGCACGTGCTTCCCCATATCGGCGAGGAAACGATCCGCGTCCCGGGCGATGATTTGTCCGTCGGCCTGATATTCTTCGGCGATTTTATTCGTACAATCCTCGATGGTTTTGCCGCACATCAGACCGTCAAGGATAATCCGGCCTATTTCGTTGACCTGCAGATATTCACCGGTGTCGTTGACGAAGACGATTGCCCCGCCCTCCTTGGGATACAGGGATATCTGATTCCTCAGACTGATGCTTGTCTGTGTGTCATCGGCTTGCATGTCTCAGCCACCTTTCCACTGCTGCTACTCGTTGCATTTCAAACAGGAATGTGATGTCAGGCATCGGCATGGAAGCTCGACGCCGTATGGCTGGCATATCGATCAGTCCCTCCTCGTCCAGCACTCCGCCGGCGATTGAGTCGAGCAGCGCGTCCTTCGAGCGTTGCCATGCCAGATACAGTGAATATGAGTGATCGCCTTTGACGGGACGCCGGAATATCGTTTCGGGGATTATGCCCTTGAGCGCCCGGTATAACACGGCTTTGTGTAGATTTCCCTCGGTGCGTGCACTGATTGGGGCGCATAGCGCATAGTCCGCGATTCCGTGGTCCAGATAGGGGGAGCGGAACGTTATGTCGTCGGAGGAGAACGTCCGATTAACCTGATTGAGTATTCGTGCCTGCATTGACAGAGAGTAGAGCGCCTGATGACGGCTTCGGTCGGGGCTCAATGGCCGAATGTCGGCGTGTTTCAATTGTGATTCAACGGCGCCATATAGGATATTCCTGGCTTTCGCGGTCAGGAATTCGGGAATGCGTATGGCATCATGCCATCCACAAGGCGAAGAGCGATGGTCATGACCTTGTTCCGCGTCCAGGAACGATGACCGTAATTCCTCATGCAGATCGGTGCCATCGGTGAGATCGAGAATTGCCTGATAGGGTGGGACCCGGTAATCGGCGCTGTATTGTCTTCGGATGTCCCGTAGCCGTAGCGGGTGTTCCCGCAGGCAGCTCCATGATGAGGATGGCATGGATGCGAACAGCTCGTCTCCTCCGAAACCCGTGACATGGATACGGCTTGCGTCTGCTTCCATTTCGGAGATTCGGCTGAGATAGCCTTCGATATCGCTCCAGTAGACCGGTTCTTCAGGTATCTCTCTGTTGGGATATTCGGCTGCGGGTTCGAATGATCTGTTTCCATCCACGACCCGGCCGATTTTGATGAGTGGCATCCGAACGTCCTCGGAGATTCGCTCGGCCCATCGGGAATCCTGATTCATTGGATCGTCGGGTGTTTCATGATACAGGGGCATACGAACCCCCTCGCTGGCGAAGACGTATGTGATGGCGGCGGAATCCACTCCTCCGGACACATCGGCGGATAGTGGTGCCTCATTGCGCCACTCATCCGCGATCGTCAGGAAACGGCTTCTTAGTGATGCCAAGATCTCGTTGCTCGGAACATGTTTTGCGGGTGAAGGTTCCGCTCTCGTATATCGCGGCCTATTGGATTTGTCGAGGTGCAGTATGGTTGCGGCGGGTATGGAATGTATGTTCCTCCATGGGGATTTGTCCCCTCGAAGGCTGTCAGGGAGCGAAGGCAGCAAATCCATGACAATGCGTTCCAGGTCAAGATCGGCGTTCGTGATGCTTGCAAGTCGGGAGGCGCTGTCCGACAGGAGCACTTCATCTTCGGAGACGGTCCAGAACACGCGATCGCCACTCAGCAGAGGAACTTGGACGCATGTTCCCTCGTCATTGATGCTGATGGAGGCGGGAAGCTTCGAATAGTTCGTCGGCTTCCCGCCGCGGACAATCACGGTACGGTTTGGGTTCTTATGCGTAAACGGCATCACGTTTCCCTATCCTGATACAGCTAGGGATCATCAATATATGCAGGGTTTCGGTCAGTTCGATCCCCAAGGGAACGGGGCCTTGGCGCCGCCAACATCGACATAGTTGCCGAACCATACGCCATTGGTTGCTTCCTTGAATGATGCGATGACCTCAACGGCCGGGGGTACATAATCCTTCATCTTCGTTCTCCTCATGCTCTGTATATGGGACCGGATTGCATGCCGGTGCATGCCATTCCAGTTAACCTGATTTGGATGGTACATCCAAGAATGTGTTTGGTGTTTGTCATCTTCGGATGACAAACACCAAACACATGGACCTTAGGGAAGCGGGTGATCCGCTGGCGTTTTTCAGTCTTCCTTCCAAAGCTGGCCGCGGGAGCCCTCTTTTACCACGGTGCCTTTATCCAGTACCACAACGTCATCGGTAATCGGCCTCAGCCTGCTGTCCGGTTCGGATGCGATGAGCACCGCAACGCCACGATTCGCCTGCTTCCGTATCTGCTCGCAGATCCAATTCGTGCCCGATCGATCGAGTGTCTGGAGCGGTTCGTCCATGATCAGGGCTTTGGGGTTGGGAAGCAGAGCTATGGCGAATCGCATTTTGAGGACATCGATCGGAGCGAGATCGTGGAGCCTGACGGTGAGAAGATTCTGCAGTTCGGTCATGTGAATGATCCCGTCAAGAAGCGGATCAGGCGTCCCGGCCCAGAGCGCCTTCCAACGAAGATAGGTTCCGGCCGAGTAATACGGGGACAGTGAAATGGCTTCGGGCATTGCACTCACAACGTTTTTTGGTATACGGGATGTGCCATAGGGTTTGCCACAGGTGGATATGCATCCGGAATCCGGGATATCCAGTCCCAACAGCATCCGGAGAACAGTTGTTTTGCCAGCGTCATGCGCTCCCATCAGAACGGTGACTCGACCTGCATAGGCGGCAAATGAGATCCCATGCAATTCGCGGCCGGCATGGCTGAATGAGACATTCTCAAACGCGATGATGGGTGAAGCCGAATCGGGCAGCTGGCACATCGTTTTCCTTTCTTCGATTGACCTGGCCGCAATACAGTTAACCAGTTCGCTCTATTCTCCAGTAAAACGATTGTGCTGTTTGTCATCTGAAGATGACAAACAGCACAATCGTTGAGATGAATATCGTGATCTTTATGCTGGTTTGCCGCCTGTTATTTGGTCCAGCCCCGATTGATACCAGGCTATGGCGATTTGGACTCGGTCCCGCATGTGCATTCTGGCCAATATGCGGCTTACCGTGCGCCGTACCGATGTCGTTTCGATGAACAAGTGTTCGGCGATTTCCTGATTGGACAAGCCTGCCGCCACGAGTTCCGCGACTTCATATTCCCGCTTGGAAAGTCCGTCGAATAGGCTTCGCAGCAGCTTGATGCGGGTGTTGTCCGATATGGGCCGAACCCCGCGATTGAGCACTTCACCGGTGATTCTCGGTGTCAATACCGCATCTCCGTTATACACGGCGTGTACGGCGTCACGTAGCTGTTTGGGGGTCGCATCCTTGAGCAGGAATCCGGATGCCCCTCGCGCCAATCCGTCGAAGGCGTAATCGTCCTCATCGTATGTGGTCAGGATCAGTATCTGGATTTGGGGGAATTGCTCCTTGATGATGCCCGTCGCCTCTATGCCGTCCATGACGGGCATGCGCACGTCCATCAGAATCACGTCAGGCAGTTGCTGCGGTGATTGCCGTAGGAATTCGATTGCTTGGGCGCCGTCCGCGGCCTGTGAGCTGACGATGATGTTCGGATCGTTGTTCAGCATCATCATGAAGCCGGTGCGCGCCCCTCGCATGTCATCGACCAGCATGACCTTGATGATGTCGTCTCTTGCATCCTTCATGGTTCTTCCGTTTCTTTCAGGGGACTAGTGCCTTGACCGCCCAGCCATTGCCGTATGGCCCATAGGACAGGGTGCCGCCCATTTTCGCAAGGCGTTGGGAGAGTCGTTGCAGTCCGGTTCCACCTGTCGGCTTCCCGCTTTGACCGGATGCCTCGCCGGTGGTGTCGTGTCCGGAGACGTGTCCATCGTTGCGGATCGTGATTGCTGTTCCGCCATCACGGTAATGATTCCAGGAGACGGCAATGCGGGTCAGTCCCGCGCCGTGCCGAAGGGCATTGGTCAGTGCCTCGCGAGTGACGGCGAAGCATAAATCCGAACGGCGGGGATCCTCGACGCGTCTTCCCGTTTCGGTGAACACGACGATGATTCCGGTCGCGCGTATGTGTTCCAGTACGGGTCTGATATCGTCCCAATCCCGTAAGCGCAGGACGTCATCCTGATTCACTGGGTCAAGACCGACCTGTTCCAAAGACGGCTGCGATTCCTCTTCATTGAAGACCTTCAGTATGCGGCGCGTATCGCCCAGACTGTCTTTTGCAATCGATGTGATCTCCGCTAAGACATCGGCCAGTTGCGAGTCGGAATAGCCGCCGTTCCTTATGCAGTCCTCGCCTCCTTGCGATAACGCTATGATCGAGGTCAATCCATGACCGACGCTGTCATGCAGTTCGTTGGCCATGCGAAGGCGCCGTTCCGTACGATTCTTCTCCTCCGCCAGTATTGCGGTCTTTCGCCGTGCTTCGGACAGTAGCCTATTCGCCGTTCGACGGTCCCGTGCTATGGACAACAGTGAGGATGCGATGCCGGCCAAAGCGACGGAATATAGTAACGCCAAATACTGAGGCTGCAGAGAGGCGGGATGCATGTATTGCACTGCGATCATGCAGATCATGGCCAGATCGCACATGGCCTGAGCATACAGGGGAAGCCGGATGCACAGATAAAGCACCAGGATAACCGCGACCTGCGTGTATGAGTGCAGGCCAACGCCGAACAGGACGCTCAGGGAGAGCTCAATGAATTCCAAGGCCAGCAACGCCACGGGGCTTCTGGACCTTAACGTCACGTTTATGGCTCCTAAAACCAGCAGTATGAGGAAGTACCATATTCCCGCTCCTTCGTTGAGGAACCGGATAAACGAATATCCTGTGCCGATTGCCATCCGCTCTTCCACATAATCGCGGATCAGCACGCCCATCGTGCCGACGATGCAGATCAGAGTCGTCGTGAAACGAAGCAGGCGTTCCCCTTTGAGCTGCCGAAACCATAGGATCAATCGATTGCGCGGGGTGACGGCCAGCGTTTGTCCCTCATCTGATGATTTACCCCGACGTGAGCCCATAATGAGGCGGTTCCTCGCAACCTGCACCTTACGCCTTCTTCGTTGTCCGAGAATACAGCTCTCCCATTATCTACGATTCACGGCTCACCCGTCCATGACTTGGCTCCTGTTTGACATCTACGGATGACAGTGACCTATCGCAGACTTCCGCTCTGATTTCGGAGAGAATGATTCAGGCGAGGCTGCTCGACATACTTTCCTTCATCGGCGCGGGAACACGGCCCCTGGCCATGCGCCGTGCGAATGACCGTATTGCCTGGCCGCTCGCATGCTCGCGGCGGTGCGCCGGGCGGACCGCAAGACCCGACGCAACGAACTGCCCGACCGCACCTGCATCAGCGACCGGCTCGGAGACCAAACCATCGACGTCATCGAAACCAACGAAACCAAAGGCCTCAACGGCAGCTGGACACGCAGCACCCGCAAAAATGCTCGCAAACTCCTCACCCCGGACGAACTCGGACGCATCCCCTCGGCCGATGCATCTACCTACTCAGAGGCATACCGCCATTTTTCAGCCAGAGGCGGTGATTGGTGATACATAGTTCCAAAAAATCCTGAGGTATTGTCATCCCGGAATGACAGTTGACAATTTGGAGCTTGTAAGTCCACCTTCAATTTGAGAAGCTGACAATGCAAATGGAACGAGAGAATTGCGAATGAGACTTTTGTCGATGTCTTATAGCAATAAAATGGCAACATTATAATACTGAGATTTTATAAGGAGCCCTATGATAAAAGAGTTTACGAATGCAGCACGATCGCCTCCATTAAGTGCGACCAATAGCAGGCTACAAAATAATGCTGATGTATTACTCAAGGAAACTAATGCAATTAACTAATGAAGTTACATAGTGTTTGTTAACATTATTCAAAGGAGACAATGATGTCTAAGCATGAAAATGATATCCGCCTCACGTCTTGCGATAAGGGAAAGCGTCAAATGGCAAGTGCGGCAGTTGCTCTTGCGGCAGTGTTCGTCACTCCTTTTGTTGTTCCACTTGTCGCTTCTCTAATGGTAGTGCTAGGAATTGGAAGCGCAGCAGCCACCGCAATTGTCGCTGTAGCTTGGCTTGGATCTGCTGCGGTGGGAATGATCTTCCCCGCGGCGGCGCCACTCACTTCTGCCATTCAATCCATGATTGGCATCTTGGGAACATCAGGTGCCGCAGCATGGTGATTTATTAATTAGATATTATGGCCTTGCAGGAAAGGAATAATGTGGGATTCCTGAAGTTGCTCTTTATTAAGACGTGTTGTATCCTAATGATTTCCTTAATGGCGTTTCTGGGTGGTGGACTTTTGGCCAGACTACGTCCGTACCCTTTGAGCAAGGCCATAATTCCAAACGTGTATCTTAATGAACTGCTGTGGAATAATACTAAAGTATGGCTAACACTATTATTAGGGGGATTTCTTTTTTCTGTTCCTACAACTATCGTATTGGTTATTAACTATGGCATCTTTGGTTGGAGTGCGGCTCAGTATTTGTTCCAAGGCTTTGGTAATAAATTATTAACAGCGGTTATTCCGCATCTTTTCTTTGAATGCTTTTCCTTGATTACTGCTGCAGGCATTGCACTAACTATTACACATTATGAATTATGTTTCTTACAAAACAGTCAGAAACGAAATGTTGATACAGGTAATGTCGTTTTATTGACCCTGTCAATGGCTTTTATTTCATGGATTTCGCTTGTCCTTGCTGCAATTATAGAAACATACGTATCTCATATTTAAGGAGCATCATGATTCGCCTTTCGGTCTGGTTTGAGTCCTTGAAGTGGCGTATTTCCAACGGGCGTCGCCATACTTTGAACTGGTGGTATCTGGTATTGGCCGGCGTGCTGATCGTGTGGCTTGGTGTGGCAGAGGCCGTGGCGTTGCCTGCGTATGGCAGGTACGCGCATGAGGTGTTCTCGAATTTGCTGGCCGGGGTGCCGTCCACGCCGCCCGCGGTCGTGCAGGTGACGGTGTTCCAATGGTCGTGTTCGGCGGTCTGGCTGGTGTTGGCGTATCGGCAGTGGGCTCGCCGCCAGTTCAAATGGATGATTGTGTTGATGGTGTGCAGCCTGCTGTATATGCCATTTGTGGTTTATCTGATGCATGAGGTGGTGGATCAGCGCAGAGGAGTCGTTCGGTTGGAGGAAAAGCCTCCGGAACCGAGTATTGTCGCTGACGATGAAATGATCGGAGATGAGCTAGGACAGATAGATTCCAGTATCGCGGCATCAGTAAACGCCGGCGATCCGGTATCTCATCGCGGCAAGACTCGCCATGGACGCCACTGTTGAGGTTCGCGGCCTGGTCAAGCGGTATGCGTCCGGGCCGACGATAGGCCCGATCGATTTCGAGGCGCAGCCGGGTCAGGTGGTGGCGGTGGCCGGGTCGAATGGTGCGGGAAAGTCCACCACGCTGCGCATGACGCTTGGCCTGTCCGCTCCCAGCCGGGGACATGCGCTGGTCATGGGCCGCCCGTACGGGCAGTTGGAGCGACCGGGTCTGCAGGTGGGCGTGTTTCTGGGCGGCCGGTTGGGCGATGAGTCGATGACGGGCCGTGAGTATCTGACGTTCATGGCCGGCATGATGGAATTGCCCAACGTGCGCCGCCGCGTGCGCCGCGTGCTGCGCGACTGCGGTTTGGAGCGTTGGCCGAAGACACGGATCAAGGGGTATTCCACGGGTATGCGGCAACGGCTGGGCGTGGCCGGCGCGATCATCGCCGACGCGCCGGTTCTCGTGTTGGACGAGCCGTTCAACGGATTGGACATCGCCGGCAGACTCTGGCTGCACGACTCGATGCGCCAATGGTCCGCCGCCGGCAAGACCGTCATCCTCGCGGCCCATGAGATCGACGAACTGCAACGCATCGCCACCCACGTACTGATCATCATGCACGGCAGACAGATGGCCTATGGGCCGCTCGAACAGGTCATCGCCGACAACGGCGGCAAGTCCGGGACCGTGTTCCGGTTCGCGCCCGATGTGGATGAGACTCGAAAGGCCATGGTCATCGGCGAATTGGCCATAACCGGAGCCGATCTTCACCTCTCGGATGACGGCTCCTATCTGGCACGACAGACGGACGAGGCCGCCGTGTTCGCCATTGCGGCGAGGCATGACGCCACACTGGTCCGTCTGGACCATGCCGAGCCGACATTACGTGACGTGATGACCGGCATGATCCGGCAAACCCCGGAAAAGGAACGCGCATCATGAACAGGACGGGACGATGCCTACGACGTTTGATGCTGCTCATGCGCTACGCGGTCTGCCGGCCGGCACCGCTGACTGCTTGGCTTGGTCTGCCGGTGGCGTTCATCGCGTTCTCCGCACTGACCAGCGCCTCCGTGCGGCTCATGTTCTCCGCCGATTCCAAGCTCGACGGCCTGGCCACGCTTGCGGGCATGGGGCCGAGCATCGCCGGCGCCGTCATGCCCATGACCGAGCCCGTGGCGATCGTCGCCGCGCTGCTCACCATCCGCATCCTGACCAACACGGCCACCGCCGTGCCGTTGTTTCTGGTCGAGCCGAAACGGACGCGACTGTTCCTGGCCCTGTGCGCCGACATCGCCATCATCGGCACCACCGTGACGGCAGCCGGCGCGCTTGCCGCGACCGGGGTCTCCCGTCTCATCCTCAATCCCGTCGTGCCCGAACAGGCATGGCCCGCGCCGCTGTCCACGGCATTGCTGCTGTGCCTGCCCGTGGCGTTGATACTCGCCGGACGAATGTTGGTCGCCGCCGCGTTATGCGTGACCCTCGACTCGGCGGGCAAAGGCGCGGCCGCCTACATAGCCCTGTATTATCTCCTGCCCATCGTCGTGACCAATCTGCAGGCACCCCAAACGTTGCACGAATGGCTGCCCTCCATAGCCGGCACCGCCATACTGGAACCCAAACCAGGCATCAGCCCGATGCTCAGCGGCGCGATTGCCCTCGCGTATGCCATGACCGCAATCGGCATCGCCTGCATCGCCCAAAAGCAGAGAGATATCAGATGATCAATCTTTGTGGAATTTGTCGAGAAGCTATTGTAAGCAGCCGCGGTGGTTGCTTCCCGTCAGTGGGAATAACGTAGCATCGTCGATGCACAGTGACGTGCTCGGTAAACATATTGATGTTATTGATACAGGAACTTCAATAATGTCATGATTGGAATCATTACATCCAGAGCTTCCTGTGGCTCGTAATCGATAGCGCAGGAGCCGGCCCCCATGATGCACAGGGAATCCGGCTCCTACTTCCATTTCCTCCTCAGAGGCTGGCTTATCTCATAATATATCGTTCACCAGCGACCAGTGATATCTGATTCGTTTCGGGAAGAGTCAACTTGTGCGAAGATCCACGGTCCGAAAATCCAAGGAGGCGACCATCAGGCTGAAATCCAGCGGACCGTTCCCTGCGTTCTGACGCTTTCATCGCTCCATGCGACCGGATCACTCATTGGCTTTCACCTCCGTTATGTCTCTTCTTCTGCGGGACGAGTTCAGCGATTCCCGGTCGAACGGCGGTAGCACGGTGTAAGTGTTCACCTTGGAGAACCCTGTCTCCGTTCCTGACGAACCGGGCAAGCACACTGTTGCGCTCTTCGTTGCCGCGTGGAAGCTGCACGAAGGATTTGTCAATCGGCACGAATGACCGTTTCGAGCGGGCAAGGAGTGCCTCTACGGTCTCACGCCAGTCAATCTGATTATCATCCATATGCCTTTCGCATGAACATCATTGCCATTGCCCGCAATGCTACCATGCAAGCCGAAGAGAGCGAATGTTTCATTATCGCAGATGACATACACTACAGCGGGTTTGCGATGCGGGGAATTGTGCGGACTGCAGGTTGGGGATATCGATCTTATGTCGAGAACGCTGCGCGTCCGGCATTCCGTCAACCGAGGCCGAACAGATCGTGGTCGCGTGCGAATCGCCGATACCAAGACGCGTTCCAGCATACGCAGTGTGCCCATTCCGGACGGGCTCATCCCCGTGATTGGTGATCATCTGCGTCAGCACTGTGACTGGACTGATCCCGATGCCATGGTGTTCCCGCCAAGACGGGTGAAGATTATGAGTCAAACAACGCTGGAAGGTCAGTTCCGCAAAGCCAGAGAAAAAGCGGGAAGACCTGATCTAACCTTTAAATCGTTGCGTGCCAGCCATGCGACACTGCTGATGCTCAGGGGCGGCACGTTGCGTGAAGTTATGGACGAGCTGGGGCACTCCAGCGAGAAGGTCGCCATCAAGCACTACCAGCGCATCGTCGATCAGCACCGGAGTCAAGTTGTCAACCAACTCGTAGATGAATTCATACATAGCCAGTATGAGTCAACTATAGATGACAAAAAACTAGTAAACAGAATGAGAAGAAAACCAAAGTGCAATAATACAGACACTCGATAGAGGTGAGGTGAGAAGAATGAGTTATGATTGGGTCGATGCGAAAATTATAGCTGTATCAGATTGTGATTCCTCTCATGTTGCTATTGATATTGAAGTAAAAGAACCAATATGCTTCTCCAATACGAATATTCCATATGATATTTATTATCTAATTCCTGATCCAATACACAAAGATAGATTTATTCAACGAACATATACAGCATTACTAGAAAACAATAATAACAGAATAATTCATACTATTATATATAGGCATAGGAATTTCGGTAAGGCATATCACTGGCTGAACGATCTTGCGATGAACCAACATGTAAGCATAAAGTTGGGACGCCCTTCTATTAAAGCAGAAACGCTGAATGCTGGTTCATTAGTATTTTTAGGCGATGATACATCAGTTTACGCGATAAAGAAAATCGTAGAATATGCAAGCAGAAAACATAACTGTACTGTATTCGTCGAGACCATAGAAAACATAGATTATTCTATAGGATTCAAAACGTCAAAATATTTTTCAATCCAAAGAGAATCAGAAGGAGTGCTTTCCTTGATAAAAGGGAAGAAAGATTTGTTTTCAGGTGATGTCGCCGTGTGGGCTGCAAACGAGGTGGCGACAATAGTGAAAATAAGAAAATATTTATCAGAAAAAGAAATATTTTGTGCTGAATTGCATGGATATTGGAGTCAAAAATAGTCAAAGGATAATTATGCTTTTCTCAAAAAGAATTTTAAAATTAAGTGAATCGCCGACTTTGCAATTGAATAATAAGATAAATGGCCTATTGCAAAAAGGAGAGGATGTAATTAACCTAACCGTAGGCGAGCCAGATTATGTCGAGCCTATTGAATCTAGTTATTCTGCAATAAAAGCAATTTGTGATCATTTCACTCATTATACTAATTCTTCTGGCATTATTTCTTTGAGAGAAAGTATATGCGCTAAACTCCTTAAAGAGAATAATCTTGCATATACTCCTGATCAAATTGTAGTTTCTGCGGGTGGAAAGCAAGCACTTTTCAATGCTTTTTTTGTTTTGCTGAATGGTGGAGAAGAAGTATTAATTCCTACTCCAGCTTGGCCTACTTACAAGCAACAAGTTTTATTGTGCGGAGGAACACCTGTATTAATTCCGTTAGATGAATCCTCTGAATTTAAATTGACGAAGGAGACTCTTAAAGCTTTCATTACGCCTAGAAGTAAAATTCTAGTCCTCAATTCTCCGAGTAATCCAACAGGAGCGACATATTCTGAAGAAGAGTTGGATGATCTTGTCTCAATCGTAGAAGAGAACGGACTATATGTTATTAGCGATGAGATATATGAGAGATTGGTATATTCGGGAACATACTCGTCTCCGGTCGGCATAAATGATTATATGAAAAAACATTCAGTTTTAGTTAATGGTTTTTCAAAAGCATTTGGAATGACGGGATGGCGTATTGGATATACTGCTGCACCTCTTGATATTTCGATAAAAATTGCAGCGTTTCAAAGTCAAACAACGGCAAGCATTTCTTCGATTTCTCAAGTGGCAGCAAAATACGCAATTAATAATTTTGATAAAGAACACTTAATTGAGCTTAAAGAAAAAAGAAATTATTTGATTCATCAATTGGCTGATACTCCGTTAAAGATAGATGTAGAACCCGGAGGTGCGTTTTATTTATTCCCCAGAGTCGATTCCGTCTTAGGGAACAGTATATATGGAGAATCCATTGATTCGGTTGAAGCTTTATGCGCTTCTTTGTTGGAGAGAGAACATGTCGCAATAACGCCGGGATCTTTTTTTGATGCTCCAAACAATGTCCGCATTTCTTATGCAAAATCAATGCAGGAAATTTGCGATGCGGCACAGCGGATAAAAAAATATTTCAAGGAGGGCATGAAATGATTAATTTAAAAGATTATAAATGGGTAGTTTCTGAGAGTAGCAAAAAAGCGCAGAGAATGACCATGGCAGGCGATGCGCTGAGATGTGTTCTTACCTTGAATAATAGACTAGAAATTACTTCTGCAATGGAGACGCTAACCGATAAAGAAAAGAATATTCTTCGTTTTTTGGATCATAGTTTTTCATGCGACAGTGATGAAGTGACGCTCTACGCATATTACAGATTTAATCGTCTGCAGATTTCTGATACACGTATCGATGAATCCGATTTGTGTCGTTTTGTGATTTCTTTTCAAGTGCCCAGAAATATTTGGACTAATTATCAAGAAAAAGATGCGAATGAGTTTTCTGCTGAAATTACAAGATGTATGAAGCTGATATCGAGCAGTACTATTGATTTAAGACAAAAAAATGCAAGAATTGGGTATTATTTAAGCCATATGGCTCCTGTGATTTATTATGTAGGAGATCATGTGTATTCAAATTTTGATTATTTGAATAATTTAACTAGTAATAGAACAAATTTCAAGAAAAACAATCTATTTGAATACTGGGATTCAGAAGATCATAGGTCTTGGGACAAAGAAGACCTGATTTTTATCTGTTTTCTGGATTATCTTCTTGAATCTGGAATTCAAACAAGATGTGAAGAGTTCAATGCTAAGCAAATTTCTTTAAAAATATTAGAGAAATACTTTGATATTAAGCATGATGAATATCTTTCTGAAGGAATCGTTAGCAGCGATTACAATTATGAATCTTCGCTGGAATCTAAAGCGCAATCTTTGAAGAAAGAATTTGCGCTAGCTTGCGATGGAAGAACTGTGTATAGGTATATCAATGGTTTGTCTCTTCAGAAAGAAGAAAGATATCTTGATGATGAATCTTTAAGAGCAGAACTTCCTGAATATAGTTCTATTAATCAAATGCTCAAGAATTCTTTTAATCTTGATTTCTATTTTGAATATGAGTATGAAAATTCTCTAATGAAATATTACTCAGCAAATGGGAAAGATTGTGAAAGCGCATTTCTTTCACTTCTTAAGGCAATATTGAAATGCGTTTCAAATGATACAAAATCAGACCTCGCTTTTTCGAGATTCTTCTGTGATATAGGGCTTTTGATTCGTCTAACGAAGGAACAAAAATATCAAGAGATATGTGATTTGAATCCTCGTCACTACTATTGCTATGTGCTTCCTGGCGATAATATGGTGCGAAAAATGCCCTCCGTGATAACGGCTAACGTTGCCATGGCCGTCACAACGCGGATGCTCTATAACGGTTGGCATTATATGCCAGCAAATTTTTTGTCGAGTCAAAGCGTCGATAACAGCAAGCGGGAATATTACTTTTCTGCTGTTCTGCCCGACGTTGCTAAGCTTGATAAATATCATCATGTTGGCCATGTTAAGTCTGAAGTTAACAATACGATACGTATACCTGGCGAACTTTGGATTAATGGCCGCGAGTTTAAATCTTTGATGGATCTGAGATTAATGCGTCAAGGTGATGAAGAATACACAATCTCAGATTTGAAAAAAGCTCTTAAAGCATTTAAATATGTCCAAATTGCTGAGCAAAAATTGATCGATTATATTTCTGATCTAAATAATTATGATTTTTCGCTTACGCAGATGACTAAGAAAACCTATATCAATCTTATCCAATTAATGAAAAAGGAGAATTAATGAAAAAGCGAGTTCTTTTTATCAATGTTAGGTCGCACATGGTTGAACGGATGGAACCGTTGTTCGCCGCGAAAAATCTAAATGTCGATCCTGTACTTTTATGTGATAAAGATCCTGAAATAGATGATAGATACGTAAATCCTGATAATGTGTTCATTGCTGATACATATGATATGGATAAAGCATTAGAAATAGTAAAAGAAATTCATCAAAAGAATCCTGTTTCCGGTGTGTTGACTTGGGCTGACAAGGATGTAGAACTTGTTTCAAGGATTGCTGCAGCCTTGGGACTTCCAGGCCCATCGATAGAGGCTAGTAAAAATGCTAGAAATAAGTATTTGATGCGTAGTGCAATTGCTCTGAAGCATCCAGAATTGTGCCCACGGTTTAAAAGTGTGCGTAGTTTGGAGGAACTTCAAACTGCAGTTGATGAAATTGGTGTGCCTGGTGTTTTGAAGCCAGTAGGTGCTTCTGGAAGCAAATCGATTATAAAAATTTTCGATAATCATGATTTGTATTCAGCTTATCATGAGGTAGTCAAAGAAACTCGTATAGATCGTGATCCCGTATATAATTATTTCCCCGATCAATATATTTACGAGGAGCTCATGGATGGCGACGAAATCTCCATTGAAGGATTCGTATCGACGTTTGACAATAATATCATTATTGCTGGTATGACGGATAAATTTGTAACGGACAAATATTCTACAGAGTATAAAGAATTTGAACCATCACAAAAAAATCCAGAATATTTGAGGGTATATCGAGAGCAAATTACTAAGGCAATACGAGCTTTGGGCATTTCGCAATGCTCTTTTCACGCCGAATGCAAGGTTAATGGACCACAATTAAAGGTTATCGAAATAGCTGCGCGTCCTGGTGGAGAGTTTATTACAACTCATCTTGTACCTCTTGCATCAGGTACTTCTTTTGTTGAACAGAATATTAAAAATGCTTTAGGACTACCCATTGATACGCAAATTGAATTTGCTCAATGGTCACAGTCTCCAAAATGCATTGCCGGACATCTTGATTTTATGTCGAACCAGGAAGGTATTGTCACACATATTGGTGGATTGCAACGTATATATGAAGATCCTAATGTAGTTAACTTCCTTCCACTTAAAGAGGAGGGCGATAGCATTGTACTTCCTCCTGATGATTTTAGCTCGTTATATACAGCAACAATGGTTGTAAAAGGAACAAGTATTGAGGATATAGAAAAATCTTTTGATTTAATTCAACAGAGATTTGAAATATCTATTTCTAAGGAAGCGATTAAATAAAATGCGAGTTCTCATTATGTTTACCAGTATGACTGGCAATGATGAAGCTATTGCAGATATTCTATTTCGAATATTTAATGACAATTGCGTACAAGCAGATGTTAGCCGAATAGAAGATACTGATTATGCTTGTATTACTAATTATGATGTCCTAGTAGTTGTTTCATATACATATGAAGATGGCGAAGTGCCGCGACCTGCTTATGACTTCTATGAATGGTTGGAACATGAAAAACTTTCTTCATTGACTTTTGGTGTATGTGGTTCAGGAGATACATTTTATGAGGATTTCTGTACCGCAGTCGATAATTTCGACTCAAGGCTAGAGAATACCGGAGCCATACGAGGAGCCGACCCCGTAAAAGTTGAGTTGTACCCAGAAGCTGAAGACGAGCAGAGATTGGGTAATTTTGTTTTGTCGATTTTAAACACAAAAAAAGGACATGATGAAAATCAAAATGTTTAAAGGCAATAAATCTGTCATATTATTTATATTTGGAACATTTATTTCAAATATAGGTAATGGAATGTTCTCGCTAATCGTGGGGCAGATGCTATATGCTGCTACAGGATCTGTCGGAGCTTTTGGCCTGATACTGATTATTCAGAATTTATCATCGCTTTTGTTGAATATAATAGCGGGATATGTCGCTGATTTGATTGATGCAAAGAAAGTCTCTGTTTACATTAATCTAATTCAAGGTGTGATTCTTTTAGGAGGTGTATTTTCATGTTTAATGTTCGCAAAAAATATTGTAATAATACTTATGTTAATAAATACTATATTAAGTATCTGCAGCCCCTTTTTCAGAGCTGCTAACTTTAAGTTGATCCCTGAAGTTGAACGCCATAATATAACTCTGCTTTCATTTAATGGAATTCGGAGTTCGGCAAACCAAAGTGGACAGCTAATTGGTGTTGCGCTTGCGGCACCTTTGCTTTTGACAAACAATCCAGTTTATGCTTTAGGAATTAATTCTGGCTGTTTTCTCATAACTAGTTTTATGATGAACAGAATTATTTTAGTGAGAAGTTCTGATTCTATCAATACAACAAACGATAAAAATGTGTTGAGATCGATGTATCTTGCGTGGTTTTCCATGATAAAAAATATTTTGGAAAACAAAAAACTTACATTACTGATCGTTTTCTCTATTTTTGATTATATATCGGTTAGCTTTGTAAATCTTATCGAACCAAAGTTTGCAACTGAAGTATTGGCGAATAGTGCTTACATATCGATATTGGATGGAGGCTTTGCCCTGGGGGCGATCTCTTCATTTCTATTAGTGGAGAGAGTATTAAACCGATGGTCCTTCAGCGGGGTCGCTCCGCTGTTGATGCTCCTTCAAGCAATATGTTATTGCATCCTAGGTTCTTTCCCATCCCCATTTTTTTCGTCTTTAGTAATGTTTCTAATCGGTTTGATTAATGGATCAAGTATTGCTGTTTTTCAGACGGAATTGCAAAAGACTGCAGAAAACACGGTGCATGGAAAACTATCAAGTTTGCGAGATATTTTTGTTGCATTTTCAACTTTAGTATTTATACCTATATTTACACATATAGTTGATAACAGCATATTCGTTGGCATTGATGTATTTGTTGGTGTATTGGCCATTATGTCATTGCTTTTATATTTTTCTCGTTTTGCCGGTGCTAATAAGGATTGAAGATCATGATGAATTTTTTAATGATTGGAGAAAGCGCTGTTATAGCAAAATGCATTTCTGAATCAGATCCTGATTCTGTTATATATATTCTGCATCAAAAAGACAGTGTGGATAATACCGTAATTGATATTTCAAATGATATACATTTCTTCCAATATGGGAATAGAGAAGAATTGGATTCTATCATTTGCTTATTGGTGCAAACTGTAAAATTTGATGCAGTTATTCCGTGTTTTGAAAATTCAGTTGAGGATGCAAACTATTGTGCGAAGAAACTATGCGTGCCGCGTATTGGCGATATCGGCGCACATATTTTTAGAAATAAACTTGAGCTAAGGAATTTTTGTAAGAAATATGATATTCCTCAGCCTGATTACATATTTGCGTCAAGTAGAGTAGATGTAAAAAAGTTTTATGCAAATCGTCAGCAATCATCAGTAGTGATCAAGCCTAGAACACTTTCTGCTAGCGAAGGTGTTGTACGTATTAATCAGGCATCAGAGATCGATGAGAAGTGGGAATTCTGCGAGTCTATAGCAAGTCTACATAATGAGAAGGATGGTCTACTCGTTGAAGAATTTATCCCTGGTGCCGAGTATTCCTGTGAATATATTGTAGATGATAAACAAATAGTTTTTCGAAATATAACAAAGAAATTCAAATACGAAAATGGTTTTTTTGTTGAATCTGGACATCAAGTTCCAGGAATAATTAGTGAAAAAGCAAAGGTGAATATATATCATTTTATGGATCTGCTTGTAAAAAAGGCAAAGATAGAAACTGCTGCATTACATGCTGAATGGATTATCTCTTCTGATGACAATCCTTTTTTGGTTGAATGTGCGGGTCGACGTCCTGGTGACAGGATTGTAGATCTCATATCCATAAGCTATGAAATGAATTTTTTATGGATGTATTGCATGCTATTATGCGGTTTGCATCCTGTTTTTCCTTCAATAAGTTCACGCTTTTCTCAACAGAATTACTTCGATTTTCAACCGGGCATTGTTACTGGTTTCAGTCATCCTGAAGCATTAAAAGGATTCCAACATGAATTAACCTGTTCAATAGGTGACTATTTAAGTGAAATATCTGATAGCAGCAAACGACGAGGTTATATCATAATTGATGATATAGATTATTTTTCGCTTGAACGTCAGATGAATTGTGTACTTAGTTTATTTCATATAAACACATCTAAGGAGTGAACATGCATGTATGCATGATTAATCGTGTGCCCTGGGTTCGCGCCTCTGTAACTTCGTGGCTTGAGCACTCAGAAATGGAAGACACAGATGTAGTTTTAATTTCTCGATACGATATACCAGACTCTGAAAAAAGAGGATTGAGCAAATTTGTTTACTTCGAATCTTATGATGATGATTTAGCGCTTGAAAAACTTGTGATAGAGCTGCATGGCGAAAGACCTTTTGACAGAATCATTGCCTTGTCAGAGCTGGACATTCTGAGGGCCGCTAAGCTAAGAAGCTTGCTCGATATTCCTGGTCAATCTTATTTCAGCGCATTTCTCTATCGAGATAAAATTGCTATGAAAGAATGGGCGAGTCTTGCGGGAATCTCGGTGCCTTCGTTCACGGTTGCTTTTGATCAAGAAGATATTTATTCTTTCGTGGCGAGACATGGATTCCCTATCATAATAAAGCCGAAGAATGAATATGGATCTAAGAATGTTTCACTCATTTCAGATAAGGGTGAGCTTCAATCCTTTTGCCGAGTTTTAGATTTTAATGATGGACTAGATGTCGAGTCTTTCATTCAGGGAAATCTTTACCATGTAGATGGAATAATATCCAATGGACGGCTTGTGTTCACATCAGTATCGATGTATTTGAACTCCTCTGGAAAAAGTACAACTTTGTTTAACGAGGATATTAAACCTCAATTTCCATTGAGCACAGTTGCAGATCTACAGATATCTCCATTTTCTACTCCTTTTAAGGTTCTGACAAATGAAACGCGCAAATTGCTTGCGGACCCAAAGTTTGATAATGGATCTATTCATGCAGAATGGATCCTTGATGAATCAATGAAACCTTATTTCATAGAAATAGCAAGTCGTACTGGTGGTTTGCTCATAAGCGATGCCATACAGCGAAAATATGGTTTTATAATGAACGAAGAGTCTTTTCGCGTACAGCTTGGTTTACCGTTCTGTGCATCATGTGTTACGGATAAATTGTATGGTTACTTGTCGATTCTGCCAAAAAGAGGCAGAATCGACAAGTATGATATTAATACAATTGCTAATAATTCTAACGTAATATCATTTTTTACTTCATATAAAAGTGGAGATTATATCGATGCTCAATCTGAATCTACTGATAATATTGGACTTCTTTTATTTGAAATAGATCAACGAAAGACATTATTGGAACAAGTAGAATATTGGACTCTTTTTTTGAATTCTAAAATTCATGTTTTAAGTGACTAAGTCTTCTGCTCCTGCTCGCTCATCCTGAAAGTTGTTTAGAATTGTGAACGAGATGAGTGCTTGAACCGCCATTGAGTATGGTCGATTGCGGATATGTATATAGTTTTCTCTTGTTTCACGGATTATATCATGTAGAAATATCATATTCCTTACAATCTTACCTTAGCGCACCAAGGATTTTTTTAGTTCAGAAAGGTGCGCTAAGGTTTTTTGTTGCTGCTTCGGGAACAGTCAAGATCGTCCGTGTTTATAATGGGTTGATTTCAGTATTCATCTTAGAGCAGCAAGTCATTGATTTGATGTCTAATTTATCTTTTCCCTGATATATGTGCATGATTTTCTAGTGAGGGGGGTGCGGATGTTTTTTTGGACGGTCAGGCGGCCAGTCCAAGACTTCTGCGGTATTGCACGGGGCTCATCCAGTCCAGTGACTTCTTGATCCTGGTTTCATTGTAGTGGGTCAGGTAGGCGGCCAGGCGTTCGCGGAACTCCTCGTAGCCCACGCCCCTCCAGTCCCGCCCGTAGAATAACTCGTTCTTGAGCCTGCCGAAGAACCCCTCGGCGGCCGCGTTGTCCGGGCTGCATCCCTTGGCGCTCATCGACCGGATCAGCCCGTGCTCCTCGCAGATGCGGATCCATTCGTCCCACCGGTAGTGGCAGCCGCGGTCGGAATGGATGATTGGATGTTCCCCGTCCCTGAGCGTGGCGACCGCGTCAAGGAGCATCCGGTTCGCCATGTCGGCGTTCGGGGAGCGCGACAAGGTCCAGGAGACCACCATCCCGTCGAAGCAGTCGACCACCGGGGAAAGCCAGCACTTGTACCCGTCCATGGTGAACTGGGTGACGTCCGTGACCCACAGCATGTTCGGCGCGTCGGCGTGGAAGTCCCGCTCCACGAGGTTCGCCGGGGCCTCGCCGATCTCGCCGGCGTAGGAGCTCCACCGCTTCGGCCGCTTCAGGTACACGGGCCGCATGGCCCCCTCGCGCATGATCCGCCTGACGACCTTCTCCGAGACGACGATCGGGTCGGACTCGTCAAGGCGCAGCATGCGGTGGATGGTCCGGTATCCCCATGCGCGCCCACCCTGCTCGAACAGGCCGGCGACGCGGGCCCGCAGCACGGCGTACCTGTCGCCCGCGGCGATCGCGCCGCGCTCGTAATAGTAGGTGCTGCGTTTCAGCCCCACGGCCTTCAGACAGGCCGCCAGGCCGAATTCACCCCTGATCGCGTCGACGACCCGCGTCCTCTCCCTGTTCGTCAGCATGGACGGGTCGAGGCGCGGGTCGTCGGCTTTTAAAACATCGATCGTCTCCCGCATCACCGCGTTCTCCAGCCGCAGGACCTCCACCTGCCGGCGCAGCTCCTCCACGTCATCGCCGGCCGCGGGCATCGGTTCGGCCGGCATCGGCGCGTTTCTCCTGTCCATCAGTCCCAGTATCCCCTCGCTCCGGTAGCGGCGCATCCACTGGTACACGCTCGTCGGCGTGCAACCCGCGTCGCGCGCCACGCGGGCGAGGGGCTCGCCCTCGAGCGCGCGTCTGGCCGCATTCGTCTTGCATTCCAGCGTATACGAACGCCTGCACGCGCCCGTGTAACGCGGGTCCTCGCGAACCCATTTCACCAGCGCGCCCTCGGACGGGTAACCAAGCTCGGCAATGACCTTCCTGATGGTCATGCCCTCCGTGAAATACAGGTCAACGGCCCTGCGCCGATCCTCCATCGAAAACATGCGGACTCCAATCCGGACGCCCAAGCGTCCAACTTTCCGTCCGCATCCCCGAGATTCTATACCCGTCGTGCAGTCATCATTAAGATGACAACAATTCAGCAAAAATGCTGGTTATCAGGAATTCTTGGTTTCAATCTCTCACAAGAGGCATATATTCAGTGCACCTCTTTGATTTACGGAGATGTTATGCACCAGAACAGGTATTCCCAGAAAAAGCAATCGCGTAAAGCTCGCAGTAAGTGGGGAACGGTTATAGCTCGATACAGCAAAGATGGTGAAATCGTGGCTTGGCAGGTTCGCTATCCTCATCCTACGGAATCAGGGAAACGTGTTCAAAGACAGTTCAAACCTTGGCAAGAGTTGGAAGCTCGAAAATGGCTTGAGGAAGAAAAATACTTGGTTGATCTTCAACATAAGGGAATTCTCACTTGGACTCATCCGACACTGAGAAAAAGAGAAGCAATGCAAGAAGATGACAAGACGAAGCGAGATAAAGTCAAATTCTGCGATTATGTGAATTGGTGGGAAAAGAATTATCGACTACCGAACGGCGAAGATGTAGCAGGAGGAACTAGGCGCAACCTTCATGTGGATATAGGACATTTTATGCCTTTTTTCGAGAACTTGCTTCTCACTGAGATTACGCCAATGATAATCAAAGAATGGTATGATGCTCCTCACTGCGAGGGACCCTGGGCATTTCGTCGTTCTTGCATGAGGTTGAAAGCGGTACTGGAATCTGCGACAAAGGCCGGATTAGACGGATCTGCGTCATTGCTGCAATTCAATCCTTTTATATTCCATATTCCTCCAGCCCCTCGATCATCTCGAATTGATATTCCTCCAGTTACGCCGCATGAGCTTCGGATTTTAGCCGAGTCAATGCCGACGTACACGCGGTTATCGGTATTTTTTTCCACTTTAGCGGGAGGTTTGCGATGCGGTGAGCTATGCGGTCTTCAAATTAGAGATATTGACCTGGACAAACAAACGCTGCACGTGCGGCATTCAGTGAACCGAGGTAAAACAGATAGAGGTACGGTCCAATACGGCAAGACTAAAACAGAATCTAGTGTGAGGAACGTGCATATACCGGATGCGATTATGCCAATGCTGCGACAGCATTTATGCGACTATTGCGATATATCTACTCCTGACTCTCCGGTATTTGTTCCTAAACGATCGAAGATAATGTCGCAGACCACGTTAGAACGCCAGTTTGCTAAAGCGCGAATAAAGGCGAATCGACCCGATCTGACTTTTCAGGGATTGCGTGCGAGTCATGCGACTCTATTGATGTTACAAGGGGGAACTCTGCGTGAAGTTATGAATGAACTGGGGCATGTCAGCGAAAAAGTTGCTGTTAGATATTATCAGTTGACGGTTGCTGAGCATCAAAGTCATATTGTAGATACTTTGGCACGAGATTTTATATTTGAAAGCAGCAGGTAAAATAGACTTTATAAAGAAATTGTATTAGACGATCCGTCTACGTTTCAGAGAGAGTTTATCTAATGCACGACGCCTGACGGTAATCAAGCCGTATGCGGAGACATTGGTGTCAAGTAATTGTTTCCGCAAGATGCGGCTACCGAGAAGTGTAAGCATGTTGTCTTTCGATGTCATACGAAAGTTGACATCGAAAGATTGATTTGAGATGCAACTACCGTATTTATGGCATACTTCACCGGAGTAAGAAAGTGGTGGATATGAATATTATTGCTGCACTAATGATTTTCTCTCTGACGGCTTCGGGGAGTCCAATGGAATCTGTCAATTATGCAGTTCCATATGCATCTAATGCGTCAGAGCCTTCTTTGATGTTGAATCAACATTGCCCGCCATTTCTGCTATGGCTTTGCCGTCACTGATTTGTGCGTACTGGTATTGACGCATGGAACTGCCATGTTCCATCTTCGGATGAGGTTTTCACGGCTCCTCCCTCGGACTGAATTCGTTCGGTGTGCAGTCTCAGCCCGTTGTTCGAAGCCGGCTTGTCTGGAAGCAGTGTGCTATCTGAGATTTCGTTGACCTGATCGATAATCATCGCTCCGTCTTTATAGGTGATGCGAATGAAATACTCGCTGTTCGGCGATGCATGAACGGCAATGTTTGTATACAATTCAGGCAGCAGTGAGGATATTTCAATCAGGCAACGGGAATCCGCGTGGTTCAGGGACCGAACTGACAGTTCGGTTTTGCCGGAGAATCCGAGTCTCATTAACGATTCGTCGCCACTGTTGATGATTGATTGTATTTTCGCGGCGGCTGTCGTGCTGTCTCCGGTCTGATGGGGAATTTCCTCGCCTTGCATCAGATTGATGGCTGTTCTAACGTCTTTAAGAGTGTCCATTATTTTCCCGTGCAGTTCGCTGATTTCACGTTCCGTAAATTCATATTCGTTCTGGATCATCTTGTCGTCCAGCAGCATTGCGGCATAGGTCAGGTTCGCGGCGACCGAATCATGGATATGGATGGCGGCCTCGTTTTCCTTGCGTAGCGTGTCCAAACGTTGCCGTAGCTGATTGCGTTCCAGTCTGTTTGTTTCGGCCTGATGCTTCATGTTCCTCCATCCGAGGGCTCGTCCAATGTAATAAGCGAAGAACATGATGAATAGCAATGTGAAAGATTCCCGAAATGGTGTCCCTGCTTCGTTGAAGCTCCACATGCGTGCGACCGAGACGATCAGCGGGTACATAAACCCAATCGGTGACTTAATCGATAATCCTATATACGCCAACGAAAGCCAAGTGCCCCAGAGCAGGGTGGGTCCTCCGTCATCGGGTATGAAGCAGCATATGATAAACGATGCTAGTGCCAGGTTGCTCCCTAATAGTGGTCGGCTCGGAAGCATCATTACCGCGATCATATGGATGATACAGAATACCAGCGTCCATATTGTATTGGGGGGCAATATCATAGTTTCCGCCATAGTGAGTGCGACGCTAACTATGGAAAGTAGGTATCCGATGTACGTGGGATGGTTGAGCACAAAGGAAACAAGAGGAGATTTCCGAATCCTCATGATTCCCTCTCTTTGAGCCAACATATCACCGCTTGAGTTCGATTTTTAACGTCCATTTTTTCGGTCACGCGTTTGATGTAGGTCTTGACAGTTGATTCGCCTATGCCCAAGTAATCGCCTATCTCCTGGGAGGTGTATCCACGTGCGCACAGACTCATGACCTCCGTTTCCCTTCTGGTGAGGTTTTTGTGATACTGACCAGCGTCTTCGGGCGAAAGCTTGGAGTACGCTTCCTGAGCAGTCTCGGAAGATTCATATTGAGTGCCGGGCTGTTGCCCGTTCGCAAGCCGATATGATGCCCGGCATATATCTCTCATCTGGACTTTGGGAATCAGGCAATTGGCCCCATTGGACAGTGCATCAGCATAGTAACGCTCAGGAGAGAAGGCAGTCACCCCTATGAGTGCGATTTTGGGGGTCCGGGAACGGATCCTTCGACACACTTCGAATCCACTCATGCCTTCTAGTGACATATCCACTATTAGTACGTCGGGCTGTGTCTTGTCGAAGAGACTTTTGCTGACGGCCTCCTCACCTGTGAATGCGGTCCAGCATATGTCCGCTGACGGGAGGAGATGCCCAATCAGTAGTCTCATCATACCGATGGCAAGTTTGTCATTGTCTACAATTGCGATTCTGATTCTTTTTCCTAAGTACATTGCCTTGCCGTGTGGACCCGATAACGAATTTATTTGAATAATTTGGTGCCATACAGTGGCATGCAAATTACTTGTGCAGAGACAATATTTGCAGTATCGCCCCGTGTCTAGATTAAAATTACTCACCTCAGTTCTAGGTTCTAAAGAATGTCATATGATAACACAAAGTATCTGTGTCTCATGCATGAGACACAGATAGAGTTGCTATCACTCCTTACTCTCGAGCATCTGATTATAGCAAAGCTGCAACATTGGAATGTCCATATTGTTTCATGCGACGGTTTTGTCATCTAAAGAGGACAGTGCGTCATTCATGTCGATTCAGAAGAGAATGCTTCCGGGCAAAGCCCGTTCGACATACTCTCCTTCATCGGCGTGGGAACGCAGCCTTAGGCCATGCGCTGCGCGCATGACGGTGTTGTCTGGCCGCTCGCATGCTCGCGGCGGGTGGGCCGCGTGGAATCTGACGAGGGGTTTGCGGCCACCACCAGCATGCCATGCGCTCCGTCTTCGCTTCCTGCGCCGTGTCCCGTGCCGCTCCGCCTGCGCGCATGGCAGGCGGGTGGTGTCCGAAATGGAAACCACACGGAAAGGACCGATGGACATGAACGACATGGTGGACACCCGCACTACGGGAACATGATTGGCGGAGCGCGTATGCGGCGGGTTCCGTAAGGACCGGCGGGAGCTTGGCCCCGAGAAGGCGGCCGACAAGTGGTTCGCGCCCCTGATGGACAGGTGGAACGGCCTGCTGTCGCGCGACGGGGGCGGTTTCTCCCATGAGGAGCGCGTCACGCTGGCGGTGCTGGCGACCGAGTGCCTGAGCATGCGGGACGCGCTGATACTCGCCGCGTTGCGCGAGATGGACGGCGACGAACTGCACATGCTGTACGCCCGGCCGCATTCGATGGAGTCGGCGGCCGTGGTCACGCGCGAACTGTCACGGGCGTTCGAGGACGCCGACTGTCAGCCGGACATGCGGCGCTGGGGGCGGGCGACGGCGTTGCTGGAATCGGTGACGGCCGACGCGCCGGACGGGTACGAGGCACAGCCGATGGCGGCGTGCGCGTACCTGATGTGGATGGCCGACCGTTCGACCGTGGCCGCGGTGCGCGCGCTCAAGGCCTTGGCCTTGGACGAGGACTGTTCGCTGGCGACCCTCGTGCTCGCGGCCGGCGAGCACGGCATCCGCCCCGCATGGGCGGGACGACGACGCTGAGCGTCGGGCGTCCCCGCGGATTCACCCGGCCGGGGCGAACGGCCGGCGAGACGCCGGCGCACATTGCGGTTGAAGTCCCCGCGCAACCCATCCAGCATGTCGCCCCGTAGGGGCATGGCGATGCTGCGCGTCACCTCCTCGGGATCCAGCATGCGTGTGGCGACCGTGATCTGGACACCCATGTTCTCGCCGACCGAGTTCAGGAAACGTCCCCACCGGTCCACGACGTCCAGCTGCTGGTCCTGGGTCGCGACCTGATAGTTGATGTCGCTGATCCGCAGCGACACGCTCCACCGGTCGCCGCCCAGATACGCGATCCCGTTGGACAGCATCGAATCATAGCCAAGCAGCTCCTTCGACGAACGAGGTATGCGACGATTCCCGGAGCGCCGGTTTCCGGCCTTTCCATGTCGCTTGTCGTTGCCTTTGACCGCTTTGCTGCCGTTGATGTCAGACATGACGACGTGCCTTCCTTCCTCCGATTCGTCTACGGGTCTTCTCCTTCAACGACGGTTTGCCGGGGAATCTCGCGGGAACATGGGGTTCGAGCGGATACACCTTCGGGCCGAAACGTTGGCGCAGCATGTATCCCAGATACCGTTCCGGCTTCAGTCCCTTCGGACGCCACCAGCCCCACAGCGCGAACGGCAGACACACCACGAACAGCAGATACGAGCCTAGGTCCGTCAGCCCCAACGACCAGAACAACGCCGCCTCCCCGCCGCCCAGGACGAGCATGCACGCGGCGGCCGCCAGTTGACGCCAGCCCAGCCCCCACATCACCTTCGCCTCGACATTGGCGATCTCCTTATACACGCGCATCTGCAACATGAAAGAATCCTTTCCGATTGGCCCCGGTTCCGATGCGGCTATTCGCCGCCTGCTATGGCGCGGCTGACACGCTGGCTCACCGCGATCACGAAGAACAGCAGGATGCCCGCCATCATGAGATTGCCGAAATTGCCCGTCACCCACGACACCATGCCCTTGTCCGCGGAATCCGGGATCCTCACGGCATCGACCACGATCCGCTGATAGAACACCAGACAGACGAACACGCACACCGCATTCACCGACGTACGCGCATACGACTTGAAGAAACCCACGCCGATCGGCTTGGTATCCTCATGCACCAGAAACGCGAACGGCAACGACTGAAACGCCGTCAACGCATACAACTCGATGAACCGCACATACAGCACCACCGTGAACACCACCGACGCCAACTGGGACAACAACCACGGGATCACCAGCAGAAAGAACAACGCCGCCTGCCCCATCACACCTGCATCACGGATCTGGTCGCGCATCAGATCGCCCAACTGGCCACCCTCGCCCGCCACCTCAAAGGACATCTGCGAGGACACGCCCTGCATAAGGAACTGCGTGACCCGGTTGAACATGCCGATGAACAGACCGGCGTTCCGCACGGCGATGAACACCAACGCGATCCTGAACATGGTTCCCGCCACGATCTTCACGCCCAGATCACGGTCCGCCTCGATACGAGTCGAGTTGCGCGCCAGCTCCAACGTGAACATGACCGCGAGCACCACCGACGTCAAAGGCTTGACCGCCACCTCATGCACGCTCACCGCCAACTGGTAAAGGGCGGGATTCCACGTCTCCGGCGCCTGGGACAACAATCCGGCCGTGACCGAACCGGCACCGCCGCCGCCGATCATGTTGAGCATCGCCACGATGAAGTCCTCCACAACACGCCCCCGAACCGACTCAACCCAACGCGACCGCGTTGAAGACCTGCGCGGCCGCGATGATCATGCCCCCGCCCACGATCTGCCACAACCCCGACTGCGTCTGCGGCCCGTTATGATCCTTCAGGCCGCCGCCGAATGTGACGGCGCCCCACACCAGCCACAGGCCACCACCGATGGTGGCGAACCTGACGAACAACTGAAGCACCTGATTCAACAAATCCACGACGGCCTCCTCTGATGACGATCAAGGAGCCCGACAGGCAACGGTCTCCGTTGACACCCATCGTCAGGGAAAGCCGGCGGAATAGCGGCGGACAAGAATGGTCTCGTTGTCCTTTATGTGCGGTGAGACCGTTTTGATCAGGACGAATAAAGAAGGAGGCGAGCAAAGCTCGCCTCCTCGATTCATAGAGTCAAATTCAGCGGAACCAGACCTGAGCGTGATAGCTGGTCGAGTACCCGTCATCGGCGTATGCGCGGCTGGACTGCAGAGTCCACACGGTGCTTGCTACGCGCCTACCATGCTGCGCATAGGAGCGACCTTGGGTTCCTCCGTTGGTCCAAGTCTGGGCCAAGGCATAGTCCGTGCCGGCATGGAGAGCGTAGGTTCCGGCCGCGTTAGCGGCAGGAACGGTGAAAGCCATCACGGCTGCCGCAGCTGCGGCGACGGCTCCGACTTTGCCCAGCAGACCGATTTTGCTTTTGGCGGTGGTGTTCATGGGAGTTCCTTCCTCCCTGGGTTGTCCAACCTTTCCGGTTGGTGCTCCCATAATATGCATTGACTGACTAGTCAGTCAACAAGAATCGTTGATTCTTGCCATACGATTCCCTTATAGCCTGTTATCAGAGAGTTCAGCCGCTTTGCTCAGACCGGTTAGGGACAGATAGAAATCAAGAGCCTGACGGAGCTGCTGCTTATTCTTCCATCGATCGGACCTTATGACGGCGATGTACATATCGATTAGGGCTCCTGCCTTAATGCTGTCATGGGCGTCGTTGAGCTGCCCAAACAAGACTAGTTCAAGTGCTTCCTCCCACTTCATGTGCCCCGCGTTCTCCGCTCGGGCTTTTTCTTCATGCAGCAGCAATCCGGAACGTATTCGCGCATCTTCATAGTGCATGTCAGCAATCGCGGCGAGAATCCGAGCGAAATCGCTTCTGCCGCTACATTGGGACACTTTTGCGCACAGGCGCTCATCGCACCATTGGATAAGCGTATCCCGTAATGCTTCCTTCGTGTGAAAATGGAACAGCACTGTGCCACGCGTCAAACCAAGTCGGTCAGCGACGCCCTGCAATGTGGTCTTCGCATATCCCTGTGTTTCAAATTCGAGAGCCGCGGCTTCGAGCAGGGCTTCGCGCGTTCTACGTCTCCGTTCCGCACTATTCATCGATATCCTCGCATTCATTGACTAATCAGTCAGTATGAGTAAGGATATCTTATCGTGAATAAATCATCTAATGGGCATGCCGATATGTCGATTTAGCATGATTCCGGCGCGGAATACATCGGCTGTGGGACGGCTGATGTTGAGGCTGGCGCCGATGGCGTCTGTGCAGGCTTTGGTGATGGATAGTCCGAGGCCGTGGCCAGGTTGGTTGGCCATGCGGGTTGCGTCTCCTCGGTGGAATGGTTGGATGAGGTCGGCCGTGGCTTCGGGGTGGTCCGGCTGTTTTGTGGTGTTGGTGATGCTGATGGTGACGTGCTGCTTGTCGTCGTGGATGGTGCAGGTGATGGCGCCGTGGTCGGTGTTGTGGATGATGGCGTTGCGTATCAGGTTGTCCACAGCGAGCGAGAGGTAGCGCGGGTTCGTCTCGATGAAGGGGCCGTGGTATGCGGCGAGTCCGTCGGCGTCGATGCGCAGGTGACGTGCCTGTGCCTGTTCGCGGTGGGTTTCGAGCGTGTCGCGTACGATGCGGGCGGGGTCCACGGTTTCCGTGCTGGTGTCGGGCACGGTCTGGATGCGGGAGAGTTCGAGCAGACTGTTGATGAGTTCACTGCTTTTGCGGTTCGCTTCGATGGCGTGGCTGATGGCTGGTTTGACGTCCTCGGGGAACCGGTCCTGGGCCATGAGCGCTTCGAGGCTGGTGCCGATGGTCGTGATCGGTGTTTTCAGTTCGTGGCTGGCGTTGCGGATGAACGATCGTTGCAGTTCGTTGGATTGCTCGATGCGGTCGAGCATCGTGTTGAGCGCGTCGGCTAGGCCGGCGGTCTCGGCGTCGGGATGATCGAGGCTGATGCGCCCGGCGGGATGGTCGGGGTCGAGTTGGCCGGTCTGGCGGCTGATGGAGTCGAGGTGTGCGGTGAGTTTGCCCGACAGGTTCCAGACGAGGAGCACGGCCAGGAGCGCGGATACGGCGAACACGGCGAGCGATCCGTAGCGCATCCATTGCACGACGCCGTCCCTGACGGTGAGCACCACGCCCTCCGTGCCGGTCTGCCCGGCGGTCGGAGAGAGAATGGCACCGGTCACGTCGCAGGGATCCGCGTTACATGAGTCGGCCGTGCCGGGAACCCCGTCCTGGGGCGTGGCAGGTTCCGTCGTGATGGTGTTCTGGTTGCTGCCTGTGGAGATGGTGTCCACCTGATGCTGGAACGCCCAGTCGAGCGAGATGTTCTGTACGAGGATCACGGCGAGGAGCATGCCGAGCAGGAGCAGTCCGACGGTGACGGCGAGGCGGATGCGGAAGCTGGCGGGTTTGCGCGGGCGCGCGGCGTGCCCGGCCGGCCGGTTGGTCGTGTCGGTGTCGGTCATGGTATGCGGTATCCCTCTCCGCGCGACGAGGCGATGAGCGAGGGGTCGGGCAGTTTGCGTCGTAGCGAGTAGACGGCGGTCTTGACGAGGTCGGGCTGGTCGTGCGCCTCGGACGGCCACAGGGATTCGAGAAGGGCGCGGGTGTTGATCCACCCGCCGTCGGCGCGCAGCAGTTCCTCCAGGAGCGAGTATTCGCGGGGTGCGAGGTCGAGAGGCCGGCCGTCCGCGTAGGCGAGCCGTCTCACGGTATCGACGGACAGCCGTCCCCGTGAGATCACGGTGGGCGCGTCGTCGGCGTCGCCTCGGCGCAGGAGCGCGCGGATGCGGGCGAGGAGTTCGGGGTAGGCGAACGGTTTGGGCAGGTAGTCGTCGGCTCCGAGGTCAAGGCCGTGCACGCGGTCCTCGATGCTGCCGGCCGCGGTGAGCATGAGCGTGCGTACGGGGATGCGCAGCCTGTCCGCGGTGCGCATGACCTCGTCTCCGGAGAGCACGGGCAGATCACGGTCGAGGAGCATCACGTCGTATTCCCCCCGTGAGAGCAGGTCCAGCGCCTCGACGCCGGTGCCTGCCAGTCCGGTCGCGTACCCCTCGTGCCTGAGACAGTCGTCCAGCACGGCCGACAAGTCGGCGTCGTCCTCGACGATCAGGATCCTCGCCATATTTCGTTGCCTCCGATTCCGATTCATGGCCTTCATGCGATTGCCTTCGCGTTCTCCATTGTGGTCGGCGTGGGTGTGCGTTAGGTGAGCGCGACACGCACCCATCGCACACGGAGAGCCGGCTGTAATGGGCATCGTCCGGCAACCGCCGGGCCAAAGCATCGCCCCGGCAGCGGCGAACCCATGCAAGGGAGGAACACATGCGAACCACATCCGTATTCAGACTGTCGGCGGCCGCGGCGCTGGCCGCCGCGCTGGCCGCGCCATTGTCGGCATGCGGCCAACAGCAGTCGTCGCAGTCATCCGGCGCGCCCTCCGCGACGACGTCGCAGGACGCGGCGCCGAAGACCGACAGCCAGGGCGGCGACGCGCCGCAGGGATCGAACCCGGCCTCGAAACAGGCCGCCGAACGATACCGCGACTGTCTCACGGCGGCGGGAGTGCCCGCGCAGATCATGGACGGCAACTGGGTCGTGCTCCAATGGACCGGCGACGGCTCCGGCTCGGTGTCCTCGGGGTCCACGGACGGTGACCGGGACAAGGCCATCAAGGAATGCCAAGCCAAGGTGCCCGACTACCACGATCCCGACTTCAACACCAAGTAAACAGACCGCACCAGCCGATGGAAGGGGAAACCACCATGACCACCAGCACATCATCCATCCTCCGCCAAGAAACGCTGCGCAGGGCCGCCGCGCTGCTGTCCTGCATGGGACTGCTCGTCTCGCTGACGGCATGCTCAACGCCCTGGAACCAGAACACGGCCGACGACGCGCAGACATCCGGCACCAGAATCGCGCCGAGCATGAGCGCCCTGTTCGACCAGTACCTCGCCAAGGACACACTCAGCCAGTTCGAGCGCGACGTGCTCCAACGGGCCAAGAAGACCGGCAAGATCAGCGCCGAGGACTACGAGACCGCGCACGACAAACAGACCGCGTGCATGGCCGAGAACGGGTGGCAGGAACAGACCCGCAAACTGTCCAACGGACTCTACCAGACCACCGGTGTGACGCCGGTGCCATCGACCGACGCCGAAGTGAACAAGTACATGGAGGCATCCAACACCTGCTCCGAGGGTACCAGCAAGATCATCGAATCCCTCTACCAGCTCCAGCAGGGCAACCCGGGCCTCCTGGCCGACCCGTACGAGACCGCCGTGGAATGCCTGAAGAAAAGCAGCCTCGTCGATGACGCCTACACCGGACGCAAACTCGAAAACGCGTTGAACGGGGACGGAGCGTCCAAAGGACTGCCGTTCGACGCCTCGTCGGACGCCGCCCAGTCATGCTTCACCGGAGCCGGCCTTGCCGTCAACATCGGCTGACGAACAAGCATCCGACGAAAGGAAACGACCACATGAAAACACGAATCCTGACCCCGCTGATCCTGACCGGCCTGGGGATGCTGTCCGCGGGCGTGCTCGTCACCGCGCTCGTCATCCCCACGCCCACACCCGACGGACTGTCCGCGGCCACGAGCCCCGACACCGTCACGGCCAGCCGCCAGCAGTTCGACGACGAACGGACCGTCGAGGCCTCGTTCGAGACCAGCGCGGAACAATCGCTCACCTCGCGCGCCGCCGGCACCGTCAGCGAAACCCTGTGCATGCCCGGCCAAGCGGTCGAATCCGGCAAACGACTGCTGTCCGTGGACGGCAAACCCGTCATCGCCCTGCACACCGACACGCCCCTCTACCGCGAGATCGGCACCGGCGACACCGGGCCCGACGTGCTCGCCCTGCAACAGGAACTCGCCCGCCTCGGCTACAACGCCGAAGGCAACGGCACCTACGGGTGGCGCACCAAGGACGGCGTCAACCAGCTGCTCTCGCAGGCCGGCGATCGCAACCCCGACGGCAGGATCGGACCGACCGACGTGGCATGGCTGCCCCAGACCACCGCCACACCAACCCAATGCACGGCCGGACTGAACACCAACCTGACGGACGGTGCCGAAATCATGAAGACCGGCGGCCAACTGACGGCCATCACCTTCCCCACGCCGGCGAACCTGAGAGAAGGCAAACGCACGTTCACGCTCTTCGGCGTCAAGACCAGCCTCGACAAGACCGACGGCAGGATCAGCGACCAGAAATTCCTCGACCAGATCCAGGCCAGCGACGGCTACAAGACCACCCTCGCCGACCAAGGCGGCAAGAAACCAACCGCCACCCTCGCGCTCGAACAACCCATCGACGCGATCAAGGTCCCGCCCTCCGCCATCACCGGCCAGAACGGCACCCGCGCCTGTGTCTCGCCCGACGGCAAACAGGCTATCCCCGTCACCGTCATCGGCTCCGCCCTCGGCGCCACGCTCATCCAACCCGAACAAGCCGACGCGACAATCGGCAAAGTCGCCCTCGGCCACAAACTCGACGACATCCAATGCCCCGCCGCAATGCAGCACTGACACAAGGAGGACGCGCATGAGCACCAGCATCCTGCCCCTCGAAACGGTCGCGGACCCCGTGCCGACACGGCCAATCGACTCCGCGCGGCCCGCGGCCGGCGGAATACCGTCGGTCACGGGCGAGCACGTGGGCCACCGGTTCGCGGACGGCCCCTGGCTGTTCCGCGACCTTGACTTCACCCTCACGACCGGCGAGGCCGTCGGCCTGTGCGGGCCGTCCGGCTCTGGCAAATCCACCCTCCTGTCCATCATCGCCGGCTTCGAGCCGCCCGCCGAAGGAACCATCCGACGCAGCCGGGTCAACCGCGTGCGCTGGGTGTTCCAGAACCCCCACGGCATGCCACGGCGCACCGCCATCGACCACGTCGTCCAACCACTCCTCGGCCAGGGCATCGACCGCACGCAGGCCGAAGACGAAGCCATCGCCATCATGAGCACGTTCCACCTGACCAAAGTCGCCGCACGCGAGTTCCGGGAACTATCCGGAGGCGAAGCACAGCGTCTCATGCTCGCCCGTGCCATCGCCAGCAAACCCGACCTCCTCCTCGTGGACGAACCCACCGCCCAACTCGACCAGCGCACCGCCAACGACATCGATTCCACCCTCACCGGACTCGCGCAAGGCGACGCGATCGTCGTCATAGCCACCCACGACCCCAACACCCGGGCCGCGTGCACCCGCGTCATCGACCTCGCGTGGCACAATCCGAACCCCAACATCGACACCAAGGACGACACACGATGAAACCGACCGCCATCCTGTCCGAAGTATGGCGCAACGTCGCCACCGGCACTACACGTGCCCTCGCCTGCGCCGGCATCCTCACCCTCATCGCAGCAGGAACCGCCGTATTCGACCTGACCGCCATTACTTCCCTCCAACACGAATCACGGCAATGGGCCACCAGCGCCGCCGCCATCCACATCATCTCCGGCAGCAAGCAGATCGACCCGACCACCTGCGCAAACCTCACCCAAACCACCGGCACCACAGGCGGCACCACCACGAATCCCATCCAAGCGGCCGGTGCGCTCAAAAGCAACGGGGAAATCACCCTGACCGCCATGCCCGCGGCCCCACTGGACGCCTGGCAGGCGACACCGGGACTCGCTAACGTGCTCGGCGTTGGAGCAAGAGAGCAAACCCAACCCGGCGTATGGATCTCCAGCCAACTCGCCGCCACCCTCCACGCGCGCGAAGGAGACGACCTGCCCACAACCCAGGGCACCATGCACATCAGCGCGGTCTTCCCCTGGGCCGACGACAGCCGCGACCAACGACTCGCCTACGCGATCATCACCCCCACACCCATCAACGCCGGCCAGCAATGGGACGAATGCTGGGCCACCATCAACCCCGCAAACCCCGACGCCGAAGACCTGCTCAACACCACCGCGACCGCCATACCCGGAGCCGCGCCCGCCACCCAAACCAAACAAGCCAACACCATGCTCGGCACCAACCCCGACCTCGACACCCGCTACCGGCAGCGAACCACCCGCAGCATGCTCGCCATCACCCCCATCGCCGCGTTCGCCATCGCCATCATGGCCACGCGCGCGCGACGCATCGAAATAGCCGACGACCTGCACATGGGCATGCCCCGCCAAGGCATCCTCGCCACCAACGCGCTCGAAACCCTCGCATGGACCCTGCCCGCCATCCTCACCGCCACCGCCATCACCTACACCACGGCACGCTGGACCAGCGGACACGCCAACGCACTCACCCTGACCACCATCCAGCTTCCCGCACTCACCGCAGCCCTCATCGCCGCGCAAATCGGAGCTGCCATCGCCATCACCGCCATACACGACAACCAACTCTTCGTCTTCTTCAAAAACAGACAATGAGCATGAGGGGTGCCAGTTCAGACTGCCATAAGCCTTGATTAAAGGGCGAGCATGTTTTTCAATGACACGCCCGCCCTCTATGCATTGCCCCTTTGTCGGGACGCTTGAAGTTTATCAGTTGTAGGTCATTTCCTGAGTAGGAGAATCCGTCATCTTGCAAATCCCGGGTTATGCTGTAGTAAAACCTTTACTAAAGTTTGCGGGGAGGATGTCATGGCCACGCTCAAGGAGGTCGCGGAACGGGCCGGGGTGTCACAGAGCACGGTGTCGCGCTTGCTGAACGACCCATCGTTCTCCATCAAGGAGGAGACGCGACGGCGCGTGCTGCGCGTATGCGAGGAGCTGGGATACCGCAACGTGTTCCGTCCCGCGATTGCTGTGCTGGACGCTCCTCCATCCGGGGAGAAGCTGCAGGACGCATACTTCTCCGATCTGCGGAAGGTTCTTGCGGAGTGTGCGGAGTCGATGGAATTGGACCAGCCCACGTTCATCCGGTCCATACGCGAGCTGACGGAACGCGCGGCGGAGTTCGATGGGTTCATCACCGTGGATGCCACGGTGTTTCCTGAAGCGGACCTGCGCGCCCTGCATGCGGCACTCCCGCATGGCGTGTGCATCGACACGAATCCGGCACCGCACCTGTTCGACTCCGTACGGCCCGATCTGTCGCAGACGATGTTGGACGCCCTGGACGCGATGATTGCGGCGGGCCGTAGACGCATCGCGTTTCTCGGCGGCGTGGGCAGCATCATGGGCACACATGACTATCCCGCGAACATCCGCACGTTCAAGACCTGCGCCTACTACCTGCCGCTCGCCGGCATCGTCGCCAGCCTCGTCGTCTTCCTCCTGACCGTCAAGATCGACGAGAACATGCACGACCGCATCGTCGAGCAACTCGAAGCGCGCCTCGCCTCCGAGGAAACCGACAAGCAGTAAGAAATCCAACTACAAACAAAAAGACCTTGGGTGGGTTGTCATCTACAGATGACAACCCACCCACCACTCAAGTCGTTCGAATCGTAACTGCGCAATTATTTACAGTAAGTAGTTATTCGCATTGCGGGCAACTGCTTACTGTCCATTACGTTCAGATTCGAAAGATTGGAGAAGTCATGGCCACTTTTGACCTTGATACCCATGTTGAGGAAACTGAGGGGGACGCTCGTCCTCGGATTACCTCGAAGTTCATGTGCACCCCTGGCTGCCCGACCGGCGGCCTTGCCTGCTTCACTTCCCAATGTACAATGGTTGTAGCTTCACCGGTGGAAGCAAGCATTAGCAACGTCCGTCGTAGCATCGTGCGTTCCTAGAGGCAAGCCTTGTCTCTAGGAACGCCTTTTTGGAAGGTGGATCATGCCAGTTATATCGGCGACCAATCTCTCGATTGGGTACAAGAATTCCCCGATTGTCAGTGACATCAACTTGCGGTTGAATACGGGTAGGATCGTCTGTCTGCTCGGGGCGAACGGCGCGGGTAAGACCACGTTGATGAAGACGCTGCTCGGGCGGATCAGGCCCGTGAGCGGGGAGGTCACATACACCGGGACGAACATCAACGAGATGTCCGCGGCGATAGACCATCCCAGTTTCTTTCCCTACCTGTCTGGTAGGGAGAACGTCGAGGTGGTCTCCGCGTTCTGGGGTCTGGACGTGGACCCGGAGACGGCGTTGAACAATGTGGGCATCAACCACGCGGCGCATGGACGGAAGGCGAAGGACTATTCGACGGGTATGACGGAGCGTCTGGAGCTGTGTCTCACCCTTGTGCCGCATCCGAGGTTTCTGTTCCTCGATGAGCCGCAGAACGGATTGGATCCCGATGGCATAGCCTCCTTGTCCGAAACGCTTCGCGCCTATCGGGACAGGGGGAACTGCGTCGTCATCTCCACGCATCTGCTTCATGAGATTCAGGGAGTCCCGGATGAATGCATCGTGATTCGACATGGCCGGGCCGCGCAATTCACGGATCTGACCGGGGTAAACCTCGCGGACCTGTATCAGGGGAGGTAAAGGTGAGTGCCGTTTCTCCTGTTCGCGCGTTGGTCGCCTATTACTGGAACGTATGGTATTTTCTCGCCGCGGTGTTCGGAGCCGTGGCGTCCCTTCTGCTGGGTTCGTGGATTTCAGGCGCGGCGAACGGAACCCCGATAGCTGGAGGATACAGCTTCTTCTTCACCGGCACCCAGCCGGTGATTTGTCTTGCGCTGCTCTTTGTGTGCGATGCCAGGGTTGCGAAGGCGCACTATGGAGGTTTGCCCCGCCACGTGTATTCCGCATGGAAGCCGTGCTCGCTCAGAACCATATTCCGGGCTTTGATTCTGGCCGCTGTGAACCTGCTGAGCGTATTATGCTTCGACGTCATCATGGTTCTGATGGGTACCGGGATGCATCCGAATCTGGCCGTCGTCCTGTGCTTCGTCGTGCTGCAAAGCCTTTTGACTGCCCTGATCTATTCGATCGTCGAGATTGCCGTCAATCCCGAAGTCGCCGGGATCGTCTCGGCCATCCTTTGCTATGTATGGGTTCTTCTGCCGGGCGACTTGTCCGACTATGCGACGCCCTACGTCGCGAACGCCCTACGGGTCGTCGGGTTGAATCTGAACGGCACCGTGATGTCGCCGGCGGAAACGGCGAGCCGATCGTCTGTCGGCCCTGTGGTGGTGGTCGTCCCGATTGTGGTGCTCCTGGTTGTCTATGTTTTGTTGAGCTGGTTCCGTCGCGAAGGAGTGGACAGGAAATGAAGTCCCTATTGCGTATTGAGCGCGTGGCATTGATCCGTTGGTCGATGCTCGCCTTTGTGGCCGTGCTGCTGCTTCCGCTGTTCTTTTTGCGTTACGGGAGCATGGGCGCGGTGGCGCAGTCGGCGATGGTGATGGCACTTCCCATAACCACGGCCGGCCTTGTTTTCTCCCATGCGAGGGTGCCCCGCTCATATCGTTCCTTCAGCATCCACGATCGGCTCCTGCTTCGCTTTACCTTGAAGTCACTATTGCTTGGTGTCGCGGTCAGCATCTGCCTGACTCTGCTGTACGGATTTGCCGTCGGATTTATCGTCAATAAGAGACCGCTCTCGTTGCATGTCGCTTTGATGTTTGCGTTCACCGCTGTCGTTCTTTCCCTTGCATGCTTCGTCCTGCGACTCTGGGCCAGTCCTGTTGTCGCTTGGAGCATTGTCGGCTTCTTCATCGTCGCCGGCCTTCCGGTCAGCTCCGGCATGTTCGAGGGCTCGCCGATTCTGCATGCCGTTATACCGACCACATGGATGCTAAGCGGGGCGCGATTTGCCGGTTATGTGATTCCGGTCGGTGTAGTTGTTGCCATGGCAAGTGCATGGCTGCTGCTTAAGGCGGTGAAACGTGTCTAGATATACTCTGCTCGGATCTCCATACGTGAGGATTGCAGCGCTTCCCGTCGACAAGTTTCCTAAGAAAGGCAGTTCCGCGTTATCGGTGTTCGCGGACACCGTCATATCCGAACCCGGTATTCGTGCAGTTCTAGAAAACTCTGCTCCATCATTTTACGCTGCTGTCACAAAAAATCTTGCAGAAGATTAGGGGAATTGGGACGCTTGATGATTTGAAACGAGTTTTGGCTGATCGAAAAGTTCCTCGATATATCTATGCTGGTGCGTCAGACAACAAGATTCTGCTTGATACTTCAGCTTTCGACCATCTTCGACTCCTAAAGCACGTCATCGAAAACTCTGATGAGGATATCTGGATAGAGAGAGGCGTCGAACCAGAAGATTTAGGTGTTACGAAGTCTGAGTCAGACGATAAAGCTAGGTTTGCTACGGAAATTGTCATTTCGGTTTCTTCGACTGATTGGGCGGAGACGGCGACTCTGCCTGTCGCTCAGATTCCGCCCGTCGGTCTCAATCTAGACTTGTCAAAACGGTCCGTTAGAGAGTTCAACCGCTTTTACCTTTGTTGTGCTATGCAACGACTCTAATCAGGAGAGGGTTCTTGCAACTGCCTTTGATGTTCTTGATGACGCTGGTCTCGAAGCATACTTTGTTCGCTACTCTGAGGAAGGTCGCCCAAGTTTACGTATCCGCGTGCGGGGAAGCTTTGACGACACGTTCATTCGGGTGTTTTGCGATTCGGTACTCTCGCTACGCCTCGCGACAGATGTCGAATTCAATCTTAGACTTCCCGAGTATTCACGGTATGGAGGTCCCGAGTGCTTTAAATATTTAGAATCGTTCTGGTGTCTTGAGAGCACCCAACTGGTTAAGATGTTTACCCGCTTATCATCGGATACCCCCGAGCAGGTACAAAAAGCCAAAAGCAATTATATGCGTTTCCTTATCCAGCAACTGGGGTTCACCAGACATTACGTATCTGCCGTAGCAGAAAGCTATGAACATGAGTTTGAAGCAGATCGGCATTCTATTAGAAAAGCCGCCAGAGCTCTGCGAAGTGTATTTAGTTCCGACGATATGCCCGAAGTGTTTACCGACGAAATGCAAGAGGTTCTTGCGCGTTTTTCATCCTGCCAGCTTCAAAGTAATGCTTCAGCCCAAGACGTTAAGCAATCTATTGCACACATGTCTGCAAATCGCCTTGGGCTTGATCGTAAAGACGAGGCCATATTCTGGCGGGCTCTTCTCAATCATCTAAGATCCGCAGATTTTGGAGGTGAGGAATGAAGACACGTAATGACATTCAACAGGAGGTGACCCTCATTGCAAGTAATCTCGAAGATATCATCCCCATTCGGTATCAAGAGGCTAATCGTACGAAAAGCTTTAACATTAACGGAGGGACTCCTGCCGCAATTCTATATTTAAGTGTCCTTGACGCATTATTTCCCGATGCTGGATATGATGTTCAGGCTCACAACTACGCGACAAGCATGATTTTGGAATATAAACATACCCCAAACATTGGAATTGGACTGTTCGGGGGGACCACACTATTGGCTTGGTGTCTGCAGTCGATTTCCCGTGGAGGAAGCAGATATCAAGGCGCGATTAGAGAACTTGAATCGAGGATCGTCTTTCAGGCAAGACAACAATTGACATTTTTATCAAACGTGAATGCGCCAATATCATCCGAATATTACGACGTTATATCCGGACTCTCTGGCGTGGTTTTGTATGGCATGCGATTCCGGTCCGATGGGCTGCGATTGATTTCTCGGCAGATTTGCAGTAGATTTTGCGAACTATTAGCAACTTCGAATTTCCACGCCTTCGGGTCTTTATCAGCCACTTCGGGACAGGATTCCGTGGCTCAGAAGACGACCACCGACTATGGTTACGCGCATGGTATTTTGGGAGTATTGATGAGTTGCATTCTTTCGGATGTGAACCATGATAATAATATGGAACCATTCGCTGCGATAAGGCAGCTTGTTGATATTTCGAATCACTCGAGAAACTACATACTTCCATACTCTTCCTCAGATTACACTGAAACCGTTAGTAATGGACGGTATGCCTGGTGTTACGGCAACATGCCCTTCTATTTTTTGTCACTAATGCTGAAACCGGTTGATCCAATAATTGCGGAATCTCTATTGAATGCCGCTATTGCTCCCCTGAAGGTTAATACCAGTCAAGTACATGATCTTGGCGTAATCGGTCTTGTTGATAACTCTATATGCCATGGCCGAGCGGGAATAGTCCTAGGGCTTCACCCCTACTTGAGCCACAAGGATAGTCGGCCTATTCGCGATCAGCTCCTTGAAGAGATCGATTGTTCTGTTGCGAATCCTATTGACAGTGGATTTCTCGAAGGCGACTTGGGCACCTTGGCTGTCCGAGTGGCACTAGAATACACCGACTCTATTGCGCATCTACCGGCTTTCTTTCCTTTTGTTTCTCCTACACTTTGGGAGGGAATATGATTGCTAGAGCATTAAATGTGACACTGATCTATGGAAAATCGAGAAATCCAGTCTTGCATAGTTTGAACCTTGAAATCGATTCAGGGCAAGTTCTTCCAATCCTTGGCGGTAATGGAACAGGAAAAACGACACTGTTGAAAGCACTATCGGGGCTACTTCGCCCACACTTGGGTCGAATCCTAATTGATGATTCGGATCTTTATCAGAAGAGAGGGAGTGCACTGCAAAGGCTCTCGAGCTCGCTCTACTCCGAAAGATCATTTTATTATCGCTTGTCAGCCCGCGAAAATCTCCGCTATTTCTTGTCGCTTCGTGGCATTTATGGCAGGACTGCAATGTCGTCAATTGACATGGCTCTGGACAGATTCGATTTGCTTGGATTGCAGGATATTCCATTCATGCACTTATCCCTAGGGCAACGAAAGCGACTAGGACTTGCGCGAGCGTTCGCTGCGCCAGCCAGTCTCTATATCTTAGATGAACCTACGGCAAACCTAGATGCCAAGTCATGCAGGCTTGTCTATCAAGCCATGACGGACAAGAGCGCCGACGGAGCTAGTATACTATTCTCTACCCACAACGTGGCCGACCTTGCTACCTCCACAGGAAATGTAATATATCTTAAAAATGGGAATGCGACACGTGTTCATCTCGAGACTCGAGACTCCATTACTGCCCGCAAGCGTTTTAGAATAGTCGGATCTCTTGACCCTGAATCCATTGCATCAATTCCCGAAGTGTCTTGTGTGATTTCTCAGTCCGAGGTCGAGGTTGATATACCTGTTGGTAAGTCTCTTGGATCAGTGCTTCAATCCTTTGAACGAATTGGGATCGAGGTCAACGAAGTAATTGATGACCGGAGTAGATAAAATGCATTCTTTTTTAATCGGCCTCTACCTGTATTTGCGGAGAGAATTCCTTGAACTCGTAACTTATAAGCTCTCCTTGATGCTAGGTGTTGTTTCAGCGGTTGTTGGCATAGTTCAGTTTGCTTTCTTGGCTGTTTTTCTCCAGCAGGGAAACAGTTTTCCTTCATTACAGAATTATGGTGGAAGCGTGATGGCGTTTCTGGTCTCTGGAGCGCTTTTTACTGGTTTTATGAGTTCTTCTCTCTCCAGTTTCTCGCAACTAATATCCTCTGAGCAGCGGACAGGTACATTGGAAGCTGTTTTGACTACACCATTTTCTATTGGCCGAGTGATTGCATATGCTGCGGTTAGCTCATTTATTCAATTGGTAATCGGCACGTTTTTAATGATCACTTTTTTTGGGATTGCATTCTCTATCCCCTTCAACGTTAACCCGTGGCAACTCATATTGGTCATGATTCTCGGCTACTTCACACTTGTTGGCCTCGGGCTCGCGGGTGGAGGAGTTCTTTTGGTTACAAAGAAAGGCGACCCGGTGACATGGTTGTTGACAACTTTTACGACATTATTTTCCGGAGTACTTTATCCGGTCGAAATTCTTCCACAGTGGCTTCAATCGATTAGTTGGTATGTGCCAACCACGCGGATATTGAGTTCTCTCCGGGGGCATTAACCGGCTATACCAGTATGTTTATGCTTGATGTGGTTTACCTTATAGTTGCAAGCATAGTTAGTATGAGTATAGGATTGCTGGTATTTAGATGGGGTCTAAACAGAGCTATATGGGATGGTTCCGCGACAAGTTATTAAATAATCATACATTTGGGATATTGAAGTTTGACAATATGGCATAGAAAAGCGTTTCTTGTCAAATATCATATGAACTTTGGGATTGACATACTCTATTAGAATATTGTACCAGATTAAGGTCATTATTTCAAAAAAATGACTCTATTCTAATAGAATGTTTCCTTCTTTCGTCGCGCCAAAAGAAACATCAATTGTAATCCGTAATAATTTGATGAATACATGATAGTTCTTCCAATCGTAAGATACTCCGACTGGAAGAACTATCATGACGGGAAGCAGGTCCGACGTCCGGGTCAGATCACGGACGATTCGTAAGGAATCTCATCCGTAGTCTCGGCGACATCCTCATCGGTATCCGCGATATCGCTGGACTGCGCCGATTCTGAGTGACGGCCGCCAGCACTGTTCCCGTGTCTGAACCGGCGGGCGGCGACCAGTCCCACGCCGACGGCGAGCAGGGTGATTGCCGCTGCGATCACGCCCTGGATGGCGGCGCCGGTATGGGCGAGCCCGGTCCGGTAGCCGTTCCAGTCGTCGGTGTTGCTGACCACTTCGGTGTCGGGGCAGACGAGCCTGCCGTCGATCGTGACCGCGTCATCGGGTGCGGACGTCTCGTCCTTGCCGTCGAACGGATCCGGGTCGGAGACGACGCATTCGACCAGCGGCGTGCCGGTGACCGTGGCGCGGTCGGTGTGATGGTCGGTCACGCCCTTGAGGATGCCCTTGACCTCGACGCTCTCGCCGGGCTTGAGGACACGGCTGTCCCAATCGGCGGGATATTCGAGATCGGTCACCCGGCCGTCGCCGGCGACCAGCTGGTCCTTGAGGTTCAGGTCCTTGGTTCGGTACCATGCGCCCTGCTTGGTGTCGGGGTCGGTGGTGCTGGTGTTGGTGATGGTGAACACGATGCGCGTGTCGCCCTGCATGGCCAGCGCGTCCTTGACCTGGTCGCGGTCGCCGGCCGGCCAGCCGGAGGCCTCGTCCCATTTCTCGATCTTCAGGCTCGGGGTCATGTCGGGCGTGTGCGTCTCGACCTGGTTGGATGGACGTTTGGTGCCGTTGAGGGTTTCGTCGAACCGGTTGGCGATGTGTTCGCCGGTCTTGACGCGCTTGCACTGGATGAACGCGGTCCATGCCTGCTCGCTTTCGTCGTTGCCGCTGACGAGGTCGAGCATGCGCTGGGTCGCGGTAACGGTGACCACGCCCTTGTCATCCTGCGTAAGGGTGAACAGTTCGCCGCCATACACACTGGCGTCGAAGCCGCTGCCGGCGATCTTCACGCCCTTGCGGGCGATCACCCTGCCCTGCTCGGTCAGGTCGCGCATGGCGTACACGGCCCATTGGCCGGTGTACTGGTCATGCTCGGTGTCGAGCGGGTCGGTGATGCTCCAGTCGGTGACCTTCTGGTAGGCGCGGTGCGCGGGTAGCACGGAGCTGTCGAGGCGGTAGAGGAACAGGCCGTTGAGGTACACGCTCCGCTTGTCGATGGATTCGCCGTCCACCTTCACGACCACGTCCTTGGACGGGTTGACGGGTTTGAGGGGGTTGGCGACCTCGTTGGTGTCCTTGCGGGTGTCGTTGACGACCTGCGTGGCCTTGTTCTTCACGATATGTCCGTCGGTGACCTTGATGACGGTCATCGGCAGGCTCACCTCGTAGCTCGTGCCCAGCATCGACTGGTCGATGGCCGGCTCCTTCAACGGGTCGTGGTCCTTCTTTTCGGCGTATTCCTTGAGGTTCTTGGGCTGGGGGTCGCCCTTGATGGTCTCGCCGGTGGCCGGCACCTTCGTGTCCGCGGTCCTGGCGTACACGTAGGCGACGCCGTCGATCGCCGCGATGTTGAACTTCGCGGTCACGTCCTTGCCGGTCGCGGTGTCGGTGACCTCGATGCGCTTGGCGTCGAGGGAGAGGTATTCGTCGTCCCAGTCGTCGGTCATGCCGAGTCTCCAGACCTTGTAGGCCTGGTTGGTCTGCTTGGCGTCGATGGTCACGCGGTAGTAGATCCGGTCGCCCAGCAGCGCGGTCTTGCCGTCGATGCTGATGGACGGGTCGGCCTGGGTGTCCTTCTTCACGGGAGTGAAGTCGGGCGGCTCGTTCCATACCTTGTTGCTCGGGGTGATCATGTTGTTCAGGGTCAGGGCCCACTGGTTGCCGATTTTGGTGTCCGTGGGCGCGTCCTTGGCGACCGTGCCCTCGAAGCGGACGATGATGCGCGGGTTCGCGCCGTTGCGCCAGTTGGTCTTCACGTACCCGTCGGAGAACACGAGGCGCACCGCGTGCTGCGCGTCGTTCCACTGGGTCTCGTACTCGGTCTTCGGGATGAACCTGCCGGTGGACAGGTCGGTGACCTCCAGGGTCTGCTTGTCCACTTCAAGATGCTCGTCATAGGTGTCGGTGACCGCCACCTCGCTGACCGAGTACGCGAGATTGCCGGGCAGGTGGGGCTGGGTCTCCAGACGGTATTCCAAGCGTTGGCCCGGGTAGACGACCCTGCCGTCCACGGACGCCTGGTCGCCTCCCTGCGAGGATTCGCCGACCACGTCCTTGACGACGGGCGGTATGTAGCCGCAGATCTTCGGCTCGTTCGTGGGGATGGTGTGCGTGTTGACGGTCTGGGAGCCCTTGTTCGTCAGCGCCTTGCCGTCCGGCGCGGTGCAGAACGACAGTTCGTCGCTCGCCTGCTTGCCGAAGTCGTCGCGCACCTGGCCCGCGCCCTTGCCGTTGGCGTAGGCCGCCTTGCCGGGAATGAGCAGCGTGACCTGCTTCGCGGTCTTCAATCCCTTCAATCCCTCGCGATAGGCCCGGCCTGCGGTGGCGGTCACCGTGGTGCCTTCCATCGTGATCGTCCACTGGTCGGTGACGTCCCTGCCGTGGTTGGCGATGTCGGTGACGCTGGACTCGCGATCGGTGCCGGCATCGGCCTCGTACACTCTGATCTTCGACTTGTCGTCGGCGTCGAACAGGTAGTCGGCTGCCGACCAGTCGTCCGTGAGCGTCAGGGTCTCCGGGGCCTGGATGAGGTTCTTGGCGATGGTGCCGTTGACTACCGAGGCGACCCGGTCCCCGTCCAGAAGCGTCATATCGTCGGCGCCGGTCCGGTTGGTCTCCTTCGGGTCGATGACCGCCTCCCACTGGCCCTTCGCGTTCAGGCGGATCCAGCTCTTGTCAGGATTCGGCCGCCACGTATCGAACTGTTTCTTTCCGGCGTCGGCCTCGGGCTCGTGGTTCCACTGGCCCCACGCATGGTCTTTGACCTGCTGGAAGTCGGAGGGCTTCGACACGGTCACGTCGAAGCTGAACTCGTAGACATGGTCCATGGGCATCTCGCCCTTGTCCGCCGAACGAGCGGCCGACACTGTGTTCGACGCCTTGTCCCAAGTGATTTCGAACTCGCCGGAAACGTCGCGATTGTCGTCGGTCCTGTCGATGAGCCTGTAGTTGTCCACGGAGTATTCGACGCCGTTGGGTTCGATCACGTCGCGGAAACGCATCTCGTAGCCGCCGCGGCCGGTGCCGTATGTGATGGTGGTGCGGTTCGTCATCCGGTCGGCGCTCGCGCCGTCCTCGATCTTCTTGACCGGGGGCTCGGGCGGCACCGAGCTCACCTTCCAGGATTCGGCCGGGTCACGGTCCGCGGTGTCCACGGCCGCCTGCATGCGGCCCTGCTTGGGCACCTGGATGTCGATCCAGTACGAGCCCTCGGCCCAGTATTTCATGCCGAAATCCTTCGGCGAGGCGAGATCGTCGAGCTGAGTGTCCCCATTGCTGGAGAAGCTGATCGGCTTGCTCACGCTCTTCGCGGGCAGGTAGGGGCCGTTCTCGTAATGGATGATCGCGGTGCCGTTCAACGTCTCCTTGATCGCGGAACCGCCGTTGTCGGCGTGGATGACGTCGCCGACCGGGTCGGTGGAGCCGACCTGCATGTCGGTCTTCTGCTTGTGGCTGGTGGTCACGTTCAGCTTGTAATCGACCGGCGGCTGGTTCTGCGCCAGCACAATCACGCGGAACGAGGCGTTCGGGTTGGAGTCGATCGACTCCTGTGCCAGCGAGTCAACGCTGCGCGTGCCGAGCTTGTCCTTCCACGTGGTCGAGGTCGAGTACTTCTGGCCCTGATACATGTAGTCGCCCTTCGCCTCGGCCTTCCACTGCGCCTCCCAACGGTTCTTCGCGTTCGAGCTCACATAGCTGCCGTTGAACGAACCATCCGCCAAGCGCACGTAGCCCACCGCCACCAGACGGCAGTCCGCGTTCCCCTCACCCGTATAGGAGCGTTGGCACTCATCGATCGCGTCGCTCAAAGTCTTGTTCATGTTCACGAACTGGTTCTGCCCGTTCGCCAGATCGGACGACAGACGCACCTTCGCGTCACTCAACGCCGTCTTCATGCCATCCAGCGTGGCCGGCCACGAATCCTTGTAGATCCAATGCACATCGGCCGTCTGCGTCGGACCACCGCCCGAACCGCCACCGTCCTCACCGGAACCACCGCCACCGTTATCGGCCAACGCTACCGGAACCAGACAGGCCAGCAACGCCGCGGCGGCGGTGATCGACGCCACCGCACCGGCGCCCTTCTTCCCGAACCTCATACGAAATCCTTTCCCACATACGACAGAAGCGCCCCTCTCCGGGAAAGGGAGGAGACGGGGACTCCAGAACCCGCCTCCTCCCGGGTCCCTGGAAGAAAAGCACGCCCGCAAGCCCGACGGCCGGCCGCCGGACCCCGAACGCACCATCAGCATCACCCCGCGCCAGGTGGTTCTGCGGCGGACAACACAACGTACATGGCGTTTTTGTGGCCAACGGCCATTTGCGACCATTCCGCTCATGAGTTAAAATAGGTCGTGAAATATTCCATTAGTACTTGATAGCAGGGAAGCGGCATTGAAATATTCATCTGAAGATTTTGTCAATATGGACGAGGTCCACGCACTTGCGGACGTTCTGACCCCAATCGGACCGGCACTGTACACCGTTCTTGCCGAGGCGCGTTCGGATCTGGAAACCAGATATCCCGATGATCTGTTCTGGCCCCATCAGAACCGACAGAATCTTTCCCGTCTTGTCAACCAACGCACGGCTCGAATTTGGGAACAATATGGTTCTGACGATTGGACGCTTTTTGACCGGAGTGGTTTCCTTCATCTGAGGGAAAACGAGACCGGCGTGAAGCTGATTCTCCGAAAGGTGGATCCTCTGACTCATGGAGTTCCTAAGTCAAATGCGACCCGTGCCAGCCGTGCATACTTTTCACAGAGCCAGTGCATCCCGAAGGGACAGTTGCAAGCAGTGGATCCAGGCCTGTTCGACGAAGGAAAGCTGATTCCCGATCTTCACGATATTGGCTTGGTGTGCACTTGGGATGAGATGACGGATGGAGGTGTATCCATCGTCGTTTATAAGACAGAAGGCCCGGGGCGATACGGCGAAAAGAACCACTATCTATTTAAATTCCCGCTATTTGATAGCGTTCGTGGCGATGAGCAATATGAGTTCATTCCACTACAAGAGGATCAGGAAAATCTTCTGCCGAATTTGCTGGCCGATCAGACCGATGTCGAAGATGTGGATAATACAGACTCTTCGTCGTCGGAGAAAAATGAGAATGAGGACGCAGGCATGAATTCCGACAATAAAGGAAATGAAGCTAACTAGGAATAGCTAGTCGTATATAGCATAAATAGATAGAGAGATACTGCAATGTCCACTTTCAATCCAGAAGGGATTGCACTGAAGCAGCGTCTTGCTTTCAATCCAGAAAGGATTGCACTGGCACGACGCTTGGAGGGCGTCACTCAGAAGGAGTTGTCCACTCGTTCTGGACTATCCCAGGCAAAGCTCAGCAAGCTTCAGAATGGCATTATTTCCTTTAATGAATCAGATGCGGTGAAATTATCCGGCGCTCTAGACTACCCCATTTCTTATTTCGAGGAATCTGGAACGGTTATCCCATTATCCGAACTTACATATCGAAAAACATCCAGATCATCTATGGGTGAATTGAATTCGGTTTCTACGGAGTACTCATTACTCATGGATGTAATTCAAAAATTATGTCATGTGCTGAAGATGAAAAAAAATCCAGCCGCATGGATTGATGAAATAGCTCCACACGAACAATCGCTCTCCGAAGAGAAAATAGAGAGATTGGCTATCCGAACACGTGAATGCCTCGGATTAAAGCCTGATGGTGCCGTTCCGAACGTAACCCGCGCAATCGAGCGGGCCGGAATCATTGTTTCTCCGATGAGATCATTGAATATGCGCGGCGGGGCAAATTTGACTAGCGAGGGAGTGACTGCGCCTTCGTCACAGTGGCATGCCATGTGTATTGGATATTTAGGTAATGGTGCATTAGGAGGCGATCGTTTACGCTTTACTAAAGCCCATGAACTTGGTCATCTGATCTTGCATCGTTATCGTAAACCTGATTCACCGCAATTAGTGGAGCGTGAAGCCCATATATTTGCTGGAGCTTTTCTGATTTCGCAATTAGATGCTCGCTTGGTTCTTAAATCCAATTTATCGTTGCGCGATTTTCTTCCAATTAAGGCAGGATGGGGCATTTCCATTGCTGCGCTTATCTCACGTTCTCACAATTTAGGAATCATCGATCGGCAGAGGTACACCTCCCTCAACATACAACTATCAGGCAAAGGATGGAAGAAGCAAGAACCTGTACCCGTCGGAATCGAGAATCCGCTATTGCTGAAACAGATGATTACATCGGCATACGGATTTAAGACAGATCAAGGACTGAAAATAGATTCTATTGGCTTGGCCAGTGAGTTGGGAGCTCCATTTAGATATCTAGATTACTGGTCCGATGGATTAGATGATGAAGGTATGCACTGGGGTATTGCCGCCAATCGCTTTGAGCAAAGACCCAATCGTATGATTGCTTAATCCTTGGTTCTGTCAAATCAACTTTGACATCGGCAACACGTCTGGTTGTTGGCGTTCCCAGGAACGCCAACAACCTTGGGAAACGAATTGATCATTCACGTCGATTCTAATTTAACAGAACCTAATTTCTACATAGGGTTCTTCCGTTTCCCTCTTGAGTAAGAGTGGAAGAACCCTATTCTGATATGGTTGAATTGATTTATACTCAAATGGTAATTTAATTTGATATATACCTACTCAACAAAGAAATGAATTCAATTATCGGAAGCAATGATTTGTAGATTAGATTTTTAAGGTGTAGGGCCATACTCGTTTCTCTTTACTTTAATCATTCTAATGATTTTCAGCAATGTGAGTAATGATATAAACGATAACGGCGCCGAAGATGCCAATGGCGGCGAGGATTGCCAGTCTGGTTTCACGGCGTTCCTTGGCCGCCATATCGGCCTGCCGGTTGGCCAGGGCTTCGGCTTCGGCGGCGACGCCGCTGGCGGCGATGGCCGCGATGTGCGCGCTCATCTGGTCTTCGAGCGTGGAATCCTCGCTCGTGCCGTCGAAGGGCTCCTCGTTTTCGTTGTGGTTGTCGTTCATGGTTCTGCTCCGTTCCTGATTGTTGGATTGTTTGCTTTCCTGATTGTTGGCTTGCTTGATTGCTTGCTTGATTGCTTGCATGTCCGATTGCCTGCATGCAATCAAGTTTGATTGTTTGATTGTCTGCATGCGGGCTTGTTTGCTTGTCAGCTTTCGTTTTGCCCGGCGAGGATGGACATGCGGGCGGCGATAAGCGCGTGGCGCGCGATCTCCAGATAGAGCTGGTGGCCCTCGCCGTCGCCCCAGAACCGGTCGAACTGTTCGGTCGGCATCATGCTGGCGGGGTCGAACCCGTTCCACACGCCGCCGCAGAACACCTTCGCCGCCGCGTTCACCTCCTCGTCGGACGGCATGCCCGGATGCCCCTCCGCGGCGTCCGCGGCCGCGCGCATCTGCGCGCCGAGCACGCGGGCCTGCAATGGCGAGAGCGTGTACGCCAGTCCCGCCGTGGAGCCCGCGGGGAATCCCGTGTTCACGCCGAGGGTGATGACGTGCGCCTCCTCGCCGAGGGTGATGACGTGCGCCTCCTCGCCGATGCTGATCCGGTCGCCGAGCACGGAGACCTCCATCGAATAGTCCATAGTGTCTCCTTTCCGCAGACGCATCGGCTTTCGGGATCGCGTCTGCATGTTTGACTGCCTGAATGTTTGGTTGTTGGCTTGTTTGCCTGCTGGATTGTCGGATTGCCTGATTGTTTGATTGTCTGACGGGTTACGGCTCGTCGTCGCTGTCGAGTCGGTCGAGCTCGCGTTCGATGGCGTCGCGCAGGAGCTGCTGCATGGGCAGGTCGTGCGCGGCGGCCGTGGTCTTGAGCCGGGTCTTGAGCGACACGGGTATGCGCAGTGAGAGCATGACCAACGGTTCGCCCGTGGCCTTGGAGGTCTTGTTCTGTTGGCGCAGCACGTCGTCGAACGGTACCGGTCGTGCCAGTGGCTGGTAGTTGCCCTGCATGGTCTCACTCCTGCTTTCCGGCGATCTGCTGGAGTTCTGTGACGAGGTCGCGGTATTCGCCCAGCTGGTGCGGGTTGGTGCCGAGCGAACGCTTGTAGGACTGGGCCTTCGGCACGATCGTGTCGAACCGGGGAGTGTCCATGGCGTTGAGGGCGTCCATGGTGTCGCGGAACGCCTTCGTGTTGCGTTCGGCCTTGACCAGCAGCAGCGCGGCGGGCGTGCTCATCCTGGCCATGTCGAGGGTGCTCCATGCCTGCTGGAGGTCCATGGGCGAGTCCGACGCCGGCACGATCACGAAGTCGGCCGCCTTGATGGCCATGTCCAGGGTCGGTCCCTGCGGCGGCGCGTCAATGATCGCCCATTCGTCCGGGTCGGCTCCCGCGGCGAGCTGGCGGAGCGTGGCCTGGTTGGCGGGCAGCACGTCGAACGTCAGGGGGTCCGCGGTCTGTTCCGCGGCTGCGGCCCACAGGCTCGCGCTGGACTGCGGGTCCGCGTCGTACACGACGGCCCTGCCGCCCCTGGAAACGATGACCGAGGCGATGTAGATGCTGGACGTGGTCTTCGCGACCCCGCCCTTGGAGTTGGCTATGGCGATGCGCATTCGTTCTTCTCCTTTGCGACTGCCGGATATCATGCGAACCCGGTCAGTCGGTCGCTTGATTGTCCGCTTGTCTGATTGCTTGGATTCCTGCTTGTTTGAATGTTTGATTGTCTGACGGCTCATGCGGGGCGGGGCGATCGGCCGTCCTGCCCCGTGCGCGCAGGCGTCGTTGCTGGCGTTCGGCGCTGGCCTCGCCGGTGGCTTCGTCGAACACGTTCCGGTGGGCGCGTATCCAGTCCGTGAGCAGCCGCCAGCGTTGCGGCCACGGCAGGCCGCGGTCCCGGCAGGGGACGCCGTCGGCTTCGGCCATGCGCGCGATCCTGCGCCGGTCGGTGCACACCTTGCCGCCGTACACGCCCCATTCGAGTCCGCCGCTGGCCGCGTAGGCCAGGCATTCGGCGCGTACCGGGCATCGTTCGCACACGGCCTTGGCGACCGAGTGGAACGCCTTCGCGTCGCCGGGACGGTGCTCGAACTCCAGCGACCACAGGTAGTCGGACCATGGTTGCGGGAAGTCGCGGCATTCGCCGGCCTTCTTCCACGCCTCAAGACGCTGCCCGTCCCCGCTCATGGCCGCACCACCGCCTCCGCCGACGCGCCGGTCTTCGCCTTGCGCCGTCCGGCGACGTCGTGGGTGGCGTGGTTGCGTTTGTCGTACGCGCATACCGGGCACGCCTCCTGCGAGATGACGCCTTCGATGTGTTCCTGGCACAGCGAGGTGCGCAGCAGCGCCGCCCCGTAGATCGGCACACGGCTCGCGGACGACGAGCTGACCGGTATCGCCCGGTTGGGGTCCTTGACGACCGGCAGCGGGGCGTCCGGCGCCCGCTTGCCCGTCGGATCGGGATGGGTGAGCATTTCCAGCCGCAGCTGCACGTAGTTCGCGGCGAACCTGGCGCCGCTGGTGAGCCGGGGCAGCCAGTAGCGGTTGCGGTACGCCCAGTCCATCGTCGCGACGATCTCGCCGTACGGCCTGTCGATCAGCAACGAGTGGACGGCCTTGCGGTCGGCCATGGTCGCCGGAACATCGAACCTCTGGTCCACGGCGAGCATGCGACGGCGGATGCCGTCGAGCACGCGCACCTCCTGACCGGCGCGTTCCGTCACCGGCTCGGGCAGCTTGCCGGGTTCGGGCACCCACAGCGGGTTCCTGCAACCCCTTGGAGGCAGGGCCTTGCCCCAATCGGTCGTCGGAACGGGTTCGGGCTTCGGGTCGGCGACCGGTTTCGTGGCGGCTTGTTCGGCGTTGAGGGGAGCATCCCCGAAGGGGATGAGGGGAGAATTGTTTATCACTTGTCTATTGGGTGACTTTCTGTCCAAGATTCCGGGACAATTTGTCCTCGTCTCCACGTCCTTCGGCTCGGGTGACAATCCGTCGGGTGACAAATTGTCCTTCATCGGATCCGGCTTGCCGTCGCCTTCCGCCAGCGCGTCCAGGTTCCGGGGCTTCTCCTCGATGTTCTCGGCGGGATGGTCGCCGTCCATGACGACGTCCCACACGCGCGAGCGGTGTCCCTTGGCGATCGGCTTGCGGGTGCGCGGGTTGCGCGCCGACATCTCCTGGTCGCCGGGCCTGATGTAGCCCTTGCGCTCCAGCTCCTGCAACGAACGGATCACGGTGCGCTCACAGCACCCGCAGTTGAACGCGATGGTCTCCACGCTCGGCCACGCGGCTGCGCCATCGTCGTAATAGGCGCGGCGGGCCAGATACACCAGCACGAACTTGGTGATGCCCTTGACGTCGTCGCGCTCCCATGCCCAGTTCTCGGCTCTGCTGCTCATCGCTCGACCTTCCCGCCGTCATGCGCCGGGTCCGCTTCGCGGCGTTCGCGCAGCCTCGCGCCGATGTCGTCGCCCAGACGGGCGGCGCGGCACAACGCATACGAGAGAACGCCGCCGGACACGCACACGGCGGCAACGACCAACCACCACATGGTTCGGCCGGTATCGGGGAAACGGTCCGCGGACGCGCGCCTCAGCGGCGCGAGCCCCGGGACGGGTGGGCGAGCATGGACAGCACATGAGCCTTCGCGATGCGCAGATCGACGTTGCCGCCGGCCCGCGTCGTCCGCCGCGCGGCGTCGCGCCGGCGATTAGGCTCGAAGACAGATGCCGGGCGAATGCCGGCGGTATTGGTAGAATCGGTCATGGCGATGACCCTCCTTCACTTGGGATACAAGACGTCGGCGGCCGGGAATCTTGGCGGATGTACGGGTCGGAGACGCCTTCGGTTGTCGTTCGGTTCCGCGCCTAGTGCGCGGAACCTTCTTTTGCCGGAGGAGACAGCAGCCTGTTCACGATGGCGGCATCGTTGCCCAGCACGAAATCCGACGGCAGTCCCTTCATCCGATACAGCCAGACGAGATCGGCCTGCTGCCAATGGAGGGAGCCGTTCACCTTTCCCGCAACCGATGACTTCGATTGCCCCATCTCCGCGGCCAGACCGCGGCAGGACAGACCCTGCTGCGCCATCCAACGAGCCACCGGAGACAGTACGGAAAGATGCTTTTGTCTACTCACAGTTGACATAGTAATTAAGTATTTTGCCTTTCGCAAGTCGGAGTGCTAATATCGTGTCCAGAGATGTTGGACATATCAACATGTGTTTGCGAAGCAGTGAAAGGGCGATTGCCATGACCACGACGATAAAGAAACGGATGACGAACTCGGGCGAATACCTGCAGAAGGTGATCGTATGGAACATCAGCATGCTGCTCACCGCGCACGGCCTGTCCCAGACGGCGCTCACGGAACCCCTGAAGATGACCAGGGGCGGCGTCAGCGCGAAGATGAAGAACAAGAACACGTGGAGCATCCCCGACATCGCGGCGCTGGCCGACTACTTCGGCGTGCCCGTGACGTCCCTGCTGGACGACACGCTCATGCGTCAGATGCTGGGAGAGGGGAACTTAGGTGCATCTTTGGTGGCAGCGACCACCGCACGATTTCCTGTTCGAGCAGCTGAAGGCCAAGCTGACGGCCTGAAACCGTTGGAAACAAAAGGCTCCGGGCCACGATACCTCGTGGAAACCGGAGCCGGTGGGTACCCCCAGAGAGAGTCGAACTCTCGTTGTCAGATTGAAAGTCTGGTGTCCTAACCGTTAGACGATGGGGGCGAACAACTCGAGTTACTTTACGGGAGATTGTTCGGTTATGCAAATCGACGGTATTTCGGCGTGTCGCAATCAGTGCAGGGCGACGGCCTGATAGGTGAAGTCGTGAATCACGCGGCCGGCGGCCAGGCCCTTCTTCTCGAAGTTGGTGAGCACGCGGCCCTCGAACCGCTCGGATTCGGTGAAGTCGGCGTGCGGCATGTCGGCGGCCAGATCGGCGTTGCCCTTGCCCACGTGCTCCAGCGGGAGGCTGACGGTTACGCTGCCCAGGTTCTTCCAACCGTCGAGTCCGTCCATCACCTCGTGCACGTGCAGGGCATAGTCCTCGATGTCGGTGGCGATGCGCCAGACGCCGTCTGCGGCCAGTGCGCGATGGATGTCGCCGGCCATGGCCTCCTGCACGATGCGGCGCTTGTGGTGCTTCTTCTTGGGCCAGGGGTCGGGGAAGAAGGTCCATACTTCGGCTGCGGTGCCGGGCGCGGTGACCTTGAACAGCTCGGGCGCATTGACCTGGGCCACGCGAATGTTGGTCAGCCCCTGCTTGCCGGCGAGCAGCAGCGTGTGGGCCACACCGGGGTCATAGACCTCTAGGGCAAGGAAGTTCGTCTCCGGATGGGCCGCGGCTGCGGCCACCACGTTCTCACCCTGTCCAGTGCCGATTTCCACAATGAGTGGATTGTCGTTGCCCCATGCGGACTCCACGAGCGCGCGGTCGAGCGTGACGCCTTCGCGCACGTCCAGCAGATTGCCGGCCGCAATATCCAACAGATATGTGCCGGCATAGTTGTCCCATGCGCGCTGCAGGCGATCGTCCAAACGTCCGGAGCGGCGTACGAAGGAGAGCACCTTGTGCAAGGGGTGCGCCGGTGCCTCGGTGTGGTCTGTGGCCATCGCGGCGACGGAATCGATTGCTGTGGATTCGGGATCGGTCATATATTCCTCGGATTTTCCTTGTGCGCCGCACCGCTGTTCATTCATTAGGTCGATTTGGCGTTCATTAGGTAGGTGGTGTGCGATACCAACCACCATATCAAGCCATTTACCCGGTGTCCGTGCGGGCCGGCTCCGGGCCGACCTACCTAATGAACGCCAAATCGACCTAATGAATGCAGATATTGCCGGACGACACCACCGTTTTGTGCGATTATGTTCGTGTGATATACTAAAATTGTTTCAAAAGGTAACAAAGCGGACCAAAAGTGAACAGCCGCTGAACTCCCGACGGCCGACACTTGCAACCCGCACAAGGAAAGGTCAACTATGACAGTTCTCGTCACCGGCGGCTGCGGCTACATCGGCGCGCATGTCGTTCACGCACTCCATCAGGCCGGCGAAAAGGTCGTCGTCGTCGACGATCTGAGCTACGGCAAGCCCACTCGCATCGAAGGCTCCCGCCTGTACGGCATGGATATTGCCGCCCCGGGTGCCGGCGAGCGTCTGGCCGAAATCCTCGACGCCGAAGGCGTCGACTCCGTGATCCACTTCGCCGCGCGCAAGCAGGTCGGCGAATCCGTGGAGAAGCCGCTGTGGTACTACCAGCAGAACATCAACGGCATGCTCAACGTGCTCACCGGCATGACCCAATCCAAGAACGCCAAGAAGCTCGTCTTCTCCTCCTCCGCCGCCACCTACGGTGTGCCGCCGGTCGACGTGGTGCCCGAGGACGTCGTTCCGATGCTGCCGATCAACCCCTACGGCCAGACCAAGCTGTTCGGCGAATGGATGGCCCGCGCCTGCGAGCAGCCGTTCGGCATCCGCTTCTGCGCGTTGCGCTACTTCAACGTGGCCGGCTGCGGCCCGGTCGAACTCGAAGACCCGGCTATTCTGAACCTCATCCCGATGCTGTTCAACCGCCTCAAGCAGGGCAAGGCCCCCGCCATCTTCGGTGACGACTATCCGACCCCGGACGGCACCTGCGTGCGCGACTACATCCACGTTTCCGATCTGGCCGATGCCCACATCGCCGCCCTCAAGTACCTCGATCGTGACGAGCGCAAGTACGACGCCTTCAATGTCGGCACCGGTGAAGGCACCTCCGTGCGTCAGATCGTCGACGAAGTCAAGAAGGTCACCGGTCTGCCGTTCACCGAGGCCGTCATGGCCCGCCGCGCCGGCGACCCGCCGCACCTGATCGGCTCCCCGAAGCGCATCAACGAGGAGATGGGCTGGCACGCCAAGTACGACGTGGAAGACATCGTCAAGTCCGCGTGGGATGCCTGGCAGGCCAACCCCGAACACCACATCGACGTCGACACCTGGAAGCAGGCTGACTGAGATTGACGATTGCTTTGCGGTGGATGCCGTGAAGCGTTTCCGTCCATAAGGGCGTGGCCGGGGTTCCGGTCGCGCCCTTCGTCGTTTTGTGGATGTTTGTGACAGACGTGTTCGTGTGCTGGCGATAGCAAAAACCTTGAAATTATGCGGAACACGCCGAAGTTTGCGCGATCGGCGAATTTCAGTAATATATACATCTGTTGCCTCACGCAAGTGAGAACAATGGCCCCGTAGCTCAGTTGGTTAGAGCGCCGCCCTGTCACGGCGGAGGTCACCGGTTCAAGTCCGGCCGGGGTCGCTGGAATGGTTATGAAGCCCGGGTTATCCGGGTTTTTGACTGTTCATGGCTCTGTAGCTCAGTTGGTAGAGCGAGCGACTGAAAATCGCTAGGTCAACGGATCGACGCCGTTCGGAGCCACCACAATGAAGCCCCGCCTTGTGCGGGGCTTTTGCATATCCGTCACGTACCTACTCCGGCGGGCTGGCCGGTCAATGCGAAGGCTCGCGTTCGCCAACAACTGTCTTCCTCACCGCAACTACGCACGCCAACAGCACCAATGCGAACATCGGGTTAGGGTTAAGTAAAGAAACGTGGGTCTTATCCGCGCGTGTCATGGTCGGTGCGATCGTCCGCCTCAGCCGTTTCTGGGTCTGTGGCGCTCATAGAGTCAGTATTGCAGAAAAAGCACCCGCGAGATGCGCGCGCAAAGAGAATCGTGTGGGACGGCACGTGATTTTGCCGATTTTTGACGTGCCGTCCCACAGCGTTCGAAGAACGCCCTCAGAGCTGAGGGCAAAGAACGGCTCTATTCTGCGGTTCTCGGCTTATGTCATGCGGGATAGCAGATGCGTCAACCGATTGACGTATCTGCTATCCCACACTTTTGTGGGACGGCAGATGAACAATGGTAAAAACCGCGTGCCGTCCCACAAAACGGAATCAGGCCTGCCACCATTGGCGCAGAGGGTACCACTTGCCGTCCGGGTGGCCCACGCGATCCGGCTTGACAGCCAGGAACTGGTGGATCTGGATGCCGTCGAGCTCGAAGTTCAGAGCGCAGGCGGCCATGTACATACCCCATACCTTGGCGCGTTCAAAGCCGACCTGCTTGACCGCGTCGTCCCAATGCTCGGAGAGGTTCTGGCTCCAGTGATGCAGGGTGAGCGCATAGTGCTGGCGCAGGTTCTCCTGATGCACCACGTTGAAGCCGGCGTCATGGATGCACGATTCGATGAAGCCGGGCGCGCCGAGGTCGCCGTCCGGGAAGATGTAACGGTCGAGGAATTCGTCGGTGCCGGGCTTGCCGTGAGGCTTGTCATGGCTGATGGTGATCTGGTGGTTCAGCAGTCGGCCCATCGGCTTCAGGAGACGGAACATCTCTTCGAAGTAGCTCTGGTAGTTCTTGACGCCTACGTGCTCCATCATGCCGATCGAGCAGATACCGTCGAAGTCATGCTCGGGCACCTCGCGGTAGTCCTGTACGCGCACTTCGGCCAGATCCTGCAGCCCTTCACGGGCGATCCATTCGTTGGCGTACGCGGCCTGTTCCTTGGAGAGGGTGACGCCGAGCGCCTTGATGCCGCGACGGGCGGCGGTGATGACCATCGAACCCCAGCCGCAGCCGATGTCCAGTAAGTGCTGGCCGGGCTGCAAGTCCAGTTTGTCGAGAATCAGGCGCAGTTTGTTGGCCTGTGCGTCTTCAAGGCTCATGTGCTCGTTGTCGAATACCGCGCAGGTGTACGTCATGGAGGGGCCGAGGAAGTCGGCGTAGAACTCGTTGGACATGTCGTAGTGAAAGCTGACGGTTTCCGAATCGGCCTTTTCGGTGTGCGGCATCAGGCCACGCTTGATGCGGGCGAACTTGCTTGGGCCCTCGGTGGCGGGCACCGGCGGCTTCTTGAAGCCGTGACTCAGAATGCCGGCGGATACGCGGGCAATGGATGCGGGAGTGAGTGGGCGAACGTATTTGGCCAGCGACACCAGCTTGCGCATCGCCGGATACGGGTCGGCGTAGTCAATGTCGTCCACGTCGAAATCGCCCAGAATGTATGCGCGCACGATGCCGATTTCATTCGGGTGCGCGAGCAGCTGGTACATGCAGTTCGGCGCGGCGATTTTGACCTTCAAATCCGCGTCTGCCGGGCCGAAATGCGAGCCGTCAAAAGCGTCGATACGAACGGGAGTGTCGGGGTCGAGAAACAGGGATGCCATCTCGCCGACTGTCATAGCCTTGCCACTTGCCATTATCTGCCTCATTCTCTTATGATGATCACCCCAATTGTCGAGGTATCTTAGTCCTCTTCAAGAGACTGAAACCGTTGAATACACCATCTGGTGAACCAGTTCGCGTTCGGCTGATGAAACACGAATGGAATTAGGCATCTCGCATATTGATTGCGTACGCGCGAAGTAAGCGGATAAGAGACGAGTTTCTCGGAGAGCACCAAGCGACTCCGGAAAATGGTCTTATCGTTGAGATCTCGGGCGATTGAACTGGTTTGGTCAATGGACAATAATTTGACAAGTGCAGAATTCCGCCATTTCTTGCCATTATTTTCAGTGTTGTTCTTTCAGCGTGTTTTCAGGTGAATGCTCATGCGCGGAGTAGACTGGGGAACCGTTGGACCACTCAAAGAGTGAGCGGACCACCAGTTAAGACACTAGCTCAAAAGGAGAGTCCCTATGGTATACCGCATGATTTTCAACCAGACTGCATACTTCGGACGTGGCTCGATCAAGGAAATTCCGGCCGTCGCCAAGCAGCACGGCTTCACCAAGGCATTTATCGTCACTGATCCGGTACTGCTGGAGACCGGCACCGCCGAGAAGGTCACCAAGGTTCTGGATGAGGCCGGCCTGGCGTATGAGGTGTTCTCCAACGTCAAGCCGAACCCGCCGGTAGAGTGCATTAAGGACGGCGTCGCCAAGTTCGCCGAATCCGGCGCGGACTTCCTGATTGGTCTGGGCGGCGGCTCCCCGCAAGACACCTGCAAGGGCATCGGCATCATCACCGCCAACCCGGAGTTCGCCGACGTGCTGTCCCTGGAAGGCGTCGCGGATACCAAGAACCCGTCCGTCCCGATCTTCGGCGTGCCGACCACCGCCGGTACCGCTTCCGAGACGACCATCAACTACGTGGTCACCGATACCGCCAACAAGCGTAAGTTCGTGGCCGTCGACCCGCACGACATCCCGATCGTCGCTTTCGTTGATCCTGATCTGACCGACTCGATGCCGCGCGGCCTGAAGGTCGCCACCGGACTTGACGCCCTGACCCACGCCATCGAGGGTTACATTACCCCGGGTGCCTGGAGCCTGTCCGACTGCCTGTCCATGCAGACCATTCGCATGATTGCCCAGAACCTGGCCAAGTCCGCCGATGGCGACATTCCGGCTGGCGAGCAGATGGCCTACGCGTCCTACATCACCGGCATGGCCTACTCGAACGTGGGCCTCGGCCTGGTGCACGGCATGGCTCACCCGCTGGGCGGCCGTCTGGGCGTGGCCCACGGTGTGGCCAACGGCATTCTGCTGGCCCCGGTCATGGAATACAACAAGGACTTCACCGGTGAGAAGTACCGCGACATCGCCGATGCGTTCGGCGTCGAGGACGCCTACACCGGCGACCTGGAGACTGTGCGCGAAGAGGCCGTGCAGGCCGTCCACAAGCTGACCGTGGATCTGAAGAACCCGACCACGATTTCCGAAGTGGGCGCCACCGAGGGCGACCTTGAGCCGCTGGCTCACGACGCCTTCAACGACGTGTGCACCCCCGGCAACCCGCGTCAGGCCACGCAGGAGGACATCCTCGCCATCTACAAGTCGCTGATGTGATTCGTCGATGACGCCGACGATGCCGGTGGGTTCCCCTCGTCGGGAACCCACCGGCATCGCTATCTCTCGTGCTTTTCGTCGTAGACTTCGTCGGTGGTGGTCTCGTCGTACAGCTGCTTGCCTTGCGCCTCCGCCAGTTCCATCTGCTCGTTGATCCACGCGGCTTCAGCAGGATTGATATCCGCGGAATTCAGCACTTTCTGCCACACCGGGTAGAACATGTGCATCGCCGGATACATGGCGGTGAACAACACCTCTGGCTTATGCGTGCGCGTGTGCTGCGGATGTGCATCAAACGTATTCTTAAAACGTCGCATGTAGTTCAGGAATGAACCCAGCGACGTGTCCATCCGTCGCGCGCTCATCGCGGCGATCATGCGCGGCGAGTACACGGTTTTCAGATTCTTGCCCATCAGATGCAGGGAAATATCGATATCCTCATGCATCACATCGGCCTTATCTCGGCAGACCTCATTCGCGATCTGATGCCAAGCCGAAGCGCGCAAGGCCATATTGGAACCGAACAGCAGCGGCTGTCCGCCATCGGCGCGGTAGATTCGCTTGCGCAAGGAATTGTCGCCCTTCAACCCAAAATGGCGTGAGGGCATGTCGTAATACATCACCGGACCAGTGGCACCCATCGCGGCCGGGTCTTCGGTGAAGATGCCGGAGACCACCTCCACCCAGTCGGGCCGAATCATGCAGTCGGCATCAAAACGGCCCAGCACATCGCCGGTCGCGGCGTCCAGGCCAAAGTTGCGGGTGGGAATCAGTCCCTGTTCATCGTTCTGATGCAATAGTTTGATCGGGGCCTCGGGATGTTCGGCGATGAACTGTTCGACAATCGCGCAGGTGTTGTCCGTAGAACGGTTGTCCACCACCAGCACCTCATGCGGCATGATGGTCTGACGGGTGGCGTTCAGCAGGCAGTCGCGGATGCGTTCGGCTTCGTTCCACGCTGGGATGATGATCGAAACGTTGAGCATGACATCAACAATAGAAAAGCGGGTGTACGCCGCCGGCGTATTCGAGCTTCAAACCCCTCGCTACAATGGGGAGCCATGAGTGAACGCGCGCGAAACGTAAACAGCACCGACACGTCGAGAACCGGTGCCGCAGAAGCCGGGACAGACCCGGGCGACGAGAATCGTATCGACTTTGGTACTTTGTTCCCTGCCAAGGGAGATTCCCGCAGGCCACCGGAATGGTTCGGCCGCGCGCTGCTGTATGTGGCCCTCGCCGTCATCGTGTTCATGTTCTGCTGGCGCTCGTGGGGCGACATCTCCTATCTGGTGTTCGACATCATCATCTCGCTGTTCCTGGCGCTGGCCGTCGAACCGCTGGTGGTGGCGCTGGTGGCTCATGGCTGGAAGCGTGGCGTGGCTTCCGCCGTCAGTCTGGTGGGCGTGGCCGTGGTCGTGGGTGTGCTGCTCACGCTGTTCGGCAATATGTTCGTACAGCAGATGATTGCCATGGTCCGCGGTTTGCCGGCAATGTATGGGCAGATTCGTGAGTTCGCGGACCAGTACACCACGTTCAAGATGCCGGAAATCAGCAATCTTGGCATGGAAATCTTCAACAATATCCAGACCTCGTGGGTCACCGATTTCGCCGGCACCGCCATGAGTACGGTGGGTGGCCTGTTCTCCTTCCTGCTGAACCTCATGACCGTGGTAATGACCACGTATTACATCTCCGCCGCCGGCCCAAAGCTGCGCCGCTCCTTCTGCCAGTGGCTGGCCCCCAACACGCAGCGTCGATTCCTGCTGGTGTGGACCGTGGCCCAAGGCCAGATTTCGTCCTTCCTGTTCTCCCGTTCGATTCTGGCGTTGATCAACGCCATTTGCACTGCCATCTTCTTGGAGATCCTGCATGTGCCCTACTGGCTGCCGTTGGCCCTGTTCTGCGGCGTGGTATCCCAGTTCATCCCCACGGTCGGTACCTATATCGGCGGTGCGCTGCCGGTGCTGTTCGCTTGGGGCAACCGCGGGTGGACGTACGCCGTGGCGGTGCTGGTGTTCATCATCGTCTACCAGCAGATTGAGAACCTGATTCTCTCGCCGAGAATCTCCCAGCGCACGATGGACATCAACGCGGCCGTCGCCTTCCTCTCGGTGCTGGCGTTCGGCTCGCTGTTCGGCGCGTTCGGCGCGTTCCTGGCGCTGCCGGTCACCGCATCGCTGCAGGCCATTTTCCGTGCGTACACCAAGCGCTATGAGCTGATTGACTCACCGCTGATGAACGATCCGACTCCGGAGAAGAAGTCCAAGATCGTCGAGGCGTCCGAGGCGTTCGGCGAGCACGTATTGCAGCCAATCGGCGAGCACATGCCACGTGCGGCCAAGGGGTCCACCAGCCGTGTGCCGATGAACGAGGAACTGCGTTTGCTGCAGGAACAGATCTATGCGATTCCGCCACACGAGACGAAAGAATCCGATTTGGACGATTCCGCCACCGTGGCGATTCCGAAGAACGTGCTATCCTCCAGCGCTCGCAAGGGATTGCGCGGCACCGAGCCGGAGTCGGATGTCGATGATACCGATAATGCCGATAATACAGTCGGTGCGGATGCAAGCTCTGATGAGCCGGACACGGCGGCGATTCCGCAGCGTGGTGCCGCGAATACGCAGCAGCCTGAGCGGCCCGAGCAACGCAAGCAAACCAAGCAGTCTGATCAATCTGCCTCCAGCAATCCTAGGGCGGGGTGGCGCTGATGACCCTGCTTTCAGTACTCGATATTCTTCTGGTAATCGTCGGTGGTGCCGGCATGATATATCAGGGACTGTGTATCGTGATGTCCCTGTTCGCCAAGCCCGTGCGCTTCCCCGACGCCCCGATGACCAACCGGTATGCCGTGCTGATCTCCGCGCGCAACGAAGAAAAAGTGATCGGCAACCTTATTGGGTCGATTCGCGATCAGACCTACCCGTCCAACCTCATCGACATCTGGCTGGTGGCCGACAACTGCACCGACAACACCGCCGACGTGGTGCGGTCTTTGGGCTGCCATGTGGTGGAACGCCACAATCTTGAGCTGGTTGGCAAGGGATATGCGCTGACGTATCTGTTGGGGCATATGCTCGACATCGGTGTGGCCGACGACTATGAGGCCTACTTCGTGTTCGATGCCGATAACAAGCTGGACAAGCACTACTTCGAGGAAATGAACAAGGCGTTCTGCTCCGGATTCAAGATTCTGACCAGCTACCGTAATTCGGTGAATCTGGCGGATAACTGGGTGTCTTCTGGTTCTGCGCTGTGGTTCATCCGTGAATCGCGATTCCTGTCTAACTCGCGTATGATTCTCGGCTCCTCTTGCCACGTGGGCGGTACGGGATTTATGTTCTCCCGCGAGGTGATGAAGCGGAACAAGGGATGGAAGTTCCATCTGCTCACTGAAGATCTTGAATTCACTATGGATTCGATTCTGCATGGCGACCGCATCGGCTATTGCGGTACTGCGATTCTCTACGACGAGCAGCCGGTTACCTTCTCGCAAAGTTGGCGTCAGCGTTTACGTTGGAGCAAGGGATTCCTGCAGGTATTCCGTTATTATGGCTCGGCATTGCTGAAACGCGCGGTTCGCGAACGTGATTTCTCCTGCATCGACTTCACCTTGATGCTGTGTCCGTTTACCGTGTTGGGCGCGATTCGCGCGGTGATGGGCTTGCTGTTCGCCGCGTGTGGCTTCGTGAGTTGGCCGAGCCAGCTGCAATCGCTGGCCAGTTGGTCCAGCGGCATCATCATATCGGTGTTGGGCCTGATGGCATTGGCTGCATTGACCATCATTGTCGAGCGCGACCAGATCGGTGCCACGAACAAGGAGCTGCTCGCCTATGTGCTCAGCTTCCCGATTTACATGCTCAGCTACGTGCCGATCTCCTTCCAGGCCCTCTTCTCCAAAGCCCAGTGGAAGCCCATCGCGCATAAGGGTTGACCGAGTCCGCTAGTTGGAGCTGCTCAGCGGGGCAATACAACAGCAACCCGGGGGTTTGCTTCGCTGAGGGTTGGCTGGTGGGCTAGAGTGGATGTATGAGCTTAGACAATACTCAAAGGAATGTCGGATTTCAGCCGCCGATGATGCCAGCCGCCGCCCCCGCGCCTGCACAGCCGTCGCAACCGCAGCCACAAGCATGGCCGCCGAATCCGAATGCGGCGGTGTCCATTCGTGGCCTGTTCAAGCACTTCGACCGGAAGATCGCCGTCAACGGACTCGCGCTCGATATTCCGGTCGGCTCGTTCTATGGACTTGTAGGCCCCAACGGTGCCGGCAAAACCACCACGCTCAATATGGTGACCGGTCTATTGGTACCGGACGCCGGCACCGCCATGATTTTGGGCCATGACGTGTGGAGCGACGTGAACACGGCCAAGCGCATGATCGGCGTCATGCCCCAGCCCGACCAGATCTTCGACCGACTGACCGGTTTGCAATTGCTCGTCTACTCCGGCATGCTGCGCGGCATGAGCCGCGATGAGACCACGCGTCGCGCCCAGGACCTGCTCAATGCTTTCGACTTGGCCGGGGCCGCCAACACGATGGTCACCGATTATTCGGCCGGCATGACCAAGAAGATCTGCCTGGCCTCCGCGATGATTCATAGCCCGCGCATTCTGGTCCTGGACGAGCCGTTTGAATCCGTGGACCCGGTGTCCAGCGCCAACCTCAAAGACATCCTCATCGAATACGCGAAGACCGGCGGCACGGTGATTATCTCTTCGCACGTGATGGCATTGGTCGAAAAGATGTGCACGCATGTGGCCGTAATCAACAACGGTCTGGTGTGCGCGGCCGGCACGGTGGACGAGGTCGCCGCCGGCGAAGAACTCGAAGACCGCTTCCTGCAACTGGTCGGCGGCCGCCACGAAGCCGCCCATCTCGCATGGCTCGACGGCGGGCAAGCCCAAGCCCAAGCACCAACTTCGGTCCAGCCGGTCCAGCCCATTCCGCTTACAACCGCCACGCCCGCCACACCCACCGATGAGGCCCGCCGATGATCAGCAGCGCCATCACCCTGGTCCGCCTGCGCTGGACGCTCACGCTCGCCACCCTGCGAAAATCGGCGTGGCAGACCGTCGCCTATGTCTTTTCCGCCGTACTCGCGGCCGGCACCATCATCGGCACCGGCGTGCTCGCATGGTTCATCGGCATACTGCCGCCCTTCACCGTGAACGCGGATGGCTTTCCGCTGAACATCCTTGGTTCCGGAGGCATCGTCAACATGATCGTCGTGCTGGTCGGCGCGACCATGACCATCTTCATCGGCTTCATCCAGCTCATGATGCTTGGCGAAGGCTCCACCATGAACCCACGCAAATTCGCGCTCTACGGCATCGCCGACCGCAACCTGCAATTCGGCTTGCTGCTTTCCGGCCTGTCCGGCATCCCCGCCCTTACCGGCGTGGCCTCACTGATGCTCTGGACACTGGCCTATCGGCATATGGGACCAGCCGTAATCATCAGTTCCCTCCTCGCCGCAGTGCTGGCCGTCATCACCATGATGAGCATCTCCAAACTGCTCATCGCCCTATCCACCACGCTGGTGACCAGCAAACGCGGCAAAGGCGCGTTCTATATCTTCATCGTGCTGACGTTCGTTATCATCTGTCAGTTGCCGAACATTCTGGTCAACTCCGGCGTGGCCTTCAGCCTCAACACCGAAACCTGGGGCGCGGCGACCACCATCGTCGCATGGACGCCGTTCGGCGCGGCCTTCCAACTACCGTTCGACGCGCTTACCGGAGCCTGGGCGGTGCTGCTCGCCCGCATCGCCATCCTTGCCGTCACATGGATTGTCTGCTTCGCCGTCTGCACCTGGTGTCTGAGACATGAACGGTTCACCATCGGCGCAAACAGTCCGTCCGAGACCGCCAAAGGCATCGGCGCATTCGCATGGATGCCCGATTCGGCATCCGGCGCGGTTTCCGCACGCCTGATCACCTATCTCAAACGAGACCCCCGTCAAGCCATGACCTTCGCCATGCCGGTCCTGTTCCTGATCATCTTCGCCTTCCAGGCACACGGCATCAGCGCGGTCGTCTGGCAGTCGCTGATCTGGTGCGGCTGGTTCATGTCCGTCGTGGAAAGCAACGGGCTCGCATATGACGGCCGCGGCTTCACCATGGAAGTCATCGCCGGCGTGCGTGGCCGGACCGACAGAATCGGCCGCGTACGCGTCTACGTCGGCATCATGGTCGTCTACATGGTGCTGCTCTATCTCGCCGGCATCGTGCTGGTCGGCGCACTGACCGGACGCTGGGCGCAGCCCGATGACCTCGCTACCGGCCTGATCTTCCTCGCCACGGGCATGGGCATCGCCTTGAGCGGACTGGGCGTGGCCGAAGTCACCTCCTGTGTACTGATGTACCCGGTCGCCTCAATGGACAAGCCGTTCTCCGCGCCTCAAGGCCGCGCCATGGCCCAAGGCTTCTTCCCGTTCGTCTACATGCTTGGCAGCCTGCTGCTCATGCTGCCCACTGGCATCGTGGCGCTGGTCATGCTGCTGACAGGAGCCGAAGGCGGCATGTGGCTGGCGATTATTCCGGTCGCGCTGGCCAATGGCATCGGCATTCTGGCACTCGGGACATGGCTGGGCGGTAAGCTGATGGATGCGCGAATGCTCTCGATTGTGGCAACACTCGACTCGTTCGCCTCATTGCAGAAATGATTGCCTTGGCATAAGGAGCACGATGGTATCTACAGCGGTATCACGCCGTCAGCGACGTGAAGCGCAACGGCGGCCCCAACAATCGCATCGCCGAACACTGACCGTCATCATTTCCGCACTGACCACCATCGCCCTGTTCGCGGGGTACTGCGCCGCCGACATCACCGACGTGGCCCCCGGATTATTGACGTTGAAGCCCGTCACCGCACCTGTTTTTGCCGATCCAGCCACCGCCAAATCAGGCGGCACCGTCGCCGGCACCTTGAACACGAACAAGGCCATTGATTCCACGGCCGCTTCTGCGCTGGTCAACGAATTGCTGTCCGCGCAAGGCGTGGGAAACGATACGTCGGTGATCATTGAAGACGCCCAAGGCACCGTCGCCGCCGAACACGAGTCGAACACTCCACGCGAGCCTGCATCCACACTGAAAACGCTGACCGCGCTCGCCGCCTCATCCACCCTGAATATGGCATCCACCTTGGATACCCAAGTGTTCCTCACCCAATCCGATGACGGCACCAATACGTTGACCCTCAAAGGCAATGGCGACATGCTGCTGTCTGCAGGCGATTCCGACGCCAACCATACCAACGGACGTGCCGGTCTGAACACCTTGGCCAAGGCCACCGTGGCCGCGCTCGCCCAGCGAGGCATCACTTCCGTCAATCTCGAGTACGACGACACCCTATTCGGCGACTCACGCATTCCCGCAGGTCTGTCGGAAGGTGGCGCGGTTTTAAGCGACTACACCGTCTACTTCACGCCGGTCTCATCAATGGCGATTGATGGAGGCCGCCAACACACCGCCGATACGCCTGCGCCGGCCGACCCCGATGATTCGGCCGGCTACCCGGAACTGTCCCAGCACACCGCCAGCGACGTGGCCACGAAATTCGCCGAACTGCTCCAATCGAACGGTGTGGCCGTTACCGGAGACGTGACGGCAAACACCGCTCCATCCGGCGAAACGCCTTTGGCTTCGGTGAGTTCGGCAACACTGTCCGAAATCATGGCATACACGTTACGGCATTCGGACAATACGCTGGCCGAGGAGTTCGGCAGACTCACCGCTTTGGCGAAATCAGCGACAAACAGTCCTGAAGGCGGCACGGAGGCGGTCAAATCCACTCTGAACGATCTCGGTCTCGATACATCCGGTCTGACCATGGCCGATTGCTCCGGTCTGTCTCCCGGCTCCCGGCTCACCGTACGCACGCTGGCGGCCGTCCAACAACGTAATCTGACCACCAAGAGTGGCGCGGCCGGCGCGGAAGGTCTATCCATCGCGGGATTGGTGGGCACGGCGCAGGATCGGTATACGGATGATGCCGTGGCTGGTCTGCTGCGCGTCAAAACCGGCAGCCTCGGCACGGTTGCGTCGATGGCCGGCAATGTGTCCCGCACCAATGGGGGAGCGTTGTCGTTTGCCGTGGTGGTCAACAATCCTGAGGATTATGCCGCCGCGCGTAGCGCCATCGACTCGTTCATCACCAAGCTCGCGGGGCTGTGAAAGACCCATCAAGTGCCATCAAAGGCTACAAAGGCCGTAAACGTCCATAAACGCACGAGTACACATAACCAGAAAAAGGGTGGTGAGTACATGGCATATTCCGCACGATTGCGCAAGGCCGTAGGCGCGGTCCGCGCAACGCTGAGCGCTGTGGAACTATGCGATGTGCAGGCTCCCGAATTCGCGCAGCATGGGGACCATGCCGTTGCCGCCGATGCGCCGCTCGTGCTCGTGGCCTGTTCAGGCGGGCGCGATTCGATGGCACTGGCCGCGGTGAGCCATATCGTATGCACGTCCATGGGCGTGCGTTGCGGTGCCGTGATTGTGGATCACGGCTTGCAGGAGGGTTCCGAACAGGTCGCCGGCGAGGCTGCGAATCGTTGCCGTGCGTTGGGACTGGGCCCGGTCATCGTGCGCAACGCAACCGTGCAGGCACGCGGTGAGGGCCTCGAAGCGGCCGCGCGGCAGGCCCGGTACAACGAGCTGTGCGCCGCGGCGCGTGAATCAGGTGCCATTGCCGTGCTGTTGGCCCACACTATGGACGATCAGGCGGAAACCGTATTGATCGGACTGCTGCGCAGCCGTGGCGTGGATGCGTTGGCCGGCATGCCGCAGGTCTTCACACGCAGTGGCGTGACTTTTGCGCGGCCGCTGCTTACCCTTACTCGAGCCGAGACCACCGGCATCTGTGAAGACTTAGGTGTGGAATATTGGGATGACCCCACCAATGGCGATGCGGTAGACGGCGAGTTGCCGAACGACTATCCGTTGCGCTCGCGGGTGCGCCATGACCTGCTGCCGGCCATCGAGCGATTCGCTGGATTCAATGTCGCCCGCCATTTCGCTGAAAGCGCACGGTTGGCCAGAATGGATAAGGAGTATCTGGATCAGCGATCCGACGAGGTGATGGGGGAGGCGGTTACGACAGTTGATTGGCCGGCATCGTCGGCAGCGGTATCGACCGATACGCCACGAGCCTGTGCGGCAGGCGATACCAACGATTCGAGCCATGGTGTCGGCCTGATGATCAGCGTCAGACGTATTGCACGTGAGCCAGAGGCGATTCGGTTGCGGGTCATCGCTCATGCGCTGAGCCAAGCCGGTGTGAACGCCAGTGCCGCCCAGATTGCCGCCATCGACCGGCTGGTCGTCGATTGGCATGGCCAAGGCGGCGTCTCACTTCCCAGAGGTTATTCAGCCAATCGCAAGAAACACGTCATTCGCGTGTGCCAAGATGGTGCGCATGCGAATCGCTGACGTTGAGGAAGATATTGACCACGAGCTGGTCAGCAAAGAACAGATCGATGCCAAGATCCACGAGATGGCCGCTCTCGCGAGCGAGGATTACCGCGATAAGAATCCGCTGCTCGTTGCGGTGCTGAAAGGGGCCGTGAATACGCTGGTCGCATTCACCCAGGCCATGAGCATTCCTGTACAGATCGACTTCATGAGCCTGTCGAGCTATGGCTCGGGCACAGTGTCGAGCGGTGAGGTCACAGTCAGGCAGGATTTGTCCGCCGATGTTCGCGGACGGCACATCTTGATTGTGGAGGATATTGTTGATTCAGGACACACGCTCGCGTGGCTGGTCACAGAACTGAAACGTCGTGGTGCCGCTTCCGTGGAGGTCTTCGCTTTGCTGAGCAAGCCCTCCCGCCGAGAGGTGGACGTTGATGTGAAGTACGCCGGCTATGAGATTCCGGACGAGTTCGTCGTCGGCTTCGGCCTCGACTTTGACGAACGCTACCGCAACCTCGATTCGATCGCGGTCCTCAAGCCGTCCGTCTACCAAGGAGTGCAAGCATGAGCTTCCCGCAAGGGCCGGGTAACGGCAATAATCCGAACCCGAACAACAACCGTAACAACGGCAACCCGTTCACTAACCCGTTCAACCGTGGCAATAACGGGAACAATGGCAAAGGCAACAACAACGAGAACCGCCCGATATGGCAGTCCCCTTGGCTATGGGGTGCCGTGCTCGTGGTCATGGTCGTGCTGATGTTCCAGATGTTCGCCGGCGGTGGCACCAAAACCATCGACACCAAAGATGGTTTCGCACTGATCAATCAGGGCAAGGCCACGTACGCCGAGATTACGGACAACAAGCAGGTCGTCCGCCTTAAGCTGAAGAACGACTACACCAAGAAGAATGCCGACACCGGCAAGGTGACCAACTACGGCAAGAACGTGCAGTTCTACTACACCTTCGCGCAGGGCGCCCAAGTGGCCAAGGCCGTGGAGAACGGCAACCTTGAGAAGGGCTGGACCTCGAACATCGAGCAGACCAGCATGCTGAGCTACCTCGTCACCTCGATCCTGCCGTTCATCATCTTCTTCGCCCTGTTCTGGTGGCTGATGAGCCGGATGGGCGGCGCCGGCGGCATGCTCGGCATGGGCGGCAGGAAGAACAGCGGCAAACTGCTCGACGGGCAGACCCCCACCACCAAGTTCGCCGATGTGGCCGGTGAAGACGAGGCCGTGGCCGAAGTCGAGGAGATCAAGGACTTCCTCAAGGATCCGTCCAAGTACAAGGCGCTGGGTGCGCGCATTCCGCGCGGCGTGCTGCTGTACGGCCCTCCCGGCACCGGTAAGACGTTGCTGGCCCGAGCCATCGCAGGCGAGGCCGGCGTGCCGTTCTACTCGATGGCCGGCTCCGACTTCGTCGAAATGTTCGTGGGTCTCGGTGCCTCCCGTGTGCGCGACCTGTTCGATGAGGCCAAGAAGAACGCCCCCGCCATCATCTTCATCGACGAGATCGATGCTGTGGGCCGCAAGCGCGGTTCCGGCATGGGCGGTGGCCACGACGAACGCGAACAGACGCTGAACCAGCTGCTCGTCGAGATGGACGGCTTCGACAACGACACCAACCTCATCATCATCGCCGCCACCAACCGTCCCGATGTGCTCGACCCCGCCCTGCTGCGTCCGGGCCGATTCGACCGGCAGGTGGGCGTGGCGGCCCCCGATCTGGAAGGCCGTGAGGCGATCCTGAGGGTGCATGCCAAGGGCAAGCCGTTCGTGCCGGACGTCGACCTGCACATGGTCGCCGTGCGCACGCCGGGCTTCACCGGTGCCGATCTGGCCAACGTGCTCAACGAAGCCGCCCTGCTGTGCGCCCGTGCCGGTGCCCAGTTGATTGACAACCGCGCCATCGACGAGGCCATCGACCGTGTTCAGGCCGGACCGAAGCGCAAGTCCAAGGGCATGGCTCTGGAAGAGCTGCGCAACACCGCATACCACGAGGGTGGTCATGCGCTGGTGGCCGCCGCCCTGAACAACACCGATCCGGTGACCAAGGTGACGATTCTGCCGCGAGGCCGCGCCCTCGGCTACACCGCCGTCATGCCGACCTCCGACCGCTACTCGCAGTCGCGCAACCAGCTGCTCGACCAGATGGCCTACGCGATGGGCGGTCGCACCGCCGAGGAAATCGTCTTCCATGACCCGACCACCGGTGCCTCGAACGATATCGAGAAGGCTACGAGCATCGCCCGTACGATGGTGATCGAATACGGCTTCTCCGACAAGCTCGGCGCCATCAAGTGGGGTTCCGACGACGATCAGACCACCGTGATGGACGGTCTGCAGCCGCGCAAATACTCCGACCGCACCGCCGAAGTGATTGATGACGAGGTGCTCAAGCTGGTGGAAACCGCCCACACCGAGGCGTGGACCATCATCAACGACAACCGCGATATACTCGATGAGTTGGTCCGCCAGCTGCTGGTCAAGGAAACTCTGAACGAGAAGGAGCTTGCGGAGATCTTCGCGCCGATCAAGAAGGCGCCGGTCCGCCCGGTGTGGCTGTCCAACGACCGCCGCCCCGACTCGGACAAACCGCCGGTGGAGATTCCCGAAAGCCTCAAGCGCTCGGTCGGCATGAAGCCGGAAGAGTAGACACGATGACGATTCGGCCCGACCTGTCCATGTGGTTTCTCACGTACGCAGGCCGGGCCGACGTCGTTGTGGACAATGACATGGTGAACGAAACGATTGGGAGGGATCAGATGAATGAAAACGGGAAGTCCTCATACGACGAGGAAGGCGTGCGCGAAGCCGTACGCCTGTTCCTGAAGTCGATTGGCGAGGATCCCGAGCGCGAGGGACTGGTGGAAACGCCTGACCGTATCGCCCGCGCGTGCCGCGAGCTGTTCGCCGGTCTGCAGGCTTCCCCGGCCGATGTGCTGGAGAAGCACTTCGACGTGGATACCGACGAGCTGGTGCTGGTCAAGGACATCGAACTGTATTCGGTGTGCGAGCATCACCTGCTGCCGTTCCATGGCGTGGCCCATGTGGGCTATATTCCCGCCAAGGACGGGGTGATGGGGCTGAGCAAGCTCGCCCGACTGGTCGAGGTGTATGCTCGCCGGCCGCAGGTGCAGGAGCGTTTGACCCAGCAGATCGCCGACGCGCTGGTCGAGTACGCGGGCGCACGTGGTGTGATTGTGGTGACCGAATGCGAGCACCTGTGCATGTCGATGCGCGGCATCAAGAAATCCTCCGCGCGCACGGTGACCTCTGCGGTGCGCGGCATGCTGCGCAATCCGGCCACCCGAGCCGAAGCCATGAGCTTGATTCTTGACAAGTGACGCAACCTAGGCTCCCCTCTCTGAGGGGAGCGAAGGGAAACAACGAAGGGGAAATAACCTATGACTGATTTGCAGGCGTTGCATGACAGTACGCGCACCATGGTGATGGGCGTGCTCAACATCACCGAGGACTCGTCCTCGGACGGCGGCCTGTGGCTGGACCCGGCCAAGGCGGCCCAACACGGGCGCGACATGATGGCCGCCGGCGCGGCCATCATCGACATCGGCGCCGAATCCACGCGCCCCGGCGCCAAGCGCGTGTCCGAGGCCGACGAACTGGCCCGCATCACCGGTGCCGTCAAGACATTGATTCCGGCCGGTGCCATACTGTCCATCGACACCACGCGCGCATCCGTGGCCGCCGCTGCGCTGAGCGAGGGCGCCCAGATCATCAACGACGTCTCCGGTGGCACGCTGGATGCCGAACTGCCGCATGTGGTCGCCGACCACGACTGCCTGTACATCGTGCAGCATTGGCGCGGTTGGCTCGCCGGCTCCAAGGGCGCGAACCCCGATCAAGACACCTCCGTCTACGAGCGCGGTGTATTGACCGACGTACACGACGAACTCATGCGCCAAGTCGACGGTGTGCTGGCCGCCGGCGTAAAGCCTGAGCGCATTATCATCGACCCGGGCCTGGGCTTCTCCAAGCCTGGCATCGAGCACAACCTGCCGCTGCTGACCGGACTCGAGTCCTTCCGCGCCACTGGATATCCGGTGCTGATCGGCCAGTCCCGCAAACGCTTCATCTCGGCGATGCTTACCGAGGCGGGCGCTGCCGGTGCTGATGGGCCGATCATGTCCCAGCGCGATGACGTGACCGCAGCCTTGTCCGCCCTGTCCGCCGAACATGGCGCATGGGCCGTGCGCGTACACGACGTGGCCAAAAGCCGCGCCGCCGTCATCGCCGGCAACACCTGGCGCGAATACGCATGATCCCCCTGGCTCCCTGTTTTGGTTGCTTCTAGGCCTTGGCTCCCCTCGGGCGAGGGGAGCTGGCGCCGAAGGCGACTGAGGGGAGCATTTGAGCAGAAAGCCTTACCAATGGACACCATCACACTTACCGGCGTACATGCCAACGGCACCCACGGTGTGCTCGCCTTCGAACACGAACGGCCACAAACCTTCGTCGTGGATGTCACCCTGCACCTTGATCTGGCCGCAGCCGGTCAATCCGACGATCTCAACGACACCATCGATTACGGCCGTGTGGCCAAGGACATCACGGCTGTCATCGAAGGCCCTCATGTGGACCTGATCGAGCGTCTGGCCCAACGTATCGCGGACGAGATTCTTGCCGATGCGCCGGCCGTCGCCTCCATCGACGTCACCGTGCACAAGCCTCACGCACCCATCGTCGTGGCTTTTGCAGATGTATCGGTCTCCATCTCGCGCGTGCGTGCCACCGATAATGGACGTACTGCTGAAGAGCATGCCATCCATAACGCGGTGGTGGCCTTGGGCGGCAATGTGGGCGAGGTGGAATCCACCTTGCGAGCCGCCGTTCGGGAGATTGACGCGTTGCCTGGCACACAGGTGACTGGTATCTCACCGCTTTACCGCACGGCCGCGTGGGGCATGGCCGACGGTACGCCGGATTTCCTGAACGCCGTGGTGGAGCTTGAAACCACAATGGGCAGCCACGAATTGCTTGCCGCGTTGCAAAACATCGAAGCGAACCATGGACGAATTCGTGAGAATCATTGGGATTCCAGGCCGTTGGACTTGGACATTATCGACTTTGATGGCATCACCAGCGCGGATCCGGATCTGGCATTGCCCCATCCGCGTGCTTGGCAGCGTGCGTTTGTGCTGGCTCCTTGGTTGGCATTGAATCCGAACGCCAAACTCGCCGGAGCCCATGAGGGGCCTGTAGCCGATTTGCTGGCCACCGCGCCGGACCGTAACGCCGTGCAGCTCGAGAGCGAAGACTGGATGCTCGGCGGGCATGCAGTCAAGCAAGAATCCGCGTCGGAGTCGGCACCCGTCTCACGCAAGGCGATTATTTCGCTGGATTCCACCTCGCAGGATGCCGAACGGCTGTTCCGTGAAACCATCGTTTCCATCGACAGTGTTCCTGGCAATCAGGTACAGGGCATTTCGCCGCTCTACCATGTCAGCCATTTCGACGGCCCGGACGCGATGAGCGCGGTCATCCAAATCGAAACCAAGTTGCCGCCCGCCGACCTGATTGCCGTATTGGGCAGCATCGAAAGCGTTCATGATCTGGCAGTCGACCTTGACCTTGTTGACATGGAGGGCGTGACTTCCGACGAGCCCAACTGCAGCATTCCTTGGCCGTCGGCCCGTAACCATGCGTCGGTATTGGCACCTTGGCTGGATATGGACCCGAATGCTACTCTGGGCGGCGACCCGGTGGCCTTCCTTTTGGCCATGGCACCGGATGCCGGACAGGTCGGATTGCTATCGGACAACTGGATACTGTCGAACAGTTGAACTGATGGCAGAACCAGTTACGAACGGTAGGCTAGAAACCAGACGGTGACGGACCGGTATCTGACCTCGAACAGCCGGGCACGGCAGTGACGAAAACCAAATCAAGATGAGCAGCCCAGGAGCGAGGGCCGTTCGCAAACAGCAAACAGCAACGCAACGATAAGGAGGCCGGACATGAAAACACGGCGAACAGCATGGTGGCAGTATATGATCGGTGCCGTGCTGGGCCTGTTGGCGGGTATCGGTCTGGCCTCCTACGGCGAAAGCTCGGGACTGTCACTGATTGGTGCGCCTCGGATTGTGACCGGATTGCTGGCCGTGCTGGGCGTTATCGTGCTGATCTTGGCCCTGCAAGTGCATAAATACGCGAATACCGACCCCAAGAAGCGTCCGCATAGCTTCATCAATCCCACTATCGCGGTGTATACGCTGGTGCTGTCTAAGGCACTGGGATTGGCGGGCGCAACGCTTGCCGGCTGGTATGGCGGTCAGATTGTGATGAGCCTGAGCCATATTGAGGCGGATTTTTATGCACACGCCGTCACCGAGTGCGCAATCGCGGCCGTGGTGTGCATCGCCGACATGATCATCGGCATTATCGGCGAATGGTTGTGCCAGCTACCGCCGAACGAAGGCCCCGAAAACCCGAAAATCAAGGAAGCCAAGCGCCGTAGCGACATAGCCCAGGCCTACAAAAGATAATCCGTGATAAGCCCCCTCTGACGAGGGGGCTGTAGGCGTAGCCGACTGGGGGAGAGAAGAAGAAAAAACCACACCATCGGCCAAGCCGATTCCCACTATTCCTGCGGCACGCGAACCATAGCTTCCTGAGCGATGGCCGCCACCAAGTCGCCATTCTGCGCATACACTTTGGCGATGCCGAGTCCGCGCCCGTGCGCGGCGATAGGCGTATCCTGCACATACAAATGCCATTCGTTGATATCGATATCCTGATACCACCACATCGAATGGTCGATGGACGCATAGGAAATGCCCGGTGTGGAAATCGACAGTCCGGCGCGGCGCAGCACCGGTTCCATCATCACCTGATCGCAGCCGAGTGCCAGCATCGCACGATGCATGACCTGCGGCACATCGACGTGGCCATCGGCCTTCATCCACACCATCTGCTTGCCGGAATCATGCTCGGCGGAATCCTTGTCCGCGCGCAGCATCACGGTCGGCGTCACGTGGCGGATATCGAACGGCGATTTCTCGGCATAGTAATTGGCGAACGGCGACTGTGCGGCATACGGGCGCATGAGCTCCTTGGCGGAAGTCAACGTTTCGGGATCGGGCAGGTTTTCCGGCATCGGATCGGCAAATTCCACACCCTCCTGACCGGTCTCCTGGAAGGAGGCGATGGCCGTGAGAATCGACCCCTCGGCTTGGGTGACGTTGACCCGACGAGCGGAGAACGAGCGGCCGTCGCGAAGGTTCTCGACGTCAAACAGCAGGTCTTGACGAATATCGCCGGCGGCAATGAAATAGCCATGTACCGAATGCGGCAGGCGTGAAGGGCCTACTGTTTTGGACGCGGCGATCACCGACTGGGCGATGACCTGGCCACCGTAGACGCGGCCAGTGGGGAAGTACATACTCTCGCCATTGATGTATGTGTGATTGCGGTAAGCGGAAGGCTCGCCCAACTTCAGCACCTTCACCAGATGGTCCAATGGAGTTACGGTGGTTGCCTGAGCCATGGCGTTCCTCGATTCCTGTTCTGCTGTGTTCGATATTCGGTTATCGTATTCCAACCTATGGTTGGCAGTCTATCCGGTGGGGGTTAAGAGTTCCGGGAGCGAAATGTAACGAGACTGTTTGGAAGGTAAACGGTTGGTTATGCGGTGCGTTGCCGCTACGTTGCTGCTGCACTGCCGGTGTGTTGCCGGTGCGTTGCCGTAGGTGACTGTGGGATTTTATGGGATGCGGGGCGGGGCAGTCATGGGGCAATTATGGGAAAGCCGCCCCTGAGGGACGGCTTTCGACGTATAAAGCGTGTTGTGGCACTAATGCCGGCGTATCTCAGCCGCGCACAAGCTTCTTGTGCAGGCGGTGCGGACGGGCCGCGTCCTCGCCGAGTCGGGCCACCTTGTTCTCCTGGTAGGCCTGGAAGTTACCTTCGAACCAGTACCACTTGGCCGGGTTGTCGTCATCGCCCTCCCACGCGAGGATGTGCGTGGCGACGCGGTCAAGGAACCAACGGTCATGGGAAATCACCACAGCGCAGCCCGGGAACTCGAGCAGTGCGTTTTCGAGGGATTCCAAAGTCTCGACATCCAAATCATTGGTGGGCTCGTCGAGCAGCAGCAGGTTGCCGCCCTGCTTCAGGGTCAGGGCCAGGTTCAGACGGTTGCGCTCACCACCGGACAGCACACCGGTCAGCTTCTGCTGATCGGCGCCCTTGAAGCCGAAGCTGGCCACATAGGCGCGGGTCGGCACCTCCACACCGGCCACCTCGATGAAGTCGAGGCCCCCGGACACCGCCTCCCACAGGTTCTTGTTCGGGTCCAGGCCCTCACGGTTCTGATCCACGTAGCTGATCTTGACGGTATCGCCGATCTTCAGTTCGCCGCTGGTCAGCGGTTCGAGTCCGACGATGGTCTTGAACAACGTGGACTTGCCCACGCCGTTCGGGCCGATCACACCGACGATGCCGTTGCGTGGCAGCGTGAAGGACAGGTCGTCGATGAGCACGCGATCGCCGAACGCCTTATGGATATGGTTGGCTTCAAGCACGGTGGAACCGAGGCGCGGGCCGGCCGGAATCTGAATCTCGGAGAAGTCGAGCTTCTTGTTGTTGCGTGCCTCGTTCTCCATCTGGTCGTAACGTTCCAGGCGGGCCTTGTTCTTGGCTTGGCGGGCTTTGGGCGAGGAGCGTACCCAGTCGAGCTCGTTCTTCAGGCGTTTGGCGAGTTTGGCGTCCTTGGCGCCCTGAATCTCCAGACGCTTGGCCTTGGTCTCCAGGTATGTGGAGTAGTTGCCCTTGTACGGGTACAGGTGGCCGCGGTCGACCTCGCAGATCCATTCGGCCACGTTGTCCATGAAGTAACGATCGTGGGTGACGGCAATGACGGCGCCCTTGTACTGGTGCAGGAACTGCTCCAACCACAGGATGGATTCGGCGTCCAGGTGGTTGGTGGGCTCGTCGAGCAGCAGCAGGTCCGGGGCCTCAAGCAGCAGCTTGCACAGGGCCACACGGCGGCGCTCGCCACCGGAGCACACGTTGACCGGGGTGTCCGGATCGGGGCACTGCAGGGCGTCCATCGCCTGCTCAAGCTGGGAGTCGAGGTCCCAGCCGTCGGCGGCGTCGATCTCGGTCTGCAGCTTGCCCATTTCTTCCATCAGCGCGTCGAAGTCGGCGTCCGGGTTGGCCATTTCTTCACCGATCTCGTTGAATCGGGCGACCTTCTCGGCAATCGGGCCGAACGCCATCTTGATGTTCTCGCCCACGGTCTTGGTGTCATCCAGCGGCGGCTCCTGCTGCAGGATGCCGACCGTGAAGCCCGGGGTCAGACTGGCCTCGCCGTTGCTCACGGTCTCCAGGCCGGCCATAATCTTCAGCAGGGTGGACTTACCCATGCCGTTCGGGCCCACGACGCCGATCTTCGCGCCGGGCAGGAAGCTCAGGGTCACGTCATCGAGAATCACGCGGTCGCCGTAAGACTTGCGGGCCTTGATCATCTGAAATACGAATTCAGCCATATAAGTGTCTTATCCTGTCTTATCGTTGCAATTTCAACGTTTTGCCGGGCTTGGATTCCGTGATGACACACTGTGGAACGATGCGTCCGGTTTCGGGGGGGGTTCCGAACGACCCGTTTGATGCCGCCCGTCCCTGGATTTCCGTGTCATCGCGGCGCCTCGGTCCCAAGCAAAAGCACCTTG